>NZ_JADDRN010000014.1:0-169968 GCF_017355445.1 Delftia sp. SD018
AGTCGTCATCAGGATAGGCCGGAACCGCAGCAGGCAGGCCTGGTAGATGGCCTCGCGCGGCGTGTGTCCCTCCTCGCGCTGCGCCTCCAGCGCGAAGTCGATCATCATGATCGCGTTCTTCTTGACGATGCCGATCAGCAGCACGATGCCGATGATGGCGATGATGTCCAGGTCCAGCCCCGCCAGCAGCAGGGCCAGCAGCGCGCCCACGCCGGCCGAGGGCAGCGTGGACAGGATGGTCACCGGGTGGATGGTGCTCTCATAGAGCACGCCCAGCACGATGTACATGGTGATCACGGCCGCCAGCACCAGCAGCAGCGTGTTGGACAGCGAGGCCTGGAAGGCCAGGGCCGCGCCCTGGAAGGCGGCGTCCACCGACAGCGGCATATGGCCCTCGGTGCGCAGCTGTGCCATCAGGTCCTGCACGGCCTTGACCGCATGGCCCAGCGACACGCCGGGCGCGGTGTTGAACGAGATGGTGGCGGCGGGCAGCTGGCCCACATGGTTCACGGCCAGGGCCATGGGCCGCTCGCTGACCGTGGCCACCGAGGACAGCGGCACGGGCGCGCCCGCGCTGGAGGCCACATAGATGGCCTGCAGCGACTCGGGCCCGATCTTGAACTGCGGCGCCACTTCCAGCACCACGCGGTACTGGTTGGACTGCGTGAAGATGGTGGAGATCAGCCGCTGGCCGAAGGCGTTGTACAGCGCCGTGTCGATGGCCGCGACCGTCACGCCCAGCCGGCTGGCTTGGGCCCGGTCGATCTGCACGAAGGCCTGCAGGCCCTGGTTCTGCAGGTCGCTGCCCACGTCCACCAGCTCGGGCAGGTCGTGCATGCGCTCGACCAGGGCCTGGGTGCTGGTGGTCAGCTGCGCCATGTCGGGCGAGGACATCAGCAGCTGGTACTGGGTGCGCGCCACGCGGTCCTCGATGGTCAGGTCCTGCACGGGCTGGGCGTACAGGCGTATGCCCGGGATCTGCAGAGCATCGTCGGACAGGCGGCGCAGCACGGCGGGCACGCCATCGCGCTGGCCATGGGGCTTGAGGTCGATCAGCAGCCGGCCCGTGTTCAGCGTGGTGTTGCTGCCATCGACGCCGATGAAGGACGAGATGCTCTGCACGGCCGGGTCCTTGAGCAGCAGCTCGGCCAGGGCCTGCTGGCGCTCGGCCATGGCGGCAAAGGAGATGGACTGGTCGGCCTCGGTCGTGGCCTGGATGGTGCCCGTGTCCTGGTCGGGGAAGAAGCCCTTGGGCACGGCAAAGTACAGCAGCACGGTCACGGCCAGCGTGGCCAGGAAGACGATCCAGGTCAGGCCCCGGCGGTCCAGCACCCAGGTGAGGATGCGGCCGTAGCCGGCAATGGTGCGGTCGAAGAAACGGCCCGTGGCGTGGTACAGGCGGCCATGCCGCTCTTCCTCGGCCCCTTCGGGCTGGTGGCGCAGCAGCCGTGCGCACAGCATGGGCGTGAGCGTCAGCGAGACCACGGCCGAGATCAGGATGGCCACCGCCATGGTGATGGCGAACTCGTGGAACAGCCGCCCCACCACGTCGCCCATGAACAGCAGCGGGATCAGCACGGCGATCAGCGAAATCGTCAGCGAGATGATGGTGAAGCCGATCTGCTTGGCGCCCTTGAGCGCGGCCTGCATGGGCGGCTCGCCCTTTTCCACGAAGCGCGCGATGTTCTCGATCATCACGATGGCATCGTCCACCACGAAGCCGGTGGAGATCGTCAGCGCCATCAGCGTGAGGTTGTTGATCGAAAAGCCAGCCAGGTACATCACGCCGAAGGTGCCGATCAGCGACAGCGGCACGGCAAAGCTCGGGATCAGCGTGGCCGAGGCGCTGCGCAGGAAGACGAAGATCACCGCCACCACTAGGGCGATGGCCAGCATCAGCTCCAGCTGCATGTCGTTGACCGAGGCGCGGATGGTCACCGTGCGGTCGGTCAGCACCTGCACGTCCAGCGAGGCCGGCAGCGTCTCCTTGAGCTGGGGCAGCAGCGCCTTGATGCGGTCCACCGTCTCGATCACGTTGGCGCCGGGCTGGCGCCGGATGTTGAGGATCACGCCTGCGCGCGAACCGCCCTCGGGCGTGCCGGCCCAGGCGGCCAGGCGCGTGTTCTCTGCATCGTCCACGGTCTGGGCGATGTCGGACAGGCGCACGGGCAGGCCGTTCTTGAAGGCGATGATGAGGTTGCGGTACTCGGCCGCCGACTGCAGCTGGTCGTTGGCATCGATGGTGGAGGCGCGCGCCGGGCCGTCGAAGCCGCCCTTGGCCTGCTTGACGTTGGCCGCGGCGATGGCGGTGCGCACATCGTCCAGCGTCATGCCCAGGCCGGCCAGCGCCGTCGGGTTGGCCTGGATGCGCACGGCAGGCCGGCGCCCACCGGCAATCGCCACCAGGCCCACGCCGTTGACCTGCGAGAGCTTGGGCGCCAGGCGGTTTTCCACCAGGTCATTGACGCGGATCACCGGCAGCGAGGGCGAGGTGATGGCCAGCGTGAGGATGGGCGCATCCGCCGGGTTGACCTTGCTGTACAGCGGGGGCATGGGCAGGTCGCTGGGCAGCAGGTTGGAGCCCGCGTTGATGGCGGCCTGCACCTGCTGCTCGGCCACGTCCATGGCCATGTCCAGCGCAAAGCGCAGCGTGATCACCGAGGCGCCGCCCGAGCTGGTGGACGACATCTGCGACAGCCCCGGCATCTGGCCGAGCTGGCGCTCCAGCGGCGCGGTGACGTTGGAGGTCATCACGTCGGGGCTGGCACCGGGGTACAGCGTGGTGACCTGGATGGTGGGGTAGTCCACCTCGGGCAGGGCCGAAATCGGCAACAGCCGGTAGGCCAGCAGGCCGGCGATCAGCACCGCCACCATCAGCAGCGAGGTGGCGACGGGTCGCAGGATGAAGATGCGGGAAAGATTCATGGGGCCGCCTGGAAGGGCTTGCAGTCTTCAGGTGCCGGGGCGCTGCTCAGCGCCCGGCCGGAGCGGGAGCCGCCGGAGCAGCAGGCGCAGAGGGCGCGGCAGGTGCCGGGCCGGGCGAAGGCTGGGGCGATCCGGGCGACGGTGCCGGCGACCGGCCTGCGGGCGCGGAGCCTTCGGCCGCCGGCGCGGTCACGTTGCCGCCGTTACCCCCATTGCGCTGCCCACCGCGCTCGGCACGCAGCTTCTGCAGGTAGGCCTTGCGCTCGTCGGGGTTCATGGTCGCCAGCTTGGCGCGCACATCGGGCGGCAGGTTGCGCATGCCGCGCGGCTGGCCGGAGGCATCCTGCACGGCCTGGTCCACCTTCTGCACCTTGTCGGGCTCGATCACCGTGACCTTGGCGCCTTCGCGCAGGCGGTCAATGCCGTCCACCACCACCTGCTCGCCAGGCTTGAGTTCGCCCTTGACGCTCACCCGGTCGCCATCGGTCACGCCCACGGCAATGCGCCGCTGCGTCACCGTGCCATCCTCCTGGACCAGATAGACGTAGTTGTTCTGCACGGCCGTGGTCGGCACGGTCAGCGCCTGCTCCAGCCGGTCCACTTCCAGCTTGACGTTGACGAACTGGTTGGCGAACAGCCGGCTCTCGGCATTGTCGAAAGCGGCCTTGGCCTTGATGGTGCCGGTGGCGATGTCGATGCTGTTGTCCACCGCATTGAGGCTGCCGCGCCCCAGTTGCTGCTTCAGGTCACGGTCCCACAGCTCCACGGGCAGCTCGCGCCCCTCGGCCAGGCGCCGCGCCAGAGTGCCCACATGGGCCTCGGGCACGGAGAACACCGCGTCGATGGGCTTGACCTGGGTGATGGTGACGATGCCGTTGGCATCCGAAGGGTTGACCACATTGCCCCGGTCGGCCTGGCGCAGGCCCAGCCGGCCCGCAATGGGCGCCGTGATGCGCGTGTAGCTCAGTTGCAGCTTGGCCGCATCGGCCTGGGCCTGGTCGGCGGCCACCGTGCCCTGGTACTGGCGCACCAGCGCAGCCTGGGTATCGACCTGCTGGCCGGCAATGGAATCCTGGGCCTGCAGCTCCTTGTAGCGCTGCAGGTCCAGCTGGGCGTTCTTGAGCAGCGCCTGGTCGCGCTGCAGCGTGCCCTGGATCTGGTTGAAGCTGGCCTGGAAGCTGCGCGGATCGATCTCGGCCAGTAGCTGGCCGGCCTTGACCTCGTCGCCTTCCTTGAAATGCAGGCGCAGCAACTCGCCCGACACCTTGGCGCGCACCACGGCCGTGGCGCGCGGGTTCATGGTGCCGATGGCGCTGATCAGCACGCGCATATCACGCCGCTCCACCACGCCCACGGACACCGGCTGCGCCTGGGCACCCATGGCGCCGGGGCCGCCAGGCCCACCCGGCCCGCCGGGGCCGCGCCGCCCGCCTCCCGCACGCCCGCCACCCGGGCCGGGCGCACCGGCCGAGGCCTGCTCGCCCTGCGCTGGCGCCCGCTTGTTCCACCACCACAGCCCACCCCCCGCCACCAGGGCCAGTGCCACCACGCCCCACATCAGGGCGGGCCGTACCCGGCCGCGCTGGCGTACGCCGTGGGCATCTGCAACAAAGGGGCTGCTTGACAGGCGTTTCATGGTCACTGCGGGAAGTCGTGGGAGGAAACCGTGGGTCCGGCCCCAGAACAGGGAACGGCGGCGGATGCGGCTATGGTAGCCAGTCCCATGCTCTCCAAAACGAGGCAGATCGCCGTTTTACGCAGGCATTACCCCCGCTTTACCCCGGCTTTACCCGCTCTGACATGGTCGTTTTCGGAACAGGTCGGGCACCCGTCGGCAGGGTCTCAGACAGGGCACGGCGCTCAAAACACTGTTGACCCAGGCACGGCCAATGCGGGGCGCATCAGCCCGAAAGTCCATTGAAAACAAGGCATTGCACCGCACCCCGGCGCGGGCCGCGCCTCGCCCCCGGTTGGACTGCCCCCCGCGCTTGTGGCTACGATGCGCGGCCGCCGGCCTGCAAGCGCAGGCCGCCATCCATCCGTCCCAGGAGAACACCATGACGACTGCCAACCCACGCCTGACCGACCACCCCGAAGAAGCCGCCGTGCGCGTGCCGCTGGAGCTGTACATGCGCGGCCATGCCGAGGACAACAGCGCCCACATGCGCGCCGCCTTCATGCCCACCGCCCGCATCGAAAGCGTGCGAGAAGGCCCGCTGACCTCCTGGGACATCGACACCTATTGCGCCCGCTTCAAGGGCCAGCCCGCCGCCGACGAGGCCACGCGCCGCCGCAGCATCGACGCCATCGACATCGGCGGCACGGCGGCCAGCGCCAAGATCACCCTGGTGCACGGTGCCATCACCTTCATCGACTACTTCGTGCTGCTCAAGACCGAGGCCGGCTGGAAGATTGCCAACAAGGCCTTCCATGCCCAGCCGCACTGACATCACCAGGGCTTGACATGGGCCAACAGGCCGTAGGTCAGCGCACCAGCCAAGGTCGGCATGGCAATGCCTCCCCGCACCAGGCGTGCGAGGCAGATGGCCAGCAGCGCCAGGGCGATCACGGCCACCCGCCCCCAGCGGACATCGCTGGCCAACAGCCCCCAGGTTGACACCACGAACAGGGCAGCGATGGCGGCGGGCCCGACACCCGCCAGCCACCTCTGCACCTTCCGGGACGCCCGTGCAGAGTGCCCTCTGCGGCGTGCCTGCCACAACGGCAACCAGCGCAGGCCAAAGGTGCCGGCACCGCACAACAGCAAGATCCAGAATGTGTACGACATGGTGATCAGCCCCTATCGGCCGTGGCCGCATGCGCCAGCGCACCGCACAGGATCGCCAGCGCCAGGGCGTGGTAGCCCGGAATGAAGCAAACCAGCACCGCAGCGACCACGGCGGCCGTGAGCACCGCACGCCACCAGCGCAGCACCCCCGCCTCCAGCAGCAGCGCAAAGAACAACGCCGGCAGAACGAAGGCCAGCCCCTCGCGGACGGCTGCCGGCCACCGATCCACCTCGCCCACCAGCGTCACCCCCATCACCGTGCCGCCCACCCAGGCCGCGTAGGCGCCAAGTTGCAAGCCCAGAAACCAGTGCTCGCGCTCGGCCTCTGGCACGCCCTGCATCTTGCTCATGGCGGTGGCAAACACTTCGTCGGTCAGGCCAAAGGCCAACCAGGGCGTGGCCAGGCGCTGCCGCGGCCCCAGCACCACCTGCAGGGCCGGGCCATACAGCACATGCCGCGCATTCATCAACAGCACCGTGGGCAAAGCGGTCCACAGCCCGGCTCCCGAAGCCAGCAACGAAATCAGCAGGAACTGGCTGGCTCCGGCATAGACCAGCACGGAAGCCAGCACCGCAATGGATGGAGCAAGACCCGCCTGAACGGCCGCCACGCCAAAGGAAAAAGCAATCGGCAGATAGCCTGTTGCCACGGAGAGGCTGGCGGTCAGGCCGGCAGCCAGCGGACGAGCGCCGCTCACGCCGCGCCTCCGAACCATTTCGCTACAGGATTGCCGACAATCGTGCCGGGCAAGCCGGCCTCATTCCCAGCCAAACACATGATCGCCTCCCTCTATGAAAGAAGATCGATCAATATAGCGTCTCAACTCCCGTCACTGCAGCCCCATTCCACCCGCCTGCGGCGCCCCGTCTACCCCACCCCGCACACCAAGGGCGTGATGCCCTCGGACCCGTCATCCTCCAGCGGCTGCGGGGGCTGGGCTGCGGCGAGCTTGCCTTCTTCCACGGTCATGCCGCGCGGCAGGGCCACGCCGTTCTTGGCGGCCAGGACCTCGGCCATGATGCTGACGGCGATTTCGGGAGGCGTCTTGCTGCCTATGTACAGGCCGATGGGGCCACGCAGGCGCGCCAGTTGCGCGTCGCCCAGGCCGAAGTGCTCGCTCAGGCGCTGCAGGCGCAGCGCGGTGTTGCGGCGCGAGCCGATGGCGCCGACGTAGAAGGCCGGGGATTCCAGGGCTTCCATGAGGGCCAGGTCGTCGAGCTTGGGGTCGTGCGTGAGGCCGATGATGCAGGTGCGCGCATCGGCGCGCATGGTGCGCACGAGGTCGTCGGGCATCTCGCGCGACAGCTGCACGCCGGCCACGCTCCAGTGGCGGCTGTATTCCTCGCGCGGGTCGCAGACGGTGACCGCAAAGCCGTTGAACAGCGCCATGGTGGCCAGGTATTCGGACAGCTGGCCTGCGCCGATGAGCAGCATGCGGTACTCGGGCCCGAAGCTGTTGGCGACCTGCTGCCCGTCATGCACCAGCGGCTCGGGCGCGTCGCTGACCTGCTGGACGACCTGGCCGGTTGCCTTGTCCACGGTGCGCCGCACCATGCGGCCTTCGTCCAGCCATTGGACGAGTTGCTGCAGCGCAGCAGCGTCGGGATTGAATTCGAGCAGCAGCTCCAGCGTGCCGCCGCAGGGCAGGCCGAAGCGGTGGGCCTCGTCGGCGCTGACGCCGTAGCGCAGCAGCCGGGGCGCGCCGTCGCGCAGGGCGTCGGCGTCCGAGGCATGGCTGTAGCGGGCGATCAGGTCGTCCTCGATGCAGCCGCCGGACACGGAGCCGACCACGGCGCCCGAGGCCCCCAGCGCCATGATGGAGCCGATGGGCCGGGGCGACGAGCCCCAGGTACGCACCACCGTGGCCAGCAGCGCGCGCTCGCCCTGAGCGCGCCATTGCGCGAGGTGGCGCAGAACATGAACATCCAGGTTTTCCATTGCAAATCTCCACGCCGGCACCTGGCTTGCCTGTGCAGCTGGGCGCCTGGCGTTTTTCGGCGGCTATTGTCTCTCTGCATCAAGAAGGGTGCAGCAGCATGTAAAAAGGGCTTGGTAGCGCAGGGCGAAGCATAGAAGCCACAACAAATCTGAGGCCAGAGACGCCGAGCAAGAGCCGCCTCGCGGCGAGGGCGTCGTCCCCCTCCCGCGAAGCGAGAGAGAGGGGGAAGCGGCGCAGCCGCTCAGGGGGAGCGCCCTAGTACCGCGAAAGCAGCCAGCCAGCCCCGAGGACGACGACGATGGCCAGCCCCCAGCACCACAGCGGGATGGCGCGGCGCGAGCGTTCCTCGGCCTCGGTGGCCGGTGCGGCATCCAGCGGCGTGGCCACGCCGGCTGCGGCGTCGTGCTCCCAGGCCTGGGCGTCCACGGTGGGCTCGATGTGGCCGGTTTCATCGGCCAGGCCGGCAGGCAGGTGGGACAGGTCGGCGGTGTCGCCTGCATCGGCAGGCGCTGCGGGCGCGCGCGGGTGGCGCTGCTGCATCAGCGTGTCGAATCGCGCGAAGAAGTCGTCGGCCATGTTGCGGGCGGCGCCGTCGATCAGCCGCTGGCCCAGCTGGGCGATCTTGCCGCCGACCTGGGCCTGCACGCTGTAGCTGAGCAGGCAGCGCGGCTGGCCTGCGGCGTCGTCGGGCTCGGGGGTGAGGGTGACGTCGGCCTCGCCCTTGCCGAAGCCGGCCACGCCGCCCTGGCCTTCAAAGGCGATGCGGTAGCGCTCGGGCGGCGTGATGTCGGACAGCGTGACCTTGCCGCTGAACTTGGCCGATACCGGCCCCACCTTGACCGCCATGCCCACGGCGTACTGGTCATCGCCCAGGGGTTCGAAGCGGTCACAGCCGGCCAGGCAGGCCTTGAGCGTTTCAGGATCGTTGAGCGCCTCCCAGGCCTGCTGCTGGCTGACGGCAAGGGAACGGCTGGCTTGCATTTCCATGGCAATTCCTTTCTGCGATGGGGGTGGCCGCAAGCGGCTCAGCGGCCTGGCGCCGCCAGCAGCCGCGCCAGGTGACCGGCCAGCTGCTGCAACGATTCCAGGTTGTGTACCGCAAGCATGGCATGGGCATGACGATGCAGCACGGCTGCCCCCTGGGCCAGTGGGGCATACCCGTCAAAGCGCAGCAGCGGGTTGAGCCACAGCAGCCGCGCGCTGTGGCGGCGCAGCCAGGCCAGTTCGCGGTCCAGCTCGGCGGCATCGCCGGTGTCCAGGCCGTCGCTGATGATGAGCACCAGGGTGCGCCGGCCCACCAGGCCTGAAACCCGGTGGCGCGCATGCAGGCGGCGCAGTTCGCCCAGGCTGCTGCCCAGGCGCGTGCCGCCGCCAAAGTCGGCAATGGCGGCGTTGGCGCGCTCGAGCATGGCGTCGGTATCGGCCTGGGCAAAGGCCGGGCCCAGGTCGCGCAGCTCGGTGCCGAAGCTGAAGACCTGGCGGCGCAGGCCCGCATGGCGCTGCGTGCTGGTGGCCGCGTGCAGGAAGGCCAGCAACAGCCGCGCATAGCGCTCCATGGAGCCCGAGACATCGACCAGGGCCAGCCAGGGCAGCGGCAGGCGCCGCCGTTCGCGCCGCAGCAGCTGCAGCATTTCGCCGCCATGGTGCGATGCCGCGCGCAGGCTGGCAGCCCAGTCGGGCACCGCGCCGCGCTGGCCGGTGCGCGTGCGGCGGCTGCGGTAGCGGGGCAAGGGAAGGGCAATGTCCCGGGCCAGGCGCTGCACCAGCAGGTATTCGCTGGCGCTGAGCTGGTTGAAGTCGGCATGGCGCAGGCGGTGGCGCTCGCTGGCCGTCATGGCGGCGTCCAGCTTCAGCTCTTCGTCGACGGCGGCCCTGCCCTCGCCTGCCTGGCGGGGCGACAGGGCTTCCTGCACGCGCGGGCGGTGGCGCGGCGCGGACGGCAGGGGCGCCTGTGGCAGCAACTGGGCCAGCAGTTGCCGGGCCACATCGGGATTGCGGAAGTAGGCGTCGAACAGTTCGCGGAACACGGCGCGGTCCTGGGCGTTGCTCACAAATACGGCCTCCAGCGCTGCGGCCATGTCCTCGCGCGCCAGGCCGACCAGGGACAGGGCCTGCTGGGCCAGCGCCATGCGCCCGCCATCCACAGGCACGCCCGCGCGGCGCAGCGCACGCGCAAAGCCGACCAGGTTGCCTGCCAGCTTGCCGCTGCGCGCATCGCCCAGCCAGCTGGTGCGCTCGCCCCGATCGGCGGCACCGGCGGCACCGGCGGCACCGGCTGCACCAGCCGTCACGGCGCGGGCTCCGGCGCCAGCAGTTGCTGCAGCCGCTCGGGCGTGAGCGCGGCCACGTCCTCGCGCTGCTTGAAGAGGATGCCGGCCGTGTCGTGCACGACTTCGGGATCGACCACCAGGGTGTCCAGCGCCACCAGTGCCTTGGCCCATTCCACGCTTTCGGCAATGCCGGGCACCCGCTGGAAGGCGTCGGCAAAGGGCTGGCTGCGCAGCCGTCCCACGAAGCTCGCCACCTGGGCGGTCAGGGCCTGCCCGGCCCCGGGCACCAGGGCGCGCACGATGGCCAGCTCGCGCTCGCGCCCGGGATAGTCCAGCCAGTGGTAGAGGCAGCGGCGCTTGACGGCGTCGTGCAGGTCGCGCGTGCGGTTGCTGGTGAGCACGGTCACGGGCGGCACGCGCGCCGCCACCGTGCCCAGCTCGGGAATGCTGACCTGGTACTCGCCCAGGTACTCGAGCAGGAAGGCCTCGAAGGGCTCGTCGGCACGGTCGATCTCGTCGATCAGCAGCACGGCGCCGGGCTCGGGCTGCTGCAGGGCCTGCAGCAGCGGGCGGCTCACCAGGTAGCGCTCCTGGTAGACCTCCTGCTCGGCGCGCTGCAGTCGGTCCTGCTGCGGTGCGGCCGCGGGCTGCGTCGAGGCCAGCTCGGCCGCACGCAGGTGCAGCAGCTGGGCCGCGTAGTTCCATTCATACAGCGCCTCGCGCTGCTCCATGCCGTCATAGCACTGCAGCCGGATCAGGCGGCGCGCCAGCACGCGTGCCAGCGCCTGGGCCAGCGCGGTCTTGCCCACGCCGGGCTCGCCCTCCAGCAGCAGCGGCCGCTGCAGCCGCAGGGCCAGGAAGACGGCCGTGGCCAGGCGCCGGTCGGCGAAATAGCCTTCGGCCTGCAGCGCGGCGACCAGGGCGTCTATGGAGGCAATGGCTTGCTCGGAAGGCATCCGCCGTGTCACCCGAGCAACTGCGATACCGCACGCTGCGTCTGCACGCTGATCAACTGCGCCCGGTAGCGCGCGCTGGCATGCAGGTCGCTGTTGAGGTCGGCATGGTCGATCAACACCTGGGCGGCTGCGTCGGGCGTGAAGCTCTGGTTGAGCGCGGCCTCCAGCCCCGCATGGCGGAACACGCTGAGCCCGGCGCCCGTGATGGCCACGCGCACGCCGCTGTCGGTCTGGGCGACGAAGACGCCCACCAGGGCGAAGCGCGAGGCGGGCTGCTTGAACTTGAGGTACGCGGCCTTCTTCGGCACGGGAAAGCGCACGGCCGTGATCAGCTCGCCGCTGCCCAGCGCCGTGGTGTACATGCCCTGGAAGAAGTCGTCGGCCGCGATCTCGCGCCGGTCGGTGACGACGGTGGCGCCCAGGCCCAGCACGGCGCTGGGGTAGCAGGCAGCGGGGTCGTTGTTGGCCAGCGAGCCGCCGATGGTGCCGCGCGCACGCACCTGGCGGTCGCCGATGCCGCCGGCCAGCTCGGCCAGGGCCGGGATGGCGGCCTGGACCTGCGGGTTGGCGGCCACGTCGGCATGGCGCGTCATGGCGCGGATTTCCACGGTCTGGCCGTTGACGGCGATGCCGGCCAGGCCCTGGACGCGGTTCAGGTCCACGATCTGTTCGGGCCGCGCCAGGCGCAGGCGCATCGATGGCAGCAGGCTCTGGCCGCCGGCCAGGTACTGGCCTCCCTGCGCGGCCAGCGCGGCGGCGTCGGCCGTGGTGCCCGGGGCTTCATAGGTGAATGCGTACATGGCGCTCTCCTCAGGAGGTGGCTGCGGCGTCGATGGCCGACCAGACACGGTGCGGGCTGGCCGGCATGTCCAGGTCCCTGACACCCAGGGGGTGCAGTGCGTCGAGCACGGCATTGATGACGGCGGGCGGCGAGCCGATGGCCCCCGCCTCGCCGCAGCCCTTGGTGCCCAGCGGGTTGTGCGTGCAGGGCGTGCAGACGGTGCCGAGCTTGAACTCGGGGAAATCGTCGGCGCGCGGCATGGCGTAGTCCATGAAGCTGCCGGTGAGCAGTTGGCCGGTCTCGCGGTCGTAGACGCAGTTTTCCAGCAGCGCCTGGCCTATGCCCTGGGCCACGCCGCCGTGCACCTGGCCCTCGACGATCATGGGATTGATGATGGTGCCGAAGTCGTCCACGGCGCTGAAGCGGTCCACGCGCACCACACCCGTGGCCGGGTCCACCTCGACCTCGCAGATGTAGGTGCCTGCTGGGAAGGTGAAGTTGGTGGGGTCGTAGAAGGCGGTTTCGTTGAGGCCGGGCTCCAGCTTGTCCAGCGGGTAGTTGTGCGGCACATAGGCGGTGAGCGCGATCTGGGCAAAGGGGATTTTCTTGTCCGTGCCGCGCACCGTGAACTCGCCGCCCGCGAAGTCGATGTCGGCGTCGCTGGCCTCCATCAGGTGGGCCGCGATCTTCTTGGCCTTGGCCTCGATCTTGTCCAGCGCCTTCATGATGGCCGCGCCGCCCACGCTGATGGAGCGCGAGCCATAGGTGCCCATGCCGAAGGGCACACGGCCCGTGTCGCCGTGGACGATGTCCACGTTTTCCACGGGTATCCCCAGGCGCGCGGCCACCACCTGGGCAAAGGTGGTCTCGTGCCCCTGGCCGTGGCTGTGCGAGCCCGTGAACACGGTGACGCTGCCCGTGGGGTGCACGCGCACCTCGCCGCATTCGAACAGGCCGGCCCGCGCGCCCAGGGCGCCCGCGATGTTGCTGGGCGCCAGGCCGCAGGCCTCGATGTAGCTGCTGTAGCCCAGGCCGCGCCTGAGGCCCCGCGCCTCGCTGTCGGCCCGGCGCGCGGCAAAGCCGGCCACGTCGGCCAGGGCCTCGGCCTTGTCCATGCAGGCGCCATAGTCGCCCACGTCGTACTGCAGGGCCACAGGCGTCTGGTAGGGGAAGCTGGTGACGAAGTTGCGCCGCCGGATCTCGGCCTGGGTCAGGTTCAGCTGCCAGGCGCAGCGGCTGACCAGGCGCTCCAGCAGGTAGGTGGCCTCGGGCCGGCCCGCGCCCCGGTAGGCATCGACGGGGGCGGTGTGGGTGAACCAGGCATCGACTTCCACATAGACCTGGGGCGTGGCGTACTGGCCGGCCAGCAAGGTGGCATAGAGGATGGTGGGCACGGCGCTGGCGAAGGTGCTCAGGTAGGCGCCCAGGTTGGCATCCGTGTGCACGCGCATGGCCAGGAACTTGCCGCTGGCGTCCATGGCCATCTCGGCATGGCTGACGTGGTCGCGGCCATGGGCATCGGTGAGGAAGGACTCGCTGCGGTCGGCTGTCCACTTGATGTTGCGGTTGAGCTTTCGCGCACCCCAGGTCAGGCAGACATCCTCGGCATACAGGAAGATCTTGGAGCCGAAGCCGCCGCCCACGTCGGGCGCGATCACGCGCACCTTGTGCTCGGGCAGGCCCATGACGAAGGCCGTCATCAGCAGCCGCTCGACGTGCGGGTTCTGGTTGGCCACGTACAGCGTGTACTCGTCATTGGCGCGGCTGTAGCTGCCGATGGCCGCGCGCGGCTCCATGGCGTTGGGAATCAGCCGGTTGTTGACCAGGTCCAGTTGGGCGATGTGGGCAGCGCCCGCAAACACGGCATCCACGGCGGCCTTGTCGCCGATGGCCCATTTGTAGCAGTGGTTGTCGGGGGCGATGTCGTGCACCACCGCGCCGGGCACGCTGCCGGCCGCGGCGTCGGCCACCAGCACCACGGCGGGCAGCGGGTCGTAGTCCACCTCCACCAGCTCGGCCGCGTCGCGTGCCTGCTCCAGCGTCTCGGCCACGACCATGGCGACCTGGTCGCCCACGTAGCGCACGGTGTCCAGCGCCAGGATGGGGTGCGGCGGCTCCTTCATGGGCTCGCCGTTGGTGCTGGTGATCAGCCAGCCGCAGGGCAGGCCGTTGATCTTGTCGGCCGCCACATCGGCGCCCGTGAGCACGCCGATGACGCCGGGCGCGGCCTTGGCCGCATCGGTGGAAACGGAGCGCACACGCGCATGCGCGTGCGGCGAGCGCACGAACACCGCATGGGCCTGGGCGGCCAGCGCGATGTCGTCGGTGTACTGGCCCGCGCCCGTGAGGAAGCGGTAGTCCTCCTTGCGCTTGACGGGCTCGCCGATGTGGGGGAGCTTGGAAAAGTCGGATGCACCCATGGCTGTCTCCTTGTGGTGACCTGCGGCGCTCAGGCCGCAGGCCCTGCCATGGCTTGGCTGCCCTTTTTCACGGCGGCCACGATGTTCTGGTAGCCCGTGCAGCGGCACAGGTTGCCCTCCAGCGCCTCGCGGATCTCGCGATCGCCCGCGCACGGCTGGCGCTGGCACAGGTCCACGGCGCTCATGACCATGCCCGGCGTGCAAAAGCCGCATTGCAGGCCGTGGCACTCCTTGAAGGCCGCCTGCATGGGGTGCAGGCCGCCGTCGATATCCGCCAGCCCTTCGATGGTGCGCACCTCGCAGCCCTCGGCCTGCACGGCCAGCATGGCGCAGGACTTGACGGCGTGGCCGTCGACGATGACGGTGCAGGCCCCGCACTGGCTGGTGTCGCAGCCCACATGCGTGCCGGTCAGGCGCAGGTGCTCGCGCAGCGCATGCACGAGCAAGGTGTTGGGCGGAACGTCGATGCGCTGCGCGCGCCCGTTGACGGTGAGCTGGACATTCATCGTGCTGTCTCCTGCCTGTGATCGGCGGTGATCTGGAACGTGGGGGAACGCCGGGAACCTCGCCTGCCATGGTCGCCCTGCCCGCAGGCGCCCGTTCTAGGGTTGACCCGCAAGCCCGGGCCGGGCGGCGCGGATATTCTCAAAATGACACAGTCGTCACCGTAGCCGCAGCCCGCACCGCTTGCGCCTGCGCCTGCGCCTGCGCCCCAGCTTCGACCGTGCCCGCCTGCCAGCCCGTTCGCAATCCCTTGCCAGCCAGCCACAGGAGTTCCCGCCCCATGTTCGCCCTGAGCCCCGACGCCGCGCAGCCCTGCCCCGCCGATCCGCGCCACCAGCAGGTCGCCCGGGCCCGCAGCCTGGTTTTCGGCGATCAGGCGCTGGCCGGTTCACCGCCCGGCATCGCACCCTGGCTGTGGCGCTCCTGGCAGCGATGCCTGGCGGCAGGCCGCCGCCCGGACGAGCGCGTGGTCTACGAAGCATTGGGGCCGCATGCGCTGCGCCAGACCCGTGATGGCCAGGAGGTGCTGCTGCAGGCCGCGCGCCCCGTGATGGCCCAGCTGGTGGGCGCCGTGGGCGCCATGCACTACTTCAGCCTGCTGACCGATGCACGTGGCACGGTGCTGGAGGTGCAGGGGCCGCTGGAGCGCAGCGACATCCGCGTGCAGGCCATCGCCCGCGTGGGCGTGGACCTGTCCGAGCAGGGCGTGGGCACCACGGCCATTGGCGCGGCCCTGGCCGAGCACAGCCCCGTCTGGCTGCACCGGGCAGAGCATTTCTTCGAGGCCAACCGCCACTACAGCTGCGCGGGTGCGCCGCTGTCCGGCCCGGACGGCCGCTGCCTGGGCATGCTGGACATCACGGGCGTGGACGTGCCGGAGCGGCCCGAACTCATGCACCTGGCGCTGCGCTGCGCCCGCGCCATCGAGGACCGGCTGCTGCGCGCCCTGCCCCATGCCCTGCTGCTGCACCTGAACTGGCCCGGCGGGCCGCTGGGCCAGGAGGGCGAAGGCCTGCTGGCCGTGGACGCCGAAGGGCATGTGGCGGGCAGCAATACCCTGGCGCGCCAGCTCGTGCCCCAGCCGCTGTCGCTGCCGGGCCAGCCGCTGCACTGCAGCGAACTGCTGGCCATGCCCTGGACGGCGCTGGTGGACCATGCGCGCCAGCGCCCCAACGAGCCGCTGCGCCTGCCGCTGTGGTCGGGCCTGCGGCTGCAGGCCCTGGTGCAGCCCGGCCCCCAGTTGCGCCAGCTGCTGCCTGCGCTGGGCACGGCAGCGCTGGCCACCGCCGCCCAGCCCAGCCCGCTGCGCGCCAGCGAGGGCGTGCTGATCGAGCAGGCCCTGCAGGACGCCCAGGGCAATGTGACCCGGGCCGCCCGCGCGCTGGGCATCAGCCGGGCCACGCTGTACCGCAAACTGGGGGCGCGCAAGCCGGTTTCACCGCCCTGAAGGCCGGTGTACTGGGGTTCCTACCGATTTCTTAGGGGGTGGATACGGCCGCGAACCCTGGCGGGTCTTCGTAAAATCCAGGCTTTCCGGTCCAGGCGCCGACAAGAGCGCAGCGCACAGGCCTACAGGCCGCCGCTTGAAGGACCCCACAGCCTATCCTTTGGAGACACCATGCAGGCTCTATGCACAACACCCCAGTCCCACGGCGCAAGCCAGGCACCGGCACGCCCGGCACGTTCCACCGCTCCCGCGGGCGCAAGCCTCTCCATCTAGCCATCGGCCCCAGCGGGCCTATTTTTTTGTTCATACAAGGAGAGCAAGCGTGTCAGGACTCCTCAAATTCGCCATGGGCATGGACTGGGTATCCACCAAACTCAGCAAGGTCGCGGGCTGGGCCGTGCTCGCTGCCGCACTGATCTCCGCAGGCAATGCGGTCACGCGCTACGGACTGGACATGAGCTCCAACGCCTGGCTGGAGATCCAGTGGTACCTGTTCGGCACCACGGTGATGCTGGGCGCGCCGCTGGTGCTCAAGCTCAACGAGCATGTGCGCGTGGACATCATCTACGGCAAGCTGCGCGGCAAGGGGCCGGTCTTCGTGGACCTGTTCGGCCTGATCTTCTTCCTGCTGCCGGTGATGGGCCTGCTCACCTGGCTGACCTGGCCCTTCTTCTGGAACATGTTCGTGACCAAGGAGATGTCCGGAAACATCGGCGGACTGATCCGCTGGCCCGCCGGCCTGCTGCTACCCCTGGGCTTTGGCGCCATGTTCCTGCAGGGCGTGGCCGAGATCATCAAGCGTGTTGCCTATCTCAACGGCAGCTACGCGATGACGACGCACTACGAGAAGCCGGTTCAGTAACCCCGGCCCCGCTCCCACCGACTTCTCCAGGACGACACCAGAATGCACATGGAAAACTTTGCCCCGATCATGTTCACGGGGCTGATCGTGATCATGCTGATCGGCTTCCCCGTCGCGTTTTCGCTCGCGGCGCTGGGCCTGTTCAGCGGCTTCTTCGCCATCGAAATGGGTTGGTTCCCCGCCAACTTCATGTCCACCCTGCCGATCAACATGTTCGGCATCCTCTCCAATGACCTGCTGCTGGCCATCCCCTTCTTCACACTGATGGGCGCGGTGCTGGAGAAATGCGGCCTGGCCGAGGACATGCTCGACTCCATGGGCCAGCTGTTCGGCCCCGTGCGCGGCGGCCTGGGCTACTCGGTCATCATCGTGGGCTTCATCCTGGGCGCCATCACGGGCACCGTGGCCGGCCAGGTGATCGCCATGGCCATGATCTCGCTGCCGGTGATGATGCGCTATGGCTACAACATGCGCTACGCAACGGGCGTGCTGGCGGCCTCGGGCACCATCACGCAGCTGGTGCCGCCCTCGCTGGTGCTGATCGTCATGGCCGACCAGCTCGGCCGCTCGGTGGGTGACATGTACAAGGGCGCCTGGGGCCCGGCCATCCTGCAGGTGCTGATCTTCGCCATCTACACCTTCATCCTGGGCCGCATCCGCCCCGAGTACGTGCCCGGCCTGCCCCGCACGGCACGCACGCTGCACGGCTGGGCGCTGTGGGGCAAGTGCCTGCGCGGCATCATTCCCTCGGCCATCCTGATCTTTGCGGTGCTGGGCTCCATGGGCGGCCTGCCCTTCATGGACCATGCCATCGCCACGCCCACCGAAGCCGGCGCCATGGGCGCTGTGGGCTCGTTGATCCTGGCGGCCATCCACAAGCGCCTGAACTGGCAGCTGCTCAAGGAGGCCATGGACGGCACCATGCGCCTGACGGCCATGGTGGTCTTCATCCTGATCGGCTCGCGCGTGTTCTCGCTGGTGTTCCAGGGCGTGGACGGCGCCATCTGGATCGAGCACATGCTCACCGACCTGCCGGGCGGCCAGATCGGCTTCCTGATCGTGGTGAACATCTTCATCTTCTTCCTGGCGTTCTTCCTGGACTTCTTCGAGATCGCCTTCATCATCTTGCCCCTGCTGGGCCCGGTGGCGCACAAGCTGGGGATCGATCTGGTCTGGTTCGGCGTGCTGCTGTGCGTGAACATGCAGACCTCGTTCATGCACCCGCCCTTCGGCTTTGCGCTGTTCTACCTGCGCGGCATCTCGGACACGCTGTTCAAGGAAAAGCGCATTGACCGGCCCGTCAAGTCCAGCGACATCTACATGGGCTCCATTCCCTGGGTGGTGATGCAGCTGATCCTGGTGGCCATCGTGATCTTCTTCCCGCAGACCGTGACCGTCTTCCTCGACAAGGAGGTGGTCGTGGACCTGGACAAGGTCCAGCTGGAGATGCCGGCCGACATGCAGCCGCAGGGCGGCAGCATCGACCTGGACAATCCGTTCGGCGCGTCCGCAGATACACCGCCCGCCGATACGCCACCCGCTGACACGCCCGCAGCGCCCGATGCTGCACCGGCTCCGGCTGAACCGGCAGCGCCCGCGCAATGACGCAGGAGCCGTCCACTGCGGCGCTGGAAAGCGCCGCCTACCCTCCGCTGGTGCGCGTGATGGCCGTGGCCATCGTGCTTGCACTGGCGGCCTTCGCTGCCTGGTCGGCGCCCGCATTGAGCGATGCGCAATGGTCGTTCGCCAGCCTGAGCACCTATGCGCTGGCCGCCGTGCTCATCGCCTGGGTGGGCTGGTGGATGGTCTTCAGCCGCACCCGATACCAGGACGGCGAGCTGACCCAGACCTGGCTCTGGGACAAGCGCGTGCAGGCGCGCGAGGTGGCCACCTTCAAGATCGTGCACTGGCCCTGGCTGCAGGGCTTGGTGGCGCCGCGCATGCTGGTGCGAAGGCGCAACGGCTCCATCGCCTGGATGCATTCGGCCGACCCGCGCCTGCTGGTCGCCTTCGGCGAAGCCGTAGTGCAGCAAGGCATGCAGCCCGCAGCGGCACAAACCTGAAGCCGCGCCAAAGAAAAAGCCCCGCTGGTATTGCGCCAGCGGGGCTTTTTTGTCGCGCAGCAGGCCTTGCGGCCTGCCTGCGCTCACAGCTTCTGTTGCTGCATGAAGCGGTCGAAGGTGCCTTCGGTGAAGCGGAACCAGGCGTTCTGGTCGGCCAGGAACTTGGCGTAGTCGGTGTAGACCTTCTTCCACTCGGGATTGGTGTTGTTCAGGTCGGCATAGATCTGCTGGGCCGACTTGAAGGCGGCCGTCATCACGTCCTGCGTGAACGGGCGCAGCTTGGTGCCCGAGCCCACCAGCTGCTTGATGGCAACGGGGTTCTTGGCGTCGTACTTGGCCAGCATGGTCACGTGGGCGTGCGAGGCGGCAGCCTCCACCACGGCCTTGTATTCGGCCGGCAGGCCTTCCCAGGCCTTGGTGTTGATGTAGAAGTCCAGCTGCGGACCGCCTTCCCACCAGCCGGGGTAGTAGTAGAAGGGCGCGACCTTGTTGAAGCCCAGCTTCTGGTCGTCATAGGGACCCACCCATTCCAGCGCGTCGATCGTGCCCTTTTCCAGCGCGGGATAGAGGTCGGCGCCGGGGATGGACTGGGGGATCACACCGAAGGGCTCCAGCACCTTGCCCGCAAACGGGTTGGTGCGGAACTTCAGGCCCTTGAGGTCGGCGACCGACTTGATTTCCTTGCGGAACCAGCCGCCCATCTGCGCGCCCGTGTTGCCGCCGGGCAGGTTGATGATGTTGTACTTGGCGTAGAACTCGCGCATGAGCTTGAGGCCGTTGCCCTCGTACATCCATGCGTTCATCTGGCGGGCGTTCAGGCCGAAGGGAACAGCGCAGCCCAGGCAGAAGGTAGGGTCCTTGCCGTAGAAGTAGTAGGGAGCGGTGTGGGCCATTTCCACGGCCGCGCTCTGCACGCCGTCCACCACGCCGAAGGCCGGCATCAGTTCGCCGCCTGCGTGCACCGAGATCTGGAACTTGCCGCTGGTGGCTTCGCTGACCTTCTTGGAGAAGACTTCCGCCGTGCCGTAGATGGTGTCCAGGGACTTGGGGAAGCTCGATGCCAGGCGCCAGCGGATCGCCGCTTGCGCATGCACGGCGGGGGCTGCACCAGCAGCCAGGATGCCGGCGATACCGGCGTTTTTGAGGATGGAACGACGATCCACTTCACTCTCCTTGATGAACGGAATTTCTGGGCGGGCTGCCAATCTGTGTCAGCTTGTATGACCGCCTGAAAATGTACATGAGGAGAGGGCAGGCACCGCCCCCAAATGGGCTGTGCCTTCTAGGAACTTCTACCTACGAAACGCCCGCAACTCTCGCGCTCACAGCCGCACCACGCTCATGTAGCTGCTGTAGCGGAATTCGGAAAAACGGTCCCACAGCAGCTGGTCGCGCTGGAAGCTGCGCAGGCTGTGGTGGATCTTCTTGAACTGGGGTGACTTGGCGTCGTTCTCGGCCAGCACTTCCATGGAGGCCTTGAAGCCCGCATCCATGAAATCCTTGGGAAAGGCGCGCAGCTGGACCTTGTCGCCCAGCAGCTTCTTGAGGGCCCCAGGATTCAGCGCCACATAGCGCGAGGTCATCTCGCGCGCGGCCACGGCGGCAGCGGCATCGACCATGGCGCGGAACTCGGGCAGCAGCGACGCATAGGCCTTGGTGCTGATGAAGAAGGACAGCTCGGCGCCACCCTCCCACCAGCCCGGGTAGTAGTAGTAGGGGGCGACCTTGCTGAAGCCCAGCTTCTGGTCATCGTAGGGGCCGACGAATTCGGCCGCGTCCAGTGTGCCCTTCTCCAGTGCCTGGTAGGTGTCGCCCACGGGAATGTTGTGGGCGACCACGCCCAGCTTGTGCATGGTGTCGCCAAACAGGCCGCCGCCTAGGCGCATGCGCAGGCCCTTGAGATCGGACAGGGTCTTGATCTCCTTGCGGAACCAGCCGCCCATCTGCGTGCCGGTGTTGCCCGCGCTCAGGCTCTTGATGCCGTACTGGGCATAGAAGTCGTCCATGAGCTTGCGGCCGCCGCCGTGCTCCATCCAGGCGTCCATCTGGCGCGCGGTCAGGCCGAAGGGAATGGCGCAGCCCAGCGCGAAGATGTAGTCCTTGTCGGTGAAGTAGTAGGGTGCCGTCAGCGCCATCTCCACGGTGCCGTTCTGTATGCCATCGACGACGCCGAAGGCCGGCATCAGCTCGCCGGCCGGGTGCACGCTGACCTCGAACCGCCCGGCAGACAAGGCCTTGAGCGTGCGCGCAAAGGTCTCGGCCGAGCCCAGGATGGTGTCCAGCGACTTGGGAAAGCTCGCAGCCAGCCGCCAGCGCACCGTGCCTGCCGCCGCATCCTGCGCGTGGACTGCGGGTGCGGCCGCCGCTGCCAGCACGCCGGCCATGCCTGCATGTTTGATGAGTGAGCGACGGTCCATGGATGGCTCTCCCTGATGGCCTTTTTCAGCAAAAAAAACGCACGTCTGCACGTGCGTTCGCTACTGTAGCAGGCGCCAGCCCTGCCAACGGTCCCGCAGCGCGCCTGAAGAGGCTCCCGCAGGCCGCCCGGCGCCAGCTGGCGCGGCCTGCGGCGCATCTGACGGAAAGCTTGCGGGGCGCCAGCCCTGCTCAGGCTACCGCGCGCTCGGGTGCCAGATGGGCGCGGACCGAGGCCTCGATGCCCGCCGCATCCAGGCCCTGCAGGGCCAGCAGCTTGGCGGGATCGCCGTGCTCGATGAACTCGTCGGGCAGGCCCAGCTGCAGCAGCTGGCGCGTGATGCCGGCGGCCTGCAGCGACTCGGCCACGGCGCTGCCTGCGCCGCCCATGATGCAGCCCTCTTCCACGGTGACGATGAGCTCGTGCGTGGAGGCCACCTGGCGCAGCAGTTCCTCGTCCAGCGGCTTGGCCCAGCGCATGTTGACCACGGTGGCGTCCAGCGCCTCGGCCGCGGCCAGGGCCGGGTACAGCAGGGTGCCGAAGGCCAGGATGGCGACCTGCTTCTTGGCAGACTCGCGGCGCACCTCGCCCTTGCCGAAGGGCAGGCCCTCCAGGCTCTCCAGTGGGGCCACACCCACGCCCGCCCCACGCGGGTAGCGCACGGCCACGGGATGGTCCTGCTCGTAGGCGGTGGTGAGCAGCTGGCGGCATTCGCGCTCGTCGGCCGGGCAGGCCATGCTCATGTGCGGAATGCAGCGCACGAAGGCGATGTCATACGCACCTGCGTGCGTGGCGCCATCGGCGCCGACCAGGCCCGCGCGGTCCAGCGCAAAGACCACGGGCAGCTTTTGCAGCGCCACGTCATGGATCAACTGGTCGTAGCCGCGCTGCAGGAAGGTCGAATAGATGGCGACCACGGGCTTGAGGCCCTCGCAGGCCATGCCGGCCGCGAAAGTGACCGCATGCTGCTCGGCAATGCCCACGTCGTAGTAGCGGCCCGGAAAGCGCTTGTGGAACTCCACCATGCCCGAGCCCTCGCGCATGGCGGGGGTGATGCCCACCAGGCGCTGGTCCTTGTCCGCCATGTCGCACAGCCAATGGCCGAAGACCTGGGTGAAGGTCTGCTTCGGGGGCGTGGCCGGCTTGACCAGGCCCACGCTGGGATCGAACTTGCCGGGGCCGTGGTAGGCCACGGGATCGGCCTCGGCCAGCTTGTAGCCCTGGCCTTTCTTGGTGACCACGTGCAGGAACTGCGGGCCCTTGAGGCTCTTGATGTTCTCCAGCGTGGGGATCAGCGAATCGAGGTCATGCCCGTCGATGGGGCCGATGTAGTTGAAGCCGAAGTTCTCGAACAGCGTGGCCGGCACGACCATGCCCTTGGCCTGCTGCTCCAGCCGCTTGGCCAGCTCCAGCAGCGGCGGCACCTGCTTGAGCACGCTCTTGCCCATGTCGCGTGCCTTGGCGTAGAACTGCCCGCTCATGAGCTGGGCCAGGTAGCGGTTGAGCGCGCCCACGGGCGGGCTGATGCTCATGTCGTTGTCGTTGAGGATGACCAGCAGGTTGGCATCGGTCACGCCGGCGTTGTTCAGCGCCTCGAAGGCCATGCCAGCCGTCATGGCGCCGTCGCCGATGACGGCGATGGCGCGGCGGTCCTCACCCTTTTGCTTGGCAGCCAGGGCCATGCCCAGGGCGGCCGAGATGCTGGTGGAGGAGTGCGCCGTGCCGAAGGTGTCGTACGGGCTCTCGGCGCGCTGCGGAAAGCCCGACAGGCCGCCGAACTGGCGCAGCGAGGCCATGCGCTCGCGCCGGCCCGTGAGGATCTTGTGCGGATAGGTCTGGTGGCCCACGTCCCAGACCACGCGGTCGTAGGGCGTATCGAACACCGCATGCAGCGCCACCGTCAGCTCCACCGTGCCCAGGTTGGAACTCAGATGCCCGCCGGTCTTGGAGACGCTGTCGAGCACATAGGCACGCAGTTGCTGGGCCAGGGTCTTGAGTTCGGCACGCGACAGACGCCTCAGATCCGCGGGATCGTCGATGGTCTGCAGCAGGGAGTAGGTGTTCGTGGTCATGCTAGGTATCTTGGAGCGGCAAGGCCGCGGTCCGTATTGTCAGTGGGTGCGGCTCACCACCATGTCGGCAAGCGCCGCCAACGCGCGGGTATCAGGCAGGCCGCTGCGCGCCAGCGCCGCGTGCGCCAGGGCGCACAGCTCGTCGGCATGGGCGCGGGCCTGGTCCAGGCCCAGCAGCGAGACGTAGGTCGGCTTGTCGTTGGCCGCGTCCTTGCCGGCCGTCTTGCCCAGGGTGGCCGAGTCGGCCACCACGTCGAGGATGTCATCCACCACCTGGAAGGCCACGCCCAGCGCCTGCCCGTAGTCGGACAGCGCCTGCCAGGCCTGGGCATCCACGCCCTCCTTGCAGGCCGCTCCCATGAGCACGCTGGCATGCAGCAGGGCGCCGGTCTTGAGGCGGTGCATCTCGCGCAGCTGGGCCTCGCTCAGTTGCAGGCCCACGCTGGCCAGGTCGATGGCCTGGCCACCGGCCATGCCCTGCGCGCCTGCGGCACGGCCCAGCAGCCGGCACAGCCGCGCCTGCAGGGCGTCAGGCATGCTGCCGGCCTGATCGGGCTCGGGAACGAGCAGCTCGAAGGCCAGCGCCTGCAGCGCATCGCCAGCCAGCAGGGCCGAGGCTTCGCCGAACTGCACATGCACCGTGGGCTTGCCACGGCGCAGCACGTCGTTGTCCATGCAGGGCATGTCGTCGTGCACCAGCGAATAGGCATGGATCAGCTCCACCGCGCAGCCGGCACGCACGGCCGCGGGCTGCAGGCCATCGACGGCCTCCGCGGCGGCCCAGACCAGCAGCGGGCGCAGGCGCTTGCCGCCATCGAGCACGGCGTAGCGCATGGCCTCGCCCAGGCCCGCAGGCGCATCCACGCCCACCCATTGCGACAGCGCGCTTTCGGTGCGCGCCAGGCGATCGGTCATCCAGCAGGGGAAATCCAGCGCGCCGGGGCTGGCCGGCTGGGAAACATCGGAAGCGCAAGTCATCACGGCACTCATGGCAATCTTCAATCCTGGCTCCACGGGGCCAGCGTCCCCTCGTCAAGCACCTTGACCTGTTCCTGCACCGCGTCGAGCTGGCCGCGGCAATAGCCGAGCAGCTGCGCCGCGCGCTGGTAGCCTGTCAGCATCTGCTCCAAAGGCAGCTGGCCCGACTCGATCTGCGCGATGAGCTGCTCCAGCTCCTGCAGCGCGGATTCGTAACTGGTGGGCTCGGCAAGAGCCTTGGGAGCAGCCTTGGGCATGGTGCGATGGCGGTGCGTTGTGGGGAACCGACGATTCTAGGCGCCCCTCCATGACCGTGCCGCCAATAACCGGACAGCCCTTGACAGGCGGCATCCGGCGCGCGCAATACACGTACCGGGCATCCGGAAATAACCCCACGGGCTATAATCCCATTCCCCGTCAAACCGGCCCCTTGCCTGGGCATACGGTCGGGCTCATCGACAAGAGACAGCGCCTCGGGCGCCGCTTCTTTTCACGTCGTGAAGCCTGCCTCCATGTCCAGGAACGGCCGGTTTTGCTTTTTCCAATCCCGTGCGCACGCGCACCCTCCCTGTGGGGAGTCTTTAGGTCAGGTCACCCATGTCTGATTTAAGTCTTCAACTGCAGCAGGCCGCAAGCCAACTACCAGTTTCCAGTTACTTCGACCCTGCGTTGTTCCAGCGCGAGTTGGAGACCATCTTTCAACGCGGCCCGCGCTACGTGGGCCACCAACTGGCCGTTCCCGAGATAGGCGACTACTACGCCCTGCCCCAGGAAAAGGAAGGCCGCGCTCTGGTGCGCAATGCCAGGGGGCAGGTGGAGTTGATCTCCAACGTCTGCCGCCACCGCCAGGCCGTGATGCTCAAGGGCCGGGGCAATCTGATGACCGAAGGCAAGGGCCATGCGGGGGGCAACATCGTCTGCCCGCTGCACCGCTGGACCTACAGCACCAGCGGCGAGCTGCTGGGTGCACCGCACTTCAGCCACGATCCCTGCCTGAACCTGAACAACTACCGGCTGCGCGAGTGGAACGGCTTGCTGTTCGAGGACAACGGCCGCGACATCGAGTCCGACCTGGCCGGCATGAAGCTGCGCGAGCAGCTGAGCTTCGAGGGCTTCGTGCTCGACCATGTCGAGATGCACGAGTGCAACTACAACTGGAAGACCTTCATCGAGGTCTACCTCGAGGACTACCACGTGGGTCCCTTCCACCCGGGCCTGGGCAACTTCGTGACCTGCGACGACCTGCAGTGGGAGTTTGCCAAGGAGTACTCGGTGCAGACCGTGGGCGTGGCGCCCGGCTTTGCCCAGCCCGGCTCGGACACCTACAGGAAGTGGCACGACGTGCTGCTGGCCTACCGCAACGGCGAGCTGCCCGAACGCGGCGCGATCTGGCTGACCTACTACCCGCACATCATGGTGGAGTGGTATCCGCACGTGCTCACGGTCTCGACCCTGCACCCGCTGGCGGTGGACCGGACACTGAACGTGGTCGAGTTCTACTACCCCGAGGAGATCGCGGCCTTCGAGCCCGAATTCGTGCAGGCGCAAAAGGCCGCCTACATGGAGACCTGCATCGAGGACGACGAGATCGGCGAGCGCATGGACGCCGGCCGCAGGGCGCTGTACGAGCGCGGCGACAACGAGGTCGGCCCCTACCAGAGCCCCATGGAAGACGGCATGCAGCACTTCCATGAGTGGTATCGCGGCGTGATGGGTGACGCAGTCCCCGCACGCTGATCTGCTCCGGCTCTCCCGACGGCCCGCATTCGTGCGGGCCGTCTGCATTGGGCCGTCTGCATCGGGCCGTCTGCATTGAGCGGCAGGCCTGCTGCCCAGCTCCTCTGAATGCAAGCGCCCTGATGTGCCCAATGGGCAGGGCTGACGGCGGCAATGCATCCCGAGGCAAGTCCAATGTCTTGGCTTATGCAATACAGTTCCTTGCGCGTGTCCCTGCCACGGCCCTGGGCCGTACGCAGCCAGGCGGCATGCGCCAAAAACAAAACCCAACCCTTTTCTCGTCCAGCGCCGCAGTCCTTGTGCGGCTCTATCCGGTCATTTATATGCAAGCCCTGTGGATGGTGGCGGCCGCATTCGTCTTTGCGGTCATGAGTGTGTGTGTGAAGTTCGCCTCCCAGGATTTCAACGCGGCGGAAATCGTCTTCTACCGCGGGCTGGTCAGCATGGTGGCGCTGTGGTGGCTGGCGCGCCACCAGGGCATCTCGCTGGCCACGCGCTACCCGCGCGAGCATGCCTGGCGCAGCTTCGTGGGCGTGACGTCCATGGGCGCCTGGTTCTACTCCATCGGCCATCTGCCGCTGGCCACGGCGGCCACGTTCAACTCCATGAGCAGCATCTGGATGGCGGTCTTTCTGATCGGCCAGGGCCTGCTGCTGCGCCACCAGCTGCGCCGCCAGCCCGAATCGCATGCACTGCGCGCGCTGCCGCCGTTTCCCTGGAGCCTGGTCGCCACCGTGGCCCTGGGCTTCGTGGGCGTGATCCTGGTGCTGCGCCCCAGCGCGGCGCCGCAGGAATTCGTGGCCAGCGCGGGCGGCCTGATCGGCGGGGTGTTCGCCGCCATGGCCTATATGCAGGTGGCCACGCTGTCGCGCATGGGCGAACCCGAGGCGCGCGTGGTCTTCTACTTCGCACTGGGCTCGGCCGTGGCCGGCGCCCTGGCCATGTGCTTCACGGGCGTGTCCGCCTGGCCGGGCTGGCGCGCGTTGTGGCTGCTGCCCGTGGGCGTGCTGGCCGCCGTGGCCCAGGTCTGCATGACGGCGGCCTACGCCTCGGCCAGCAACAGCCGCAACACCCTGGTCGTGGCCAACCTGCAGTATTCGGGCATCGTCTTCGCGGCCCTGCTGAGCCTGGCGATGTTCGGCGAAAGCGTGCCGCTGATCGGCTGGGCCGGCATTGGCCTGATCGTGGCCAGCGGGGCCCTGGCCACGGCCCTGCGTTCGCGCGGCTGACGCCGCCGGCCCGCCTGGGGCCGTCGCATAATGGATCGGATCTTTTGCCGCAGGCGCACCACCGCCTGCACAGGCCTTCGGAGTTCCGCATCCATGACTTCCAACACCACCTACCAGACCCACCAGACCCTGATCTCCGTCCAGGAGCTGGCCGCGCTGCAGGCCAGCGGCCGTCCGCTGATGGTCTTCGACTGCAGCTTCGACCTGGCCCAGCCTGCGGCCGGCAAGGCCCAGTACCTGCAGGCCCATGTTCCAGGCGCAGTCTTCGCCGATCTGGACCATGACCTCAGCGCAAAACACGGCGTGCCCGGCGCCCATGGCAGCGTGGCGGCCAGCGAGCAGGCCGCCTCGGGCGGCCGCCACCCGCTGCCCAACCGCGAACGCTTTGCCGTGTGGCTGTCCAGCATCGGTTTTTCCAACGACATGCAGGCCGTGGTCTATGACCGCAACGGCGCCAACTACTGCGGGCGCCTGTGGTGGATGCTGCAATGGGCCGGCCATGGCGATGTGGCCGTGCTCGACGGAGGTCTCCAGGCCTGGCAGGCCGCAGGCCAGCCCGTGGCATCGGGCGAGGAAAGCGCGCGCTTCCAGTCCAACTTCGAGCTGCGCGAGCCGCTGCAGCAACTGGCAACGGCGCAGCAGGTGCTCGATGCACTGGGCAGCGCAGGCCAGACCGTGGTCGATGCACGCGCCCCGGCCCGCTACCGCGGGGAGGTCGAGCCGCTGGACCCTGTGGCCGGCCACATCCCGGGCGCGCTCAACCGGCCCTTCACCGAGAACATCGCCGCCGACGGCCGCTTCAAGCCTGCCGCCCTGCTGCGTGCGGAGTTCGACCAGCTGCTGGCAGGCCGCGATCCTTCCAGCGTGGTGCACCAGTGCGGCAGCGGCGTGAGCGCGCTGCCCAACCTGCTGGCCATGCGCATTGCGGGACTGCCGCCTGCAAGGCTGTTCGCGGGCAGCTGGAGCGAGTGGTGCAGTGACCCGAAGAGGCCGGTGGAGCGCGGCTAATTCGGCTTATGCCTCCCCTTGGGGAGGCTGCACAATGACAGCACTGTGTCAAAAGGCCGACATGCAACAACACCACTGCAGCGGCCTGCTCCCAAGCCCCCAGAAGGCGGGGCCAGAGCGAAATCGAGTCATCCAAACCTTGCTACAGGTGTAAGGTAAATCTTACAAACGCCGTCTCACAACCAGACATCCGGCGCAGACCTGCCCCGACTTCAACGGCGAAGGGCCCTCCTCCACAATCCATCTCAACAGATCGCAACAGGTTGAACATCTTGTTTCTACCCGGGCGTTGCGGCTGCCGAGATGCAAAGGATGGTCCTATGAACAATGAACAGCTGCTTGCCGAAATCCGCGAAGCCAACCTCACTTACCTGATGCTGGCCCAGACCCTGATCCGCCAGGACAAGGCCGAAGCGGTGTTCCGCCTGGGACTGAACGAAGAATCGTGCGACCTGCTGGCCGCACTGTCGGCAGCCCAGGTGCTGAAGCTGGCCTCGCGCAACACCTTGCTCGCCAGCTTCCGGGTGGACGACGAAATGGTCTGGAGCTTGCTGACCAACCACAGCAGCAACAAGATCGGCAACGGTGCGACCAACACGCTGCACGCCAACATCCTGATGGCTAGCCGCGTCTCCGAAGTCCTCTGATCCGCCTGAAGAACTCTGGAGCCCGCCATGTCCACCCCCGCCAAAAGTGTCCTGAACGAGTCCAAGCAGATCGAGCGTGCCGCCATGCTCATCGAGATGGGTGCACGCATGCAGGTGCTCGAATCCGAGACCACGCTGTCCTACGAGCGCCTGATCCGCCTGTACAAGGAGATCGCCGGCAAGTCGCCTTCCAAGGGCCAGCTGCCGTTCTCGACCGACTGGTTCCTGACCTGGCAGGAGAACATCCACAGTTCGCTGTTCCTGAATATCTACGAATACCTGTCCAAGGGCGCCGAGCTGGATGCCGTTGAACAACTGACCAAGGCCTACCGTCTCTATACCGAGCAGATCCAGGCCGCCGAGCTGGAAGCGCTGCTGTCCTTCACCCGCGCATGGCGCCTGGTGAAGTTCGTCGACGCGCAGATGCTGACCCGCACCCAGTGCACGGTGTGCAAGGGCCAGTTCGTGACCGAGCCCTACGAGAACGAGCGCCACTACCAGTGCGGCCTGTGCAATCCGCCCGCACGCGCCGGCAAGAGCAAGAGCGCCGGCTCGCTGATGCTGCACTGACGATCTGCACTGCGCATCGCACCCGCGATGCCGCCACAGGAATCCAGAACTCTAGACCGTCCCGCCGCCTGCCCTGGCGGCGCAGTCCCTGGCGAACTGCGGCAGTTTCTCGCCCGGCAGGGCGCGGCTGAAGTACCAGCCCTGCACCAGCAGATCGCCCTCGAAGCCCAGGGACTGCAACTGCGCCTCGGTCTCCACGCCCTCGGCCACCACGTTCAGTTGCAGCGCCTCGCAAAAGCGCAGCAGGCCGTCCAGCACCAGCTCGCCCTTGGCATGGCCGCTGGCCACGACGAAGCTGCGGTCGATCTTGATGGCATCCACATCGAACTGGTGCAGGTAGCTCATGGACGAGAAGCCGGTGCCGAAGTCATCGATGGACACCTTGGCGCCCAGCGCATGGATCTGCCCTATGGCGCGGCGGATCGCCTCCACGTCGCCCACCATTTCTTCCTCCGTGATCTCCACGCCGACCTGCCCCCTGGCCTGGGCCAGCAGCAGCATCAGGCGCGAGCAGTGCTCGGGCGAGGTCAACGTGGCACCCGACACATTGATGCTGATCGGCATGGCAAAGCCCTCCTGGCGCCAGTGCCGGCTCTGGCGCACGGCAGCGCCCGCCACCCACAGGTCCACCTCGCGCATCAGCCCCGCATCGGCCAGCCAGCGCAGGAAACTGCCGGGCTGCTGCAAGCGGCCCTGCGCGTCCCGCGCGCGCAGCAGGGCCTCGCAGCCCAGGCACAGGCCGCTGCGGTGCGAGACCTGGGGCTGGAATTCCAGGTGGAACTCGTACTCGCTGATGCGACGGATATGCGCCAGCATGGTCTCGCGCCGGGCCTGCGCCTGATGCGCCTGCACCAGCGGATCGCGCACGATCAGGCCGGCCTCTTCGGGCAGGCGCGAGAACGTGGTGTCCAGCGCGTGCAGCACGATGGCACCGTCGTCCTGGCCCAGCCGGTCGATGGCCCGCACGTAGGGCGCATAGATCAGCGCGCCCAGGGCCGTCAATGCCAGTTGCAGCACCACGGCCGCCATGTCCCCGCCCGTGCTCACATAGGCATTGAAGACCACGGGCGCAGTCAGCGGCAGCACCATGGAGGCCGGTGCTACCCAGCCGGCCTGCACCACCGTGACGGCCACGACCAGGTTGATGGCGGGTACCGCGAGAAACGGCACGAGCAGGCGCAGGTTCAGGATGATCGGCAGCCCGAACAGCAGGATCTCGTTGACGTTGAGCAAGGAGATGGGCAGCGCCGCCAGCGCCAGCACGCGCAGGCCCCGCCCCCGGCAAAACAGCAGCACGGCCAGCGCCAGCGACAGCGTTGCGCCGGAGCCGCCGATGAAGACGAAGGAGCCCATCAGCCCGCCGCTGAGCGCCCAGGGCGCCTGCAGCCCCTGCGCCATGGCGGCGGCATTGGCCACCACCGCCTGGTCCAGCACCTGGAAGAAGGGCTGCATGGCGTAGTAGCCCTGGACGCCGAAGAACCAGAGCACGGAATTGAGCAGTGCCAGCGTCAGCCCGCTGCGGTAGGGGTTCTCTGGGCCCGCGATGGCCAGCGGCAGTTCGGCCCGCGTGATATCCGGCAGCACCTGTTGCAGGCCCAGCAGCAGCAGCACGAGCAGCACGGCGACAAGGGCGCCGGGAACGACGAGGTTCATGACCTCGCGCACGTTCTCGCTCACGAAGCCGGTGCGCGCGATGCGCGTCCAGCGCAGCCGGCTCAGGCGCGCCATCAGGGGCACGGTGATCAGGGGGGAGGCGATGGAGATGAACAGCACCAGGGTGGCCGCCGCGCGCGGATGCTCGCTCAGCAGATAAATGGCCATCTGCACATGCGCGAAGCACAGAAAGGTCACCGGCAGGCGCGGCAGCCGGTGGCGTATGGAGAGCATGTAGCCGATGGACGCGGCCACCAGCAGCGGCAGGATGCTGCCGATCTCCGCGTGCAGGCCCGCAAGCACCCGCACCACGGGTTCGGGCTGGCCGGACATCTGCGCCAGCGCCGACAGGATGAGGAACAGGGCCGAGACCAGCAGACAGGGAACCAGCCAGAGCAGACCCTCGCGTATGGCCCGCATGGAGTTGGCACCGGCCAGCCTGGCCAGGCGCTGTGTCAGGAACAGTTGCACGTCCGGAAAGCCGGCCCGTGACCTCTTGTTGCCCATGGCTCCCACCCTTTTCTTCCCGGCAGAAGTCAGGCGCTCCTGTCCGGAGCACATCGTACAACGCCGGCCGCAAAGGGCTGTTGCGGCCTGCAGAGAGCAGGATCAGCCCGTGTTGCGCACCCCGGCCGCGATGCCGTTGATGGACAGGTGGATGCCGGTCTTGATGCGCTCATCGGTCTGGCCAGCGCGCCAGCGGCGCACCAGCTCCACCTGCAGATGGTGCAGCGGATCGATGTAGGGGAAGCGATGGCGGATGGAGCGCGCCAGCGCTTCGTTGTGGGCCAGGCGCTGCTTGTCGCCCGTGATGCGCGCCAGCGCATCGACGGTGCTGTGCCACTCGGCCTCGATGGCGCTGAAGATACGGCGGCGCAGGCGCGCGTCCGGCACCAGGTCGGCATAGCGCGAGGCCAGGTTCAGGTCGCTCTTGGCCAGCACCATGTCCATGTTGGACAGCAGGGTACGGAAGAACGGCCACTGGCGGTACATCTTCTGCAGCAGGGCCAGCTGGGCCTTGCCATCCTTGCCCGGCTGGTCGATGAAGGCCTTGACCGCGGCGCCAAAGCCGTACCAGCCCGGCAGCGTGAGCCGGCACTGGCCCCAGCTGAAGCCCCAGGGAATGGCGCGCAGGTCCTCGATCTTCTGCGAGGGCTTGCGCGACGCCGGGCGCGAGCCGATGTTCAGCTCGGCAATCTCGCGGATGGGCGTGCTGCTGAAGAAGTAGCTGGTGAAGCCGGGGGTCTCGTACACCAGGGCGCGGTAGGCGCCCATGCTGGCGTCGGACAGGAAGGCCGCCGCATCCAGGAAGGCGCGTGTGGCCGGCTTGGTCGGCTGCAGCAGCGTGGCCTCCAGCGTGGCGGCCACCAGGGTCTCCAGATTGCGCCGGCCGATCTCGGGGTTGGCGTACTTGGAGGCGATGACCTCGCCCTGCTCGGTCAGGCGGATCTGGCCGCGCACCGTGCCCGGGGGCTGGGCCAGGATGGCCTGGTAGCTGGGGCCGCCGCCCCGGCCCACCGTGCCGCCGCGGCCATGGAACATGCGCAGGCTGATGCCATGGCTGTCGGCCAGCTCGTCGAACAGCTCGACCAGAGAGATCTCGGCGCGGTACAGCTCCCAGTTGCTGGTGAAGATGCCGCCGTCCTTGTTGCTGTCGCTGTAGCCCAGCATGATGTCCTGCTCGCCGCCGCTGCGCTGCACCATGGCCGCCACGCCGGGCAGCTGGAAGTAGCGGCGCATGATGGGCGAGGCGCTGCGCAGGTCGCCAATGGTCTCGAACAGCGGCACGACGATCACATCGCAGATGGCGCCGTCGTCCAGCGTGCCGCGCAGCAGCCCGGCCTCCTTTTGCAGCAGCAGCACTTCCAGCAGGTCGCTGACCGATTCGGTGTGGCTGATGATGCAGTGGCGTATGGCCTCGGCGCCCAGGGCCGCGCGCAGGCGGCGCGCGGTCTCGAAGATGGCCAGTTCGCCGCGCGCATGCTCGGAATAGTCGGCGCCCACCACGCGCAGCGGCCGCGCCTCTTCCAGCAGGCGCACCAGCAAGGCGCACTTGGCGTCTTCCTGCAGGCCCGAGTAGTCGGGCTCCAGGCGCGCGGCAGCCAGCAGCTCGGCCACCACTTCCTCATGCTTGTCCGAGCTTTGGCGCAGGTCCACCGTGGCCAGGTGGAAGCCGAAGACCTGCACGGCGCGCATCAGCGGGCGCAGGCGCTGGGGCGCCAGCACCTCGCCGTGGTTGCGGCTCAGGGAATCATCGATGACGCGCAGGTCGGCCAGGAACTCCTCGGGCGAGGCATAGGCGTTCTGCGGCGCCACGGCATGGCGCGCAGCCTCGCCGCCGGTCAGGCCCTTGAGCGTGGCGGCCAGACGCGCGTAGATGCCGGTGAGCGCGCGGCGGTAGGGCTCGTCGGAGCGGTGCTCGTTGGTGTCGGGCGAGCGCTCTGCCAGCGCCTGCATCTCGGGCGTGACATCGGCCAGGCGCTGGGACAGCGACAGCTCGCCGCCCAGGTAGTGCACCTCGCGCAGATAGTGGCGCAGGGCCACGTCGGCCTGGCGCGACAGCGCCAGCTCCAGGCTCTGGGCCGTGACATTGGGGTTGCCGTCACGGTCGCCGCCGATCCAGTGGCCCATGCGCAGGAAGCTGTGCACGGGAAGGGTGTTGCCCAGCTCCTGCTCCAGTTGCGCATACAGCTTGGGGATCTCGCGCAGGAAGGTGGCTTCGTAGTAGGACAGCGCGTTTTCGATCTCGTCGGCCACGGTGAGCTTGGAGTAGCGCAGCAGGCGCGTCTGCCACAGCTGGCTGACACGGGCGCGCAGCTGGGCCTCGTTGCGTTCCAGCTCGCGCGGGGTGAGCGCGTCCTTGGCGCTGTTGTACAGCTGGGCGCGGGCCACGATGTCCTCGCGCGCGGCCAGCAGTTGGGAGATGTCGCGCTCGGCCACCAGAATGCTCTGGCGCTGCACTTCCGTGGGGTGGGCCGTGAGCACGGGTGCCACATAGCTCTTGGCCAGCGTCTGCGCCACGGTACCGGCCGAGATGCCGGCCCAGCGCAGGCGCGCCAGCGCCACTTCGATGCTGCCTTCCTGGGTGTTGCCCGCGCGCTCGTGCACGGCGCGGCGGCGGATGTGGTGGCGGTCCTCGGCCAGGTTGGCCAGATGGCTGAAATAGGTGAAGGCGCGGATCACGCTCACCGTCTGGTCCGTCGTCAGGCCCTTGAGCAGGCGCTTGAGCGCGCGGTCGGCGGTCTCGTCGGCATCGCGGCGGAAGGTCACCGACAGCTGGCGCACCTGCTCGATCAGCTCGAAGGCCGCCACGCCTTCCTGCTCGCGGATCACATCGCCCAGAATGCGCCCCAGCAGGCGTATGTCCTCGATCAGCGGCAGGTCCTTGTCCGTCTTGCGGACAGGCTTGTCATCACGCCTGTCATCTCGCGCATTGCTCTTGCGGGGGGCGGTGGCCATCAACGAATCTCCTGGAATCGGTCAGCGTATCGGTTTGCTTGGGCTTCGGTCCTGGTGCCGGGTTTACTGCGGCGCAGCATGCTAGCATCCCGCGCTCCCCCCGAGGCACCTGATGAACACCAAACCACTTCTCCCCCACTCCATCGTGATCGCCACGCGCGAGAGCCAGCTGGCACTGTGGCAGGCCGAGCATGTCCAGGCGCTGCTGCGCGCCCGGGGGCATGAAGTGGAATTGCTGGGCATGACCACCAAGGGCGACCAGATCCTGGACCGCACGCTGTCCAAGGTGGGCGGCAAGGGCCTGTTCGTCAAGGAGCTGGAAGTGGCGCTGGAAGAAGGACGCGCCCACATCGCCGTGCACTCGCTCAAGGACGTGCCCATGGAGCTGCCCGAAGGCTTTGTGCTGGCCTGCGTGATGGAGCGCGAAGACCCGCGCGACGCCTTTGTCTCCAATCGCTACACCGCGCTGGCCGAGCTGCCGCAGGGCGCCGTCGTCGGCACATCGAGCCTGCGCCGCCAGGCACTGCTGCAGGCCCTGCGCCCCGACCTGAAGATAGAGCCGCTGCGCGGCAACGTGAACACCCGCCTGCGCAAGCTGGACGAAGGCCACTACGACGCCATCGTGCTGGCCGCCGCAGGCCTGATGCGCCTGGGCCTGGCCGACCGCATCCGCGCCAGGTTCGAGCCCACCGGCATGCTGCCGGCCGCAGGCCAGGGCGCGCTGGGCATCGAGGTGCGCGCCGACCGCCAGGACCTGATCGACGCGCTGGCCCCGCTGGCCCACCAGACCACCTGGCTGACCGTGACCGCCGAGCGCGCCGTCAGCCGCTGCATGGGCGGCAGCTGCTCCATGCCGCTGGCGGCGCACGGCACATTCGACGGCCAGCAACTGCGCCTGGACGCAGCCTGGGGAGACCCGCAAGGCCGGCTGCCGCTGGTGCAGGTGCACGCCGACGCCACCGTCACCGACTTCGCCAGCGCAGACGCGCTGGGCCAGCACGTGGCTGCGCTGCTGCAGGCGGCGGGCGCCCAACCGGCCCCCAAGCTCTAGACGGCACGCCCACATGCCACCGCGCATACTCGTCACCCGCCCGGCCCATGACGCAGCCGCGTGGGTGGATGCGCTGCAGGCCCGGGGCCTTCCGGCCCAGCCGCTGGCGCTGATGGCCATAGGCCCCTGCCGCGATGCGGCCACGCAACAGGCCTTGCAGGCCGCCCGCAACGCGCTGCGCGAAGGCCCGGGCTACCGCGCCGTGATGTTCGTCAGCGGCAATGCCGTCCAGCATTTCTTCGGCACCGACCCCGCACAGCTTCCGGCCTCCACCCGCGCCTGGACGCCCGGCCCCGGCACGGCCCAGGCGCTGCTGGCCCTGGGCATTGCGCCAGCACAGATCGACGGCCCGCCACCGGACGCCGCCCAGTTCGAATCCGAAACGCTATGGCGGCGCGTGCATGACCAGATCCATGCGGGCGACCGCGTGCTCATCGTGCGCGGCGACAGCCAGGCAGGAGCGCCCAGGACCGTGCCGGCCACGGCAGGCGCAGGCCGCGATTGGCTGGCCGCCCGACTGCGCGAAGCGGGTGCCCAGGTCGAAATGCTGGCGGTCTACCAGCGCGAACTGCCTGCCTGGGATACAGCCCAGACGGCACTGGCACGCCAGGCGGCCGACGATGGCTCGCTCTGGCTGCTCAGCAGCGCCGAATCCGTTGCCAACCTGCAACAGCTCCTGCCGGGCCAATCGTGGCAAAAGGCGCGAGCGCTTGCTACGCACGAGCGAATCGCCGCCCAGGCCAGACAACTGGGATTCGGATATGTCAAGCAATGTCGGCCGGCTCTGGAGGACGTGGTTGCGTCGATAGAATCGACGCCATGAGTTCCGACGCAGCGCAAGACCGCCCCACCCCGCAGGACCTGACGCCACCAGCCTCCGCCGCAGCATTCGCTGCCGGCTCCGCCCAAAGCAGCCCCGCTGCAGACCTGCGCAGCGGCTCCTCTGCCCTGGTCCTGGGCGTGGGCGCCGTGGCCGTGGCGGCGCTCATTGCCTGCGGCATGCTCTGGCAGCGCCTGGGCAATATCCAGGAACAATTGGCCCGCCAGTCCGCGCAGTCCGGCTCCCAGTCGGTCGAGGCCCGCACCCTGGCGCGCGATGCCCAGGACCTGGCCCGCGACAGCGCGGCGCGCACCTCGGTCATGGAGGCGCGCATTGCCGAGCTGTCGCTGCAGCGCACGCAGCTCGACGAACTCCTGCAAAGCATGTCGCGCTCGCGCGACGAGAACCTGGTGGTGGACATAGATTCCTCCATCCGCCTGGCCCAGCAGCAGGCCGAGCTGTCCGGCAGCCTGCAGCCGCTGGTGGCCACGCTCAAGAACGCCCGCCAGCGCATAGAGCGCGCCGCACAGCCCCGTCTGGCTCCCGTGATGCGGGCGCTGGACCGCGACCTGGAGCGGCTGGCCCGCATGAGCGTGACCGACACGGCCGGCCTGCTCACCCGTATCGAGGATCTGGTGCGCCTGGTCGACGAGATGCCCCTGCTCAACGCCGTGGCCCAGCCACGCGCCAGCCGCCATCGCGGCGTGGCCGGCCAGGCGGCCCGCCAGCCCGAGCCCGCCCCCATCGAGGGCAGCCCCACCGAGTGGAGCTGGTGGCAGTCCTGGGGCGAGCGCGGCTGGACGGCCGTGCGCGAAGAGGCCCAGGACCTGCTGCGCGTCAGCCGCATCGACCACCCGGATGCCATCTTGCTGGCGCCCGAGCAGGCCTATTTCCTGCGCGAGAACCTCAAGCTCAAGCTGCTGAACTCGCGCCTGGCCCTGCTGTCGCGCCAGTGGGATGCGGCGCGTGCCGACCTGGCCGCCTCGGGCATGGCCGTGAACAAATACTTCGATCCTGCCGCGCGCCGCACCCAGATCGTGCAGGCCCAGTTGCAGCAGATCCAGGCCAATCTGCGCACCACCGAACAGCCTGCGCTGCAGGAAACCCTGGCGGCGCTGGCAACGGCCGCCGCAGGCCGCTGAGCCGCCGGGAGACAGACGAATGCGCGCTGCACTGTGGTTGATCGGTTTGTTCGGCATGGCCGTTGCGGCCGCCTTGTTCGCGGGCTCCAACCAGGGCACGGTGACCCTGTTCTGGGCGCCCTACCGGCTGGACCTGTCCCTGAACCTGGCCATTGCCATCATCGTGCTGGCCTTCGTGCTGCTGTATGCCGCGCTGCGCGCCCTGGCCGCGCTGCTGCAGATGCCGCACCAGGCACGGCGCTGGCGCAGCCAGCAAAAAGAGCGCGCCATGCACCACAGCCTGCTGGAAGCCCTGTCGCACCAGCAGGCCGGCCGCTTCCTGCGCGCACGCAAGTCGGCACTGGCCGCCCTGGCGATGGAGGAATCCCTGGCCGAGGCCCATGCCGCCGTGCCGCACGGCACGCGGCTGCGTGCGGCCGCCCACATGGTGGCCGCCGATGCCTCCCACGCCCTGCAGGACAGCCCGCAGCGCGACCACCACTGGCGCGAAGTCCTGGCCAATGCACCGGCGCAGGGCAATGCCCAGGAGCAGGAAATGCGCGAAGGCGCCCAGATGCGCGCCGCGCGCTGGGCCCTGGACGACCGCGACGCAGCTGACGCGCTGCGTCGCCTGGCCGAACTGCCCCAGGGCGCGGCACGCCGCACGATCGCGCTGCGCATCCGCCTGAAGGCCTCGCGCCTGGCCGGCCAGACATCGACGGCGCTGGACACGGCCCGCCTGCTGGCCAAGCACCGCGCCTTCTCGCCAGCGGCTGCCGCCAGCGTGGTGCGCGGCCTGGTGCTGGAGAGCATCAACGAGGCACGCGACACCACGCAGCTGCAGCACTTCTGGCTGTCGCTGGACGGTGAGGAACGTGCCATGCCCGAGATCGCGCTGCCGGCCGCATCGCGCCTCATGGCCCTGGGCGGCGAGGCCGCGCAGGCCCGCGCCTGGCTGCTGCCCGTGTGGGAACGCCTGCTGTCCCATGCCGGCCCGCGCAGCGAATCGCATCTGCCGCGCCTGGTCCAGGTGCTGGAGCCCTGCCTGGACGGCCTGGACGGCACCTGGCTGGCACGCATCGAGGCGGCCACCAACAGCCATCCGCGCGAACCCCGCCTGCAATACCTGGCCGGCATGGCCTGCGTGCAGCGCCAGCTCTGGGGCAAGGCCCAGCAACTGCTGCTGCGCGCTGCGCCCCATCTGCAGGAAAGCGCACTGCGCACCCGTGCCTGGCAGCGCCTGGCCCTGATGGCCGAGCACCGGGGCGATGCCGGCGCAGCCGCAGCCGCATGGAAGCAGGCGGCGCAGGCCGTGGTCATGCTGCCCGCCGATCCCGCCCGGCCCTGAACTCCTGCAGCCCGCGCGTAACGCGGGTGCTGCGGGTGCTGCGGGCACCACCGGTGCTGCGGCCTTCATCTTTTTTGAATTGAGCCGTCAATACCGCTGAACTCTTTTGGATTTGCCGCTTCCTACACTGCACGTTGTCCGCAGTGCACGAAGTTCTCGCAGAGCGCACCGCACCCTTTTTGCCATCCAGGGCCCCTTCACAGGGGCCCTGAACGGTTCCAAAGCCTGCCGCCATCCATGACAGAGTCCTCAGCCCGCGCCAACGCGCCAGCAAAATCCTCCTCCAGAGCCACGCGCTATACCGGCGTGGCCATGGCCGCCCACTGGGTGCTGGCACTGGGCCTGATCGCCGCCCTGGGCCTAGGCTGGTACATGACCGGCCTGCCGTTCTCCCCCTCGCGCCTGAAGCTGTACAACTGGCACAAGTGGCTGGGCGTCACGCTTTTGTCGCTGAGCCTGCTGCGCCTGCTCTGGCGCGTCACCCACCGCCCGCCCGAGCTGCCGCCCGCCGTGGCCCACGCCATGCCGCAATGGCAGCACTGGGCCCACAACGGCACCCACCACGCCATGTACCTGCTGTTCTTCGCCGTGCCCCTGCTGGGCTGGGCCTACAGCTCGGCGGCCGGCTTTCCCATCGTCTTCCTCGGCATGCTGCCCCTGCCTGACTTCGTGAGCGCCAGCCCCGAACTGGCGGAAACCCTCAAGCCCCTGCACGGCTGGGCGGCCTGGGCCCTGGTCGTGCTGATTGCCATGCATGTGGGCGCCGCCCTCAAGCACCAGTTCATCGACCGCGACGGCCTGATCTCCCGCATGCTGCCGGGCCGCGCCTGAACCTTTCGCCAACCTCTCGCCAGCCAGGGCCGGTGTCCATCCGGCCCCAGCCACCCCCTGACCGGACCTTCCCGACCCCTAGGAGTCTCGCCATGCGCTTTTCCTCCACGCTGACCACCATCGCCCTGGCCGCTGCGGCCCTGGCTTCCCAAGCGGCACTGGCCGAGCAAAAGCTCGTGCCCGCCCAGAGCGCCGTGAACTTCACGGCCAAGCAGATGGGCGTGCCCCTGCAGGGCCACTTCAAGAAGTTCGATGCCCAGGTCCAGTTCGACACGGCCAAGCCCGACACCAGCAAGATCCGCTTCACCGTGGACACCGGCAGCGCCACCATGGGCGCCAAGGAAACCGACGCCGAACTGCCCAAGGCGGATTGGTTCAACGTCGCCAAATTCCCGCAGGCCGTGTTCGACTCCACCGCCGTCAAGGCGCTGGGCGGCGGCAAGTACCAGGTGGACGGCAAGCTCAGCATCAAGGGCCAGGTCCAGAACGTGAGCATTCCCGTGCAACTGGCCCAGTCCGGCACCACGACCACGGCCACCGGCACGCTGCCGCTCAAGCGCCTGCAATTCAAGATCGGCGAAGGCGAATGGGGCGATACCTCCATGGTGGCCGACGAGGTGCAGGTGCAGTTCAAGCTCGCACTGACCGGCGTGGGCAAGCTGTAAGCCGCGTCCCTGCCCAAGATCGGCCATTTTCTTTCCCGTTTCGTGCAACCCCAACCTAGGAGTTCTTTCATGCGCACTTCCGTGTTTGCCCTGGCCATTGCCGGCCTGTTCGCCACCGCTGTCCAGGCTGCTCCCGCAACCTACGCCATCGACCCGACGCACACCTTCGCCACGTTCGAGATCGACCACAACGGCGCCTCGACCAACCGCGTGCGCTTCGACAAGAAGAGCGGCACCGTGGAATTCGACCGTGACGCCAAGGCCGGCAAGGTCGAAGTCGTGCTGGAAATGGAATCGCTGAGCTCGGGCACCGCCGCCTTCGACAAGCACCTCAAGAGCGCCGACATCTTCAACGTGGCCAAGTTCCCCCAGGCCAAGTTCGTCTCCGACAAGTTCGTCTTCGACGGCGACAAGCTCAAGGAAGTCACCGGCCACCTGACCATCCTGGACAAGACCCAGCCCGTGACCATCAAGGCCAACAAGTTCACCTGCTACCCCAACGCCATGCTGCAAAAGCGTGAGACCTGCGGCGGCGACTTCGAAGCCGTGATCGACCGCACCGCCTTCGGCGTGAACTACGGCGTGGACTATGGCTTCCCCAAGCAAGTGCGCCTGGTGATGTCCATCGAAGCGGTCAAGCAGCAGTAAACCCGCATTCGCCGCAGTGCCTTTCAGGGCGCTGCCGCCCAAAGCCCGTGATCCGCAAGCCGGTCACGGGCTTTTTTTTGCCTTTCCTGAATTCCCGGAAAAGACCTTGCCAATGCCCTCCATTCGCACCTGATCCACAGAGGCACAGCGAGCACATTGGCGGCCTTTGCAAATGCATCAAATTGATAGCGATTTCACGGTCATTGAGAAGTCGCAGCATAACGATTCCTCGATATCGATAGATACAAATAGACATACTCCAAAAAACTTACTTTAAATTTCATTTTCCGATCACTCCCTGGCATTCACCCATGAAGCAGATCTCCATTGCCCCCGCCGTTGTCGCCGCCATTGCCGCCCATTCATTCCCAATGGCCGCCAATGCCCAGAGCATCACGGTCGCTCCGGCTGCCGCCGTCGCGGCAACCGCGATTCCGGTGGACAACCCTTGGAGTCTGTTGGCCCTTGCCATAGGCTTGGCCATGGCCGCTTGGCTGGTGCTGCGCAACCGGCAGCACCGGGCGCTCTTCATGGCGCTGTGCACCAGCGCCATCGTGTGCGCCACGCTGTGGCACAGCCCCGATCTGCGTGCCCAATTGACGGGCAGCTTTACCAACCCGGCGGGTGAGACACGGCCATTGCTCGTTGCGCAAATTGTCAATGGCGGCAATATCAATGGATTTTCTGCAGAAGATTTCACCAATGATTCCGGTGTGGCACTCAAAATCACCGCCATTCAGCCACCGAATTTGAATCAGTGTTTTCCCTCGGGCTTCACCCATCTCATGCCACCAGGGGCACCGCCCGCATCGCCCCCGCCTCTTTGCGCCGTGGGCAACACCATTGCGCCCAATGGCACATGCCGGGTGAATGTGGAAACCATTTGCCGCGCCGAGGCGGCCCAGGCCACGGCTGGCGCCAGCCCCACCACGCTCAGCGTTCCCGGCGCGGGCCTGTCATTTGCCGCAGGCAGCACCGGCACGGTGAACGTCAGCAACAGCGGCGGCTCGGCAGCGCTCAATGTGCAGGCCACCATTCCCGCAGGCAGCGGCATCACCATCTCCTCCAACAGCTGCGCGGCAACGCTGCCTGCGGGCTCCAGCTGCGCCATCACCCTGACGGCACCCGCGGCGGAAGGCCCGACCACGGTCAGCATTGCCGGCAGCAACGCCGCTGCCACCACCACCCCGGTCACCGTGACAGGTGGCCCGGCCCCGACCACCACACTGAGCATTCCCGCCACGCCGCTGTCGTTTGCGGCGGGCAGCACGGGATCGGTGACCATCACCAACAGCGGCGGCGCAAATGCGCTCAATGTGCAGGCCAGCATTCCTGCGGGCAGTGGCATCACGGTGTCCAACACCACCTGCCCTGCCGCCCTGGCACCCTCTGCCAACTGCACGATCACGTTGACCGCCCCCTCGGCGGAAGGCCCGACCGCCATCGGCTTCGGCGGCAGCAATACGGCGTCCACTTCCGTGCCGGTCACGGTGTCGGCAACCGGCACGCCCACGACGCTGAACATTCCTGCGACGTCCGTGTCCTTCGGAGCGGGCGGCGCCGGCTCGGTGAGCATCACCAACAGCGGCAGCGCACCTGCGCTCAATGTGCAGGCCAGCATTCCGGGGGGCAGTGGCATCACGGTGTCCAACACCACCTGCCCCGCCCTCCTGGCTCCCTCGGCCAGCTGCACGATCACGCTGACAGCCCCCTCGGCGGAAGGCCCGACCTCCATCGGCTTCGGCGGCAGCAACACGGCTTCCACGCCCGTGCCCGTCACGGTGACGACTGCCGTCCTGCCCGCGACGCTGACCATTCCCTCGGCGTCCCTGTCCTTCGGAGCGAACGGTGCTGGCTCGGTGACCATCACCAACAGCGGCAGCGCACCTGCGTTCAATGTGCAGGCCAGCATTCCGGCGGGCAGCGGCATCACAGTGTCCAACACCACCTGCGCCGCCATCCTGGCTCCCTCGGCCAATTGCACGATCACGTTGACTGCCCCTTCGGCCGAGGGCCCGACCAACATCGGCTTCGGCGGCAGCAATGCGCCCGCCGCTACCGCACAGGTCACGGTCACCGCACCCGTCGCGCCAACCGCGCCTACCGTTCCCCCGGCACCCGTGCTGCTCGGCGCCTACGGCGCAGGCTCGGTGACCATCACCAACAACGGAACGGCGCCTGCGTTCAATCTGCGGGCCATCATTCCGGTCGGCAGCGGTATCACGGTGGCCTCCTCCACCTGCCCGGCGTCACTGCCGGTGGGCGCAAGCTGCACCATCACACTGACGGCGGCAGGACCGGAAGGCCCCACGAACATCGGCGTTGGCGGCAGCAACACGCCGGCCACGACGGTGCCCGTCACGGTGACGACCCCTGTCACGCCGACTACGCTGAACATTCCCACTGCCCCCGTGTCCTTCGGCACCGGCGGCGCAGGCTCGGTGACCATCAACAATAGCGGAAGCGCACCCGCGTTCAACGTACAGGCCACCATTCCGGCCGGCAGCGGCATCACGGTGTCCAACTCCACCTGCGCCGCCATCCTGGCCCCCGCTGCCAGCTGCACGATCACGCTGACGGCCGCTGCGGCCGAAGGCCCGACCGACATCGGCTTCGGCGGCAGCAACACGCCGGCCACGACCGTGCCGATCACGGTGACAGCCCCCGTCGTGCCCACCACGCTGAACATTCCCACGACACCCCTGTCGTTCGGCACCGGCGGTGCAGGTTCGGTGACCATCACCAACAGCGGAAGCGCACCCGCGTTCAACGTACAGGCGACCATCCCGGCCGGCAGCGGCATCACGGTGTCCACCACCACCTGCCCCGCCATCCTGGCCCCCGCTGCCAGCTGCACGATCACGCTGACGGCCGCTGCGGCCGAAGGGCCGACCGCCATCAGCTTCGGCGGCACCAACACACCGGCGACGACGGTGCCGGTCACGGTGACAGCCCCCGTCGCGCCGACCACGCTGGACATTCCCGCCGCACCCGTGTCGTTTGGCACCAGCGGAGCGGGCACGGTGACCATCACCAACAACGGGCCCGCACCGGCGTTCAACGTGCAAGCCACCATTCCGGTCGGCAGCGGCATCACGGTGGCGTCCAGCACCTGCCCCATCTCCCTGGCCCCCGGGGCCGACTGCACGATCACGCTGACGGCTGCGGCCGCAGAAGGCCCGACCGCGGTCATCTTTGGCGGCAGCAATACGCCCACCACGACCGTGCAGGTCACGGTGACGGTGCCCGTTCCCACGGCCACGCTTTCGATACCCAGCGCTCCGCTGTCGTTCGCTGCGGGCGGCTCGACAACGGTCCTCATCAGCAACACCGGCGCTTCTGCAGCCTTCAACGTGACCGCCACGGCGCCGGCCGGTAGCGGAATCACCGTGCAGTCGAACACGTGCGGTGCCGCACTCGCCTCTTTGGCCAGCTGCGGCATCACCCTGACTGCGGCCGCCGCCGAAGGCCCCACGGCCATCAGCTTCGGCGGCAGCAATACGCTGGCCACGACCGTGCCGGTCACGGTGACGGCGCCCGTCACGCCGACCACGCTGGGCATGTCCACCACGCCCGTGTCGTTCAACACAGGGACAACGGGCTCGGTGACCATCACCAACAACGGTGGGGCCCCTGCGCTCGACGTTCAGGCCACGATTCCAGCAGGCAGCGGCATCACGGTGTCGGCCAACACCTGTGGTTCATCGCTGGCAGCGGGGGCCAATTGCACGATCACGCTGACTGGAGCCACGCCGGAAGGTCCGACGGCCATCAGCTTCGCTGGCAGCAACACCACGGCAACGTCAGTGCAGTTCACCGTGACGGCGCCCAGCACCACGACCACGCTGGGAATCTCCGCATCGACCCTGACGATTGCTACTGGCGGCACGGGCTTCGTGACCATCACCAACACGGGATCGAATGCCGCCGCCAATATCGGCGCCACCATCCCCGGCGGCAGTGGGCTGTCCGTTTCCGGCAACACCTGCGGGCTGTCGCTGCCGGCCGGGGGGACTTGCACGGTGACCTTCACCGCAGGTTCGGACGAGGGGCCGACCAATGTCACCATCCAGGGCAGCAACACCGACACCGCAGCCTTGTCGATCACGGTCTCGGGTTCCATCGACATTGGCGCCTACCACCTCGATGGCAGCTGTGGTGTGCTTGGCGTCCTTGGCCCCGGCTTCACCCTCACGGCAGGCTCTGCGCCGCTTCCCGTCGGCACCACGGTGACCATCATCGGTTCGGGAGTTGCCAACATCGGTGTGTTCAGTGTGACGGGAGGCACAGCCAACGTGTCGGTACTTTCCGCAACCTCCCGCCAGGTCACCCTGACCTCGGCACTGCCGGCAGGGGCCACGATCGCGTTCAGAACCACGCTGTCCATCAGCGTCGCCTTCACGCTGAATGGCTCGACGACGCTGCCCAACGGCTATGCGGGCACAGGCGGGAAGCCCGCTGGCAGCGTGAGTTCCACGCTCATTCTCTGCAGCGCCACCTGATTGCAGGCGCTGCGGCAACACCCGGAAACCTCAGCGTCGGCAAGGCGGGGCCTCGAAGGCCGCGCCTTTTTTCTGTCCATCCCGCACCACGCCTGCCAGCCTGCGCACCCCTTGCTCGATGGCCTGCGGCTGCAGGCTCGCATAACCCAGGACCAGCCCGGCGCAGGACTGGCGGCGATGGGCATCACCGGCCGCATAGAGCGGCGAGATGGGGCGAACGCCCACGCCACGCTCTCTCGCCAACCGCACCAGGGCAATCTCATCGCGCTGATGCACGGCAGGCACCCAGGCCACCACATGCAGGCCGGAGGCCGAGCCTTCGACCTGCACCGCGCCCGGCAAGTGCCGCTCCAGCGCCTGCAGCAATGCCGCCCGCCGGCCTTCGTTGCGACGGCGGGCAGCGCGCACATGGCGCTCGTAGCTGCCGTCCTCGATCAGCGCGGCCAGCACCAGCTGGTCCAGGCGCGGCGCATGCCGGTCGGCCAGCCGCCGGGCTTCCCGGAAAACGGGCACCAGGGACGGCGGCAGCACCAGGTAGCCCATGCGCATCTGCGGCGATAAGGCCTTGGAGAAAGTGCCGACATGGATGACGCAACCCACCTCGTCAATGGACTGCAGGGCGTCGATGGGGCGCAGCCCGTAGCGGAATTCGCCGTCATAGTCGTCTTCCAGAATCCAGGCACCCGTGGCGCGCGCCCAGGCCAGCAGTTGCTGCCTGCGGCCTATGGGCAGCACGCCGCCCAGCGGAAACTGATGCGAGGGCGTGACATAGGCCAGCCGCGCCTGGCGCCCGGCCAGCGCCGAGGTATCCAGGCCCTGTTCATCGACGGCCATTTCCTGCAGGCATGCGCCCTGGGCCTCAAACACGCGGCGCGCCATCAGGTAGCAGGGCTCTTCCATCAGCACGGTCTCGCCCGGATCGACCAGCACGCGCGCGCACAGGTCGATGGCCTGCTGCGAGCCCTGCACCACCACGATCTGATCGGCCGAACAGACAAGCCCCCGCGCCCTGCGCAGATAGCCTTGCAGCGCCATGCGCAGCGCCGGCTCGCCTTCGGGCGCGTCGTAGGACAGGGAAGACTGGCGCTGCACGATGGCGCGGTTGTAGGCGCGCCGCCATGCCAGCGTGGGAAAGTCGTCAAAGGCCAGGGCGCCGTAGAGAAAGTCGATCGGGGCTGGCCCACCATCGCCTGCTGCCGGCGGCAGGGCTGACGCCAGCGCATCCACCCGCTGCCCATAGGAAGACAGCCGCGGACTGCCGTGCTGCTGGGCCGCTGACGGCATGCTGCGCGCACGGCTGCGCTGCGCCGCGCCAGCCGCCACGCGCGCCCTGCTGCCTGGAGCGGTCTCCAGATAGCCTTCGGCCGCAAGCTGCTCGTAGGCGGCCGTGACGGTGGTGCGCGACACGCCCAGGTCCAGCGCCAGGGCGCGGGTGGAGGGTAGGCGTGCGCCCACGGCCAAGCTGCCGTCGGCCACCTGTGATTTCAGCCATTCGTGGAGGGTGCGGGCGCCGGGCGCTGCACCGGCATGGCGGGTGAGAGCGGATTTCAACTGGTCTGCCAAAAAATCACGAAACTGGATTTTTCATTGTGCCAGGGATGGTGGATAGTCCGCTTTCCCCCGATGCCGGCACACCAGCCCAGGAAGCGCCCATGTACACGCCCGCCCATTTCTCCCTCACCGATTCCGACAGCCTGCACGGCCTGATCCGCAGCCACCCCCTGGGCACGCTCGTCACCCAGGCCAACGGCGTGCTGGACGCCAACCACCTGCCGTTCCTGCTGGATGCGGACCCAGGGGAGATGGGCACGCTGAGCGCCCATGTGGCCCGCGCCAATCCCATCTGGCAGCAGTGCCGCGACGGCGCCGAGGTGCTGGTCGTCTTCCGTGGAGCCGAAGGCTATATCTCGCCCAGCTGGTATCCAAGCAAGCACGAGACGCACCGCCTGGTGCCCACCTGGAACTACGAGGCTGTGCATGTGCACGGGCAAATCAGCATCCATGACGACGAGAAATTCGTGCGCGGGCTGGTCGGGCGGCTCACGCGGGTCCATGAGGCATCGCAGGCCCAGCCCTGGAAGATGTCCGACTCGCCGCGTGAATTCATCGACGGCATGCTGCAGGCCATCGTCGGCCTGCAGATCCGCATCACCCGCCTGGAGGGCAAGGCCAAGCTCAGCCAGAACCGGCAGGCCCGGGACCTGGACGGCGCCATCGGCGCGCTGCGCGAGCGCGGACAGGAGCCGCTGGCCAGCGCCATGGATGCGGCGCCGCGCCTCTAGCGCCTGCCATCCTCACACAGATTGCCAACCGCCGATGTACACATCCACCTTCACCTTCGCGCCGGGCGAATACGACGCGCCATTCCATGTCCTTGACGGCCGGATCGCCGAGATCGCCCGCGCCATCCCCGGCTACCTGGGCGAAGAGGCCTGGGAGAACCCCGCCACAGGCCTGGTCTCCAACGTCTACTACTGGCAGACCTGGGAGGCGCTGCAGCAACTGATGCGCCACCCTGCGCACCTCGAAGCCAAGCAGCAGCAGGCGCGCTGGCTCAAGGGCTACCAGGTGGTGATCGCCCAAGTGGTGGGCAGCTACGGCGATGGCGGGATAGCGCACCCGCTGGCCACCGCTGCGCAAGGCACTGCGCACCCGGCTCGCTGACCGGACCCGCTTTTGGCCCGATGATGGCGGCCATGCGATGGCGTTTTGATCCTGTTTCCCTGGCGTGGGCGGTGGCCCTGTTTGTCTTGCTCGTGCTGCTGGCCACCGTCGGCGCGCGCTGGGGCTGGGTGCGCAGCTTCTTCGGCGACGTGTTGGCCGTGGCCTGGGTCTATGCCGTGTTCAAGACCGTGATCGCCGCGCGCGTGCTGACGCTGGCGTCGGCCGCGCTGTGCGTGGGCCTGCTGGTGGAGCTGGGCCAGTTCCTGGCATCGACCTTCCAGTTGCACATTCCCAACCGCGCTTTGCGCATCGTGCTGGGCAGCACGGCCGACTGGTGGGATGTGCTGGCCTATGTGATGGGTTTTGCAGCCGTGCTGGCGGTGGAGGCTGCGTTCCGTGGCCGCAGGCGCCCCGTCTTCACGGCATAAACCCGCAGCGGTCCGCTACGGCTCTGGAACAAGCTCCTCGACAACGGATTCGCAGTGGATTTTCAGCCGCCCATAGTGGGACAGCTGCAAGAACAGATGCTGCGCCCTTGCTGACGAAGGCCTCTTCGTATCCCGCTGCAGCACTTCGCAGCGGTCCAGGCAGTCATCCATCTCTGCGGCTGCGTCGCGCTGGACGTCGGCAAAGTACGCCTGCACGGTAGGAAAGTTGAAGATCCGTTCAAAGCGGATGGCTACCCTGGCCTGCGGCCTGTCGAACACGGCATAGAGAAAGAAGCACAGTTCCACGCTCCGGGCCGCCACATCCAGGCGCACCTGCTCCAGCAATCCATCGTGGTACTGGTACTGCAATCGATGGCTCCGCGCCGGATCAGGCCCGTACAGCGCAACCGCCGGCCTTTAGCACCCGCTTCGTCGAGGCCGGATACCGCTCCAGCTTGTCCGCCGGCCGGCGCGGCCTGGCCACCAGCTCGCCACCGCAGTTGGGGCAGGCGCCGTGCAGCACATGATCCGCACAGCCGGCACAGAACGTGCACTCGAAGGTGCAGATGCGAGCCTCGGCAGACTCTGGCGGCAGGTCCTTGTCGCAGCATTCGCAGTTGGGTCGAAGCTCAAGCATCGGTGCACTCCGGGTGGGGTCCATGAAGACTGGGCATCCTAGTGGATGTGCTCTGCCGAGGAGCGATCCTCGCGCTCCATCTGCAGCGTCGTATGGTGCAGGTCGAAGCCGGCCTGCAGCCTGTCCTCGATATCGCGGCGCACCTGCTCGCCGTCCGCGCCGAGCAGCAGCACCACGTGGCCGGTCAGCATGGGCTTGCTCTGCGTGACCGCCCACAGGTGGACATCGTGGATCGCTGCCACGCCCGCCGTGCCCGAAATCGTCTCGCGCACCGCCTGCAGGCTCATCCCCGAGGGCACGCCTTCCAGCAGGATGTTGATGCACTCGCGCAGCAGGGTCCAGGTCCGCGGAAACACCATGAAGCCGATGCCCACGGCCACCGCCGAGTCGATCCACCGCCAGCCCGTCAGCCAGATCAGCGCGGCACCGGCGAGCACGCCGACCGAACCCAGCATGTCCGCCCATACCTCCAGGTACGCGCCCTTCACGTTCAGGCTCTCGTCCTTGCCACCCGACAGCAGGCGCATGGAGAGCAGGTTGATCACCAGGCCCACGGCCGCCACCGCCATCATGCCCAGGGACTGGATTTCTGCAGGTGCCGACAGCCGGCGGTAGGCCTCATACAGGATGTAGAAGGCCACGCCCAGCAGCACCAGCGCATTGATGGCGGCAGCCAGGATCTCGAAGCGCGCATAGCCGTAGGTGCGCAGCAGGTCGGCTGCCTTGCGGCCGGCGCGTATGGCCACCAGGGCCAGCAGCAGCGCCATCGCGTCGGTCAGCATGTGCATGGCGTCGGAGATCAGGGCCAGGCTGCCCGTGACCATGCCGCCGATGATTTCCACCACCATGAAGGTGCCGGTCAATCCGAAGGCAAACCAGAGGCGGGATTCCGGCAGGGCACGCACGTCGCCGTGCTGATGGCTGTCGCTCATGAGATTCCTTGACTTGAAAACGGTTGTGAACAGAGGGCCGCTGCATCGATGGCGTCCATGGCAGGCAGGGGCACGGACCTCCATGAGAAAGCGTGAAGTGACTTGAAGGTCAAGTGCTGCCGACAACTGGCACCGCAGGTGGCCCAAACACCGCAGCGCGCATATCCCTGCAATCCATCGCAACATTTCATTTAGGTAAATTGATTACGAATAGTAGAATCACATCATCCACCAAGGAGACATTCGATGAACACAAGCGCCCGTCCCGACCTGTCCACACTGCCACCGCCCGCCGCCGTGCAGCAGCTGCACCACTACGCCTACAAGGCCCGCGATGCCGAGGAGACCCGCCACTTCTACGAGGACATCCTGGGCCTGCCGCTCTACCACATCATCCAGAGCGACTACGTGCCCAGCACGGGCGAGTACTGCCCCTACACGCACTTCTTCTTCCGCCTGAAGGATGGTTCGTTCATCGCCTTCTTCGACATCGGCGATGACGAAAAGGCCCTGCCCTCGCCCAACACGCCGCTGTGGATCAACCACATCGCCTTCCGCGTGGACACCGTCGAGGAACTGGAGAACACCAAGGCCCGCCTGGTGGCGCATGGCATCGAGGTGCTGGGCGTGACCGACCACCACATCTTCAAGAGCATCTATTTCTTCGATCCCAACGGCATCCGCCTGGAGCTGTCGGCCCAGCTGGCCGACGAAGTGCAGATGGCGCGCGAAAGCACCACCGCCCACGCCCGCCTGAACGAGTGGACGGCACGCAAGGAGCAATGGCGCAAGGAACGCGCCGAAGGCAAGGCCGCCCAGCCGCTCAAGCCCCAGAGCAACGACCGGCCCGAGTTCGTGCCCGATGCAGCCTAGAGCGTGTTGTGCACTTTAAAGTGCACAACACGCTCTCAATAAAACCCGGCGAACAGGCAGGCGGACGGGGTCGGTAGAATCCCCGTCAAACCGTCATCCATTTCGCATATGCAGACGGCATCCCTTCAACGGATGCCGTTTTCATTTGCCAAACGCCATTCGCACAATTCCCCGCAAGCAAGCCATGAGCGACACCATTGCCCAGCCAGGCCTCGACAGCCTGTCCAAATCGTTTGAACCCGCCGCCATCGAGGCCCAATGGGGCCCTGAATGGGAAAAGCGCGGCTACGGCGCAGCCGGCGTGCGCGGCACGGGCCAGGCAGATGCATCCCAGCCATCGTTCTCCGTCCAGCTGCCGCCGCCCAATGTGACAGGCACGCTGCACATGGGCCATGCGTTCAACCAGACCATCATGGACAGCCTCACGCGCTACCACCGCATGAAGGGCCACAACACGGTCTGGGTTCCCGGCACCGACCACGCGGGCATCGCCACCCAGATCGTGGTGGAGCGCCAGCTGCAGGAGCAGGGCATCGCCAGCCGCCACGACATGGGCGCGACGCCTCCCGAGGCGCGCAAGAACTTCGTGAGCAAGGTCTGGGAGTGGAAGAACCAGAGCGGCAACACCATTACCGGCCAGATGCGCCGCATGGGCGACAGCGTGGACTGGAGCCGCGAGTACTTCACCATGGACGACAAGCTGTCGTCAATCGTCAACGAGACCTTCGTGCGCCTGTACCAGCAGGGCCTGATCTACCGCGGCAAGCGCCTGGTGAACTGGGACCCCAAGCTGATGTCCGCCGTCTCCGACCTCGAGGTCGAGAACGAGGAGAAGGACGGCTCGCTGTGGCACATCGCCTACCCGCTGGCCGACGGCTCGGGCCAGCTCGTGGTGGCCACCACGCGCCCGGAAACCATGCTGGGCGACGCAGCCCTGATGGTCCACCCCGAGGACGAGCGCTACCAGGCGCTGATCGGCAAGACCGTGATCCTGCCCCTGGTGGGCCGCGAGATCCCCATCATTGCCGACGACTACGTGGACCGCGAGTTCGGCACGGGCGTGGTCAAGGTCACGCCTGCGCATGACAACAACGACTACGCCGTGGGCCAGCGCCACGGCCTGCCGATGATCTGCGTGCTGACGCTCACGGCCACCATCAACGACGAGGCGCCCGAGAAGTACCGCGGCATGGACCGCTTCGTGGCGCGCAAGGCCATCGTGGCCGACCTGGACGCGGCCGGCCTGCTGGTCGAGACCAAGAAGCACAAGCTCATGGTGCCCATCTGCACGCGCACGGGCCAGGTGATCGAGCCCATGCTGACCGACCAGTGGTTCGTGGCCATGAACAAGGTGGGCGAAGGCGATGCCACGGGCAAGTCCATCGCGCAGAAGGCCATCGATGCCGTCTCCAGCGGCCAGGTGCAGTTCGTGCCCGAGAACTGGGTCAACACCTACAACCAGTGGATGAACAACATCCAGGACTGGTGCATCTCGCGCCAGCTGTGGTGGGGCCACCAGATTCCCGCCTGGTACGACGAGGACGGCAAGGTCTACGTGGCCCGCACCGAGGAAGAAGCCCGCGCCCAGGCCCCCGGCAAGACGCTCACGCGTGACGAGGACGTGCTGGACACCTGGTACTCCTCGGCCCTGGTGCCGTTCTCCACCATGGGCTGGCCGAACCAGACCGAGGCGGCCGACGATGACTACAACCTCTACCTGCCCAGCTCGGTGCTGGTCACGGGCTACGACATCATCTTCTTCTGGGTCGCCCGGATGATCATGATGACCACGCACTTCACGGGCCGCGTGCCCTTCCGCCATGTCTACATGCATGGCCTGGTGCGTGACGCCCAGGGCAAGAAGATGAGCAAGTCCGAGGGCAACGTGCTCGACCCCGTGGACCTGATCGACGGCATCGACCTGGACACCCTGCTGGACAAGCGCACGCAGGGCCTGCGCCGCCCCGAGACCGCGCCCCAGGTGCGCAAGAACACGCAAAAGGAATTCCCCGAGGGCATTCCCGCCTACGGCGCCGACGCGCTGCGCTTCACCTTCGCGGCCCTGGCCTCGCTGGGCCGCTCCATCAACTTCGACAGCAAGCGCTGCGAGGGCTACCGCAACTTCTGCAACAAGCTGTGGAACGCCAGCCGCTTCGTGCTGATGAACTGCGAAGGCCATGACTGCGGCCTGCTGCCCCACACCAAGGAGCAATGCCAGGCCGGCGGCGAGTTCGCGGGCTACATGCAGTTCAGCCAGCCCGACCGCTGGATCGCCTCGCAGCTGCAGAAGGTCGAGGCCGAAGTGGTCAAGGGCTTTGCCGAATTCCGCCTGGACAACGTGGCCAACGCGCTGTACGACTTCGTCTGGAACGAGTTCTGCGACTGGTACCTGGAAATCGCCAAGGTGCAGATCCAGACCGGCAGCGAGGCCCAGCAGCGCGCCACGCGCCGCACGCTGATCCGCACGCTGGAGGCCATCCTGCGCCTGGCCCACCCCATCATCCCGTTCGTGACCGAAGCCCTGTGGCAGAAGGTCGCCCCGGTCGCCGGCCTGCCCGGCGAGTCCGTGGCCGTGGCCCGCTACCCCGAGGCCCAGCCCGAGAAGATCGACGAGGCCGCCATCGCCTACGTGGGCCGCATCAAGCAGATGATCGACGCCTGCCGCACGCTGCGCGGCGAGATGGGCGTGTCGCCGGCCCAGCGCCTGCCGCTGCTGGCCGTAGCCAGTTCGGCCGATGAGTCGCAGTTCCTGCGCACCAATGCCGCCGTACTGCAAAACCTGGCCAAGCTCAGCGAGGTCAAGGTGTTCGACGACGAAGCCGCCTGGGCCGAGGCCGCCCAGGCCGCCCCGGTCTGCGTGGTGGGCGAGGCGCGCCTGGCGCTGTTCGTGGAGATCGACGTGGCCGCCGAAAAGGCCCGCCTGTCCAAGGAAGCCGCACGCCTGGAAGGCGAGATCACCAAGGCCAATGCCAAGCTGGGCAACGAGGCCTTCGTGGCCAAGGCGCCCCCGGCCGTCATCGACCAGGAAAAGAAGCGCGTGGCCGACTTCGGCGCCACGCTGATCCGCATCCAGGAACAACTCGCCCGCCTGGGTTGAAAGATCCGTTTATGAGCACCCAGACCCGTGTCCGCAAAGCCGTGTTTCCCGTTGCCGGGCTCGGCACGCGCTTTCTGCCCGCCACCAAGGCCTCTCCCAAGGAGATGCTGCCCGTGGTGGACAAGCCGCTGATCCAGTACGCCGTGGAAGAGGCCTACGAGGCCGGCATCCGCGACATGATCTTCGTCACCGGCCGCAGCAAGCGCGCCATCGAGGACCATTTCGACACCGCCTACGAGCTGGAAAACGAGCTGGAGAACGCCGGCAAGCAGGCCATGCTGGAGCTGGTGCGCAGCATCAGCCCCGCCGACATGAACTGCCTGTTCGTGCGCCAGCCGCGCTCCCTGGGCCTGGGCCATGCCGTGCTGTGCGCCGAGCCGCTGGTGGGCAACGAGCCCTTTGCCGTGCTGCTGGCCGACGACCTGATGGTGGGCGAGCCCGGCGGCCCCGGCGTGATGGCGCAGATGACATCGGCCTTCCACAAGCAGGGCCGCTCCCTGCTGGCCGTGCAGGAAGTGCCGCTGGAGCAGACCAAGCGCTATGGCATCGTGGCTGGCGAGCCGGCCGGCGGTTCGCTGATGCGCATCGAGAAGATCGTGGAAAAGCCTGCGCCCGAGAAGGCCCCCTCGCGCATGGGCGTGGCTGGCCGCTACGTGCTGACACCGGCCATCTTCGAGGAGATCCGCAACCAGCCCAAGGGCGTGGGCGGCGAGATCCAGCTGACGGACGCCATCGAACGCCTGATGGCCCATGAAGCCGTCTACGCCTTCCAGTACCAGGGCAAGCGCTACGACTGCGGCAGCAAGGAAGGCTTTTTGCAGGCCACGGTGGAACTGGCGCTGCAGCATGAGGATGTGGGCGCGAGCTTCCGCGAATACCTGCAGGGCCTGAGCATCTGAGGCCGGGCCTCAGAGCCGCCCCTGCCCCATGCAAAAGGCCTGCGAAAGCAGGCCTTTTTCTTTGGAGCGAACCGCGTGCAGCCGCTCAGCGCCGGCGCAGGATATGGATGAACTCCGCACCCACGGTCTGCTGCTCCACCAGTTCATTGCCGGTCTGCTTGGCAAAGGCCTGGAAGTCGCGCAGCGAGCCCGTGTCAGTGGCCACCACCTTGAGCAGCTGGCCGCTGTCCAGTTCGGCCAGCGCCTTCTTGGCCTTGAGAATGGGCAGCGGGCAGTTGAGCCCGCGCGTGTCGATTTCCTTGTGAATTTCCATCGGATGCACCTCTTGAGCCTGGGATTCTAGGCGGCATCGCGGCTGAGGCCGGCAGCAGTGTCTTGATCGGCGCGACTCGCTTCAGCCTCCTGGGCCTGCTCGGCACGCTTCCAGAAGTCACGGATCACAGGATCATGCCCCCGGCTGCGCAGCCACTTGGCCAGCGCCATGCCGGTGCCCGAAGGCCAGGCCTGCACCTTCTCAGGCTCCAGCAGGCGGTACTCGAGCAGCTCGGGCGACAGCCGCACCTGGCCGCTGGCGCGCACATGGAAGGCGATGATCACCTGGTTCATGCGCAGGAACTCATGCACGCTGATCAGCTCCAGCGACTCGGCCTGCAGGCCGGTTTCCTCCGCCACCTCGCGTGCCACGCCCTCCTCGGGCGACTCGCCGGCTTCCATGAAGCCCGTGATCAGGCCGAAGACCTTCTCGGGCCAGGCCGCATTGCGCGCCAGCAGCACCTTGCCGTCCAGCTCCACGATGGCGGCCAGCACCGGCGTGGGATTGTTCCAGTGCGTCCAGCCGCACTCGGGGCAGCGCAGGCGCGATACATCGCCGCCGTCCTCGGCCTGGATCACCCACTGCAGGGGCGTTGCGCAGTGCGTGCAATAGCGGGTTTCATAGTGCATGGGGCTGTTCCTGGTTTTTTGCTGTCCTGGCTCAATGCAAACAGGAAGGCCCGCCGGAAGGCGGGCCTGTCGCTGCGTCAGGCGGGGAAGACGCCCGTGGACAGATAGCGGTCGCCGCGGTCGCAGACCACGAAGACGATGGTGGCGTTGTTCTCGCGCTCGGCAATCTGCTGGGCCACCCAGCAGGCGCCCGCCGCAGAGATGCCGGCAAAGATGCCTTCCTCGCGCGCCAGGCGGCGCGCCATGTCCTCGGCATCGTCCTGGCCCACGAGCACGGTCTCGTCGATCAGCGAGGCGTCGTAGATCTTGGGCATGTATTCCTCGGGCCACTTGCGGATGCCGGGGATGCGCGAGCCTTCGGCCGGCTGGGCGCCCACGATGCGGATGGCCGGGTTCTTTTCCTTGAGGAACTTCGCCACGCCGGTGATCGTGCCCGTGGTGCCCATGGCGCTCACGAAATGCGTGATCTCGCCGCCGGTCTGCTCCCACAGCTCGGGGCCCGTGGTCTCGTAGTGGATGCGCGGATTGTCGGGGTTGCCGAACTGGTCGAGCACCACGCCCTTGCCCTGGGCCACCATCTGGTCGGCCAGGTCGCGCGCGTATTCCATGCCGCCACTCTTGGGCGTGAGGATCAGCTCGGCGCCATAGGCCTTCATCGTCTGGGCACGCTCGATGGACAGGTCCTCGGGCATGATCAGCACCATCCGGTAGCCCTTGATCGTGGCGGCCATGGCCAGCGCAATGCCGGTATTGCCCGAAGTCGCCTCGATCAGCGTGTCGCCGGGCTTGATGTCGCCGCGCTCTTCGGCGCGGCGGATCATCGACAGGGCCGGCCTGTCCTTGACCGAACCGGCCGGGTTGTTGCCTTCCAGCTTGCCCAGCACCACGTTGCCACGTTCCTGGCGAGACTGCGCACCGATGCGCTGCAATGCCACCAGGGGCGTGCGGCCGATGGCGTCTTCGATGGTCGGATAAATTTTCATAGCCTCACACTGTGCCATAATTCGCCCCTGCGCTAAGTAGCCCGGGTGGTGAAATTGGTAGACGCAGGGGACTCAAAATCCCCCGCCGCAAGGCGTGCCGGTTCGATTCCGGCCCCGGGCACCAGAGATTACGTAGCCGAAAAAGCAGTCACCTGCTTTTTCGGCTATTTCTTTTCCGGCCGCTGTCTTCACAGCGTCCGCACAAACCTCAAGCCCCTTTGCATCCAGCCGTGTTCAACGGCTGCACTGCATTTCAAGGCCTTCCAGCCTGCACCGATCCTGCGTCCTCATGCCTTGGGCGGGATGACGCCTGCGCGCTTTTCGCCGCACAGGGCCCAACCTGTGTACAACTTTGGCATCAACCGCCTCTCAAGGCCTGCCAGGCCTGGACCTTGGCCCATGCTGAAGCCTGCTTGAAGCAGCACCATCCCAGCCTGCAGGCAGGGCTGCAGCCCTGCGTCAAATTCAGCACCTTCCCTCTGAAAACCGCCACTTGCACCACCGTCATGCAGCCCTTGCCCAGCGCGGGCACCAGCCCGGTGCGCCCACGGCTCGGGCCTGTAAAAGCCCATGAAAAAAGCCACCCTGGGGTGGCTTTCTTTCTCCACAGATCCATTGAACAACCCTGTGGATAATCAGTGAACAGCAAGTGAACGAGGCGTCCAAGTGCTTGCATTCACTGGCCGCAGGCTAAGCTGCCTGCAAATCAGGCAACCTCCAGATCCAAGGGAAAACCCTCGATTCGGAAGGCGCCTGACACACCTTGCCTCAGGCATCCGTGCGGCGGATCTGCGCGCGCCCTGCCGCCGTGATGTGCCATTGATGGCTGCTGTCCACTTCGACCAGTCCACGCTCGCGCAGCCTCTTGGACAGATGCTCGCGCGCCGCGCTTTCCAGCGACACGGGCTCGCCCATCTCCAGCTTCTTGAGCACTTCGAGTTCATCCACCGTCGGCTCGTATACGGGTGCGTGATATGTGGTTTCGGCCATCGCTACTCCTTCGCTATTCAAAGTCTCATGCCCCAGGACTCTAGGGGGCACGGACCCAAACATAGCCTTGGCCCGGGAGCCGCGCAATCGGTGGCCGCACCTTTTTTCGAGTTGTGGGCGATGATTGCACGCTTTGCGGCGGCGTCCCACAGGCGCCAGGGCCAGGCCCCGGCCTGACAACGGGCGATCCACGCTCTTGCCGCACCCGCCCCATTGGCCGCTCCCTCACCCATCTGACCCAGGAATTCAGGTTTTCATGCTGTACGCCATCACCGCCTTGTTCGCCTTCCAGTTGCTGGGGGAGGCCATCGTCCAGCTCACGGGGCTGCCGCTTCCGGGCGCGCTCGTGGGCACGCTGCTGCTGCTGGCGGCGCTGCTGCTGCACGGCCGCCTGCCCGAGTCGCTGGAGAAGGCCGCCGGCGTGCTGCTGCAGAACATGATGCTGCTGTTCATTCCCGTCATTGCAGGCGTGATGCTGGAGTTCGACCGGCTGTCGCGCGAATGGCAGCCCTTCGTGATCGCCTGCGTGGCCGGTGCGGCCATTACCTTCCTGGCCACGGCCTTCACCTTCCGCTGGTGCCTGGAGCGCCAGCGCGCCCGCGAAGCGGCCGCCAGCCAGGGAGACAAGGCATGAGCGCGCTCACCACCCACTGGCACAGCGCCTGGCAATCGCTGTCCGGCAACGCCTCCACCGCCCATCTGCCCTGGCTGGTGCTGACCATGGCCGTCTACCTGGCGGCCACGGCGCTGTACCGCAGAAGCGGCAACCATCCGCTCCTGATTCCCGTCTTCACGGCTGTGGTCGTCATCGTGGGCGTGCTGCTGGCCACGGGCACCTCCTATGCCAGCTACCGCAGCGGCGTCTCGCTGCTGGGACTGCTGGTCGGCCCGGCCACCGTCGCGCTGGCAATTCCGCTGTACGCCCAGCGCGAGCGCATACGCGCGCTGTGGCTGCCCATCAGCGTGGCGCTGGCCGTGGGCTGCGTGGTGGCGTTGCTGTCGGCACTGCTGATCGGCTGGAGCCTGGGAGCGACGGTGCAGACACTGGTGGCGCTGGCGCCCAAGTCGGCCACCATTCCCATCGCCCTGCCCATGGCCGAGCGCTTTGGCGGGCCGGCCTCGCTGGCGGCCGTGGCCGTGGCCATCACCGGCATTGCGGGCACGATGATGGCGCCGCTGCTGATCCGCCTGGTGCGCAGCGATGACCCAGCCGTGCAGGGTTTTGCCCTGGGACTTACAGCCCACGCCATTGGCACGGCACGCGCGCTGCAGGTGAATCCGACCATGGGCGCCTTCTCGGCCCTGGCCATGGGCCTGAACGGCGTGGCCACGGCCGTGGTCATGCCGCTGTGCCTGGCCGTGCTGCCCTGGTTTTGAGCGCGATTGCGGGTTTTCCCCAGAGACACCCCCACAAGCCTGTGGACAAGCGCCGCCAGCAGCAAGGATAAGTCAGTTAAGTGACTGTCATCGTTGAACAATCCAAAGCCTGCTTAATTTTCAGGCAGGCCGGTGCTCCCTGGCGCGCTGCTGCAGCCATGACGAGAACACGCGCAGGGCGGGCGCGGGCTGCGCATCGGGCGCCAGGGCCGGCGTGACCAGGTAGTAGGCACGGTTGCCGCGCAGTGGCTGGGGGCAGGCAATGATGAGGTCGCCGCGCGCCAGTTCCTGCTCGATCAGCATGGGTGGCATCAGCGCTACGCCCAGGCCCTGGCTGGCCGCCACGGCCAGCATGGAGAACAGCTCCAGCCGCATGCCGTCCAGCGCGCGCGGCGCGGCCACGCCCATGGCATCGAACCACTGCTGCCAGCCGTAGGGCCGCGTGCTTTGCTGCAGCAGCGGCATCCGGGCCACGATGTCCGCCCCCACGGGCAGCCAAGCGCGGCCCGGCTCGCGCGCCTGGGCCGTGGCCAGCAGTTGCGGGCTGCACACGGGCACCACCTCTTCATCCATCAGCCACTGCGCCTGCACGCCGGGCCAGCGCGCCACCTGCTCGGGCGTGCCTGCATAGAGCGCGGCGTCGAACACGGTATCGGCAAACAGGAAGGGCCGCGTCTGCACGTCGATGTGCACCGTGACCTCGGGATGCTCGCGCGCCAGCTGCGGCAGGCGCGGCAGCAGCCAGCGCGTGGCGAAGGTGGGCACGGCCGCCAGGTTGAGCGGCCCGCCTTCGCCCTGGTGGGCCATGATGTCCAGCGTGTCGCGCTCCAGGCCGTGCAGCCAGCGCGAGACCTGCTGTGCGTACTGCGTGCCCGCCTCCGTCAGCAGCACGCCGTGGCGCGTGCGCCGGAACAGCTGCACGCCCAGGAACTCCTCCAGCGCAATGATCTGGCGCGATACCGCGCTTTGCGTGAGCGACAGTTCCTGCGCCGCACGCGTGTAGCTGATGTGCCGGGCGGCCGATTCAAAGCAGGCCAGGGCTTGGGTGGATGGCAGGGCTCTACGCATATCTCATGAATTCAACGCACTCCAATGGCACACATCATAGGGAATAACCCGCAACATGGAATCCATACATGCGCTTTACGCATTCATGGATGAACAAACATCGTTTGCGCCACGCGCAGGCCCGCTTCTAAGATGCGTCGCAACAACGCTCCATGGCCACAGCCTGCCCGGCTTTGGCATATGGCAGCGACCCGCCCTTGACCTCTTTGTTTTTTGGAGAAACCACGCCATGGCCCGCAACAGCTTCCAATGGGATGACCCCTTCCAGCTCGACCAGCAACTGAGCGAAGACGAGCGCATGATCCGCGACGCGGCCCATGCCTACTGCCAGGAGAAGCTGGCCCCCCGCGTGCTGGAAATGTTCCGCCACGAAAAGTCCGACGTGAGCATCTTCCGCGAGATGGGCGAGCTGGGCCTGCTGGGCCCCACCATCCCCACGCAGTACGGCGGCGCGGGCCTGAACTACGTCAGCTACGGCCTGGTGGCGCGCGAGATCGAGCGCGTGGACTCGGGCTACCGCTCCATGGCCAGCGTGCAAAGCTCGCTGGTGATGGTGCCCATCAATGAATTCGGCACCGAAGACCAGAAGAACAGGTACCTGCCCAAGCTGGCCAGCGGCGAGTTCATCGGCTGCTTCGGCCTGACCGAACCCGACCACGGCTCCGACCCCGGCAGCATGTCCAGCCGCGCCTACAAGGTGGACGGCGGCTACCGCCTCAAGGGCAACAAGATGTGGATCACCAACAGCCCCGTGGCCGACGTGTTCGTGGTCTGGGCCAAGGAAGTGACCGAGGACGGCCATGTGGGCGAGATCCGCGGCTTCATCCTGGACAAGGGCATGAAGGGCCTGTCGGCCCCGGCCATCCACGGCAAGGTGGGCCTGCGCGCCTCCATCACGGGCGAGATCGTGATGGACGACGTCTTCGTTCCCGAGGAAAACGCCTTCCCCGAGGTGCGCGGCCTCAAGGGCCCCTTCACCTGCCTGAACAGCGCACGCTTCGGCATCGCCTGGGGCGCCCTGGGCGCAGCCGAGTTCTGCTGGCACACGGCGCGCCAGTACACGCTGGACCGCAAGCAGTTCGGCCGCCCCCTGGCTGCCAACCAGCTGATCCAGAAGAAGCTGGCCGACATGCAGACCGAGATCACCCTGGGCCTGCAGGCCGCGCTGCGCGTGGGCCGCATGAAGGACGAGCACCAGAACGTGATCGAGATCACCTCGCTGATCAAGCGCAACAACTGCGGCAAGTCGCTGGACATCGCCCGCATGGCGCGCGACATGATGGGTGGCAACGGCATCAGCGACGAGTTCGGCGTGGCCCGCCACCTGGTCAACCTGGAAGTGGTCAACACCTACGAGGGCACGCACGATGTGCATGCGCTGATCCTGGGCCGGGCCCAGACCGGCATCGCAGCGTTTTCGAACTGAAGCTCCCCCTGAGCCGCTGCGCGGCTTCCCCCTCTCTACTTGCTCCGCAAGGGAGGGGGACGACGCCCTCGCCGCGAGGCGGCTCTTGCTCGGCGTCTCTCGCTTGGGCAGCGTCCGTCTCGCACGCTATGGGGGATGGAAGCTCAAGCACTCAGCTGAACTACCAGCGGCATCGGGCGCGCTCATATTTCTTCCCTCTCATGTCCTCCACATCCTCCGCGCCGGCCGCATTGGCCGGCATCAAGGTGCTTGATCTTTCCCGCGTGCTGGCCGGGCCCTGGTGCACGCAGACGCTGGCCGACCTGGGTGCCGATGTGATCAAGGTCGAGCGGCCCGTGGCCGGCGATGACACGCGCCACTGGGGGCCTCCGTTCCTGCCGCGCGACGATGGCCAGGCCACGCAGGAGGCCAGTTATTTCACGGCCTGCAACCGCAACAAGCGCTCGGTCACCATCGACATGTCCACCCCCGATGGGCAGCAGCTGATTCGCCAGATGGCGGCCGGGGCCGATGTGCTGGTGGAGAACTTCAAGGTCGGTGGCCTGGCGCAGTACGGGCTGGACTACGAAAGCCTCAAGGCGCTCAACCCGCGCCTGATCTATTGCTCGGTCACGGGTTTCGGCCAGACCGGCCCGTATGCCGAGCGCGCGGGCTACGACCTCATGGTGCAGGCCATGTGCGGGCTGATGAGCATCACCGGCCATGCCGACGAGGCGCCCGGAGGCGGCCCGCTCAAGGTGGGTGTGGCCGTGATCGATGTCTTCACGGGCCTGTATGCCAGCAATGCCATCCTGGCCGCGCTGCATGCGCGCCAGGCCTCGGGCCGGGGCCAGCACATCGACATGGCCCTGCTCGACGTGGGCATGGCCGTGCTGGCCAACCAGGCCGCCGGCTTTCTGGCCACGGGCGAATCGCCGGGCCGTGCCGGCAACATCCACCCTAGCCTGGCGCCCTACCAGGACTTCGCCACGGCCAACGGCAACGTGCTGCTGGCCATTGGCAATGACGGGCAGTTCGCGCGCTTTTGCGCCGCCGTCGGCGAAGCCGGCTGGTCGCAGGACGAGCGCTTTGTCACCAACACCGCGCGCGTGCGCAACCGCCAGGCGCTGCTGGAGCGGATGGTGCCCCTCATGAAGACACGCGGCACGGCCGAATGGATTGCGCTGCTGGAAGACAAGGCCGTGCCCTGCGGCCCCATCAACACCATCGCCCAGGCCTTCGACGACCCGCAGGTGCGCGCACGCGGCATACGCGTCGAGCTGCCGCGCGAGGCCGGCGACGGCATCTCGCGCATCGCCGGCGTGGCCAGCCCCATGCGGCTGAGCGATACCCCGCCCGTGCTGCGCAGCGCACCGCCCTCCCTGGGCCAGCACACCGATGAAGTGCTGGGCGAGCTGGGCATTGCGCCCATGGCCATCCAGGCGCTGCGCTCGCGCGGCGTGGTCTGATCGCCAGCGCCGCGCAGCACCGCCTCCACATTTCTCAGCCCAAGCACCGCCATACGAATGTCCTAAAGAATCACGCCCTCCCACCCGTCGGTGCCTCACAACAAACGTCCACAACATCCATTCAAGGAGACAACACCATGACTCACACCTCCCGCATCGCGCTCGCCGGCATCCTCGGCGCCCTCGCGCTTTCGGGCGCAGCCCATGCCCAGGGCTACCCCACCAAGCCCATCAAGCTGCTCGTGCCCTTCGCGGCCGGCGGCACCACCGACCTGATCGCGCGCATAGTGGCCGAGCCGCTGGGCCGTGCCCTGGGCCAGCCCGTGGTGGTCGAGAACAAGGGCGGCGGCGGCGGCAGCATCGGCGCGGCCGAGACGGCGCGCTCCCAGCCCGATGGCTACAGCCTGGGCATCGCCACCGTGTCCACCACGGCCACCAACCCGGCGATCAACCCCAAGATCCCGTACAACGTGCTGACCGACTTCACGCCCATCGTGAACATCGCGGCCACGCCCAACATCATTGCGGCCAACCCCAAGTTCGCGGGCAAGAACTACCAGGAGTTCCTGGCCGAGGTGAAGAAGAACCCCGGCAAGTACTCCTACGCCTCGCCCGGCAACGGCAGCATCACCCATCTGATGATGGAGATGTTCAAGCTGTCCACGGGCACCGACATCACCCACGTGCCCTACCGTGGCAGCGGCCCCGCGCTGAACGACGCCGTGGCCGGCCAGGTTCCGCTGATCTTCGACAACCTGCCCTCGGCCCTGGGCTTCGTCAAGGAAAAGCGCCTGGTGCCCATCGTAGTGGCCGCGCCCCAGCGCCTGGCAGCGCTGCCCGATGTTCCCACCTTCAAGGAAGTGGGCCTGGCCCCCGTCAACCGCATGGCCTACTACGGCATCGTCGGCCCCAAGAACCTGCCGCGCGACATCGTGGACAAGGTCAACGCCGCCACGCGCAAGGTGCTGCAGGACCCGGCCATCAAGAAGCGCATCGAGGAAACCGGCTCGCTGATCGTGGCCGACACGCCCGAGCATTTCTTTGAAGAGATCAAGGCCGAACTGGCGGTCTACAAGGACGTGGTGCAAAAGCAGAACCTGACGATGGATTGAGCCTGCGCGTCACCCGCTGACCATCCCCGCCACGGCGGGGATTTTTGTTGGAGGGCTCGAAGGCGGGAGCCGCCAAGCGACATCCCAGCAACCTGCCTCCTTACCTGTCTTTTGCCCTGCGAGATACAATGTATCTCACCCCTTTTTGCAAAAGCACACCATGGCAACCACCACCATGATCCACGTGCGCGTGGATGAAGAGATCAAGGCACAGGCCGCCGAAACCCTGGCCGGCATGGGCTTGACGGTGTCGGATGCCGTACGTGTCTTCCTGATGCGCGTGGTGGCCGACCAGCAATTGCCCTTCGACCTCAGGGCACCCAACGCCGAGACGCGCGCAGCCATGCAGGAGGCACGCACCATGCGCAAGGCACGCTTTGCCACCGCGGACGATTTGCTCCATGACCTCGAAAAAGGCAGCGAGCAGTAAGCGCGCAGTCCTTCCCCGCGCATCGGACCGGACCAAGGCTTTCGCCAAGGACTGGGTCCGGCTGTCGCATTCCGGCCGCCATGACATGAAGCGGTTGAAGGAGGCCATGCTGCTGCTGATTGCCAACGACGCCCCCCTGGAGCCTCAGTGGCTGGACCATGCCCTCACCGGCGACTGGGCCGATCACAGGGAGTGCCACGTGGGGGGCGATTTCCTGCTGATCTACCGGCTCGATGGCCAGGGCGCCAACGAATCGATCGTTTTCGTGCGAGCCGGCACGCACGCCGAGCTGTTCGACTAAGACACACCCAGCAACGCCTCGCACACCTCGCACAGGCGCTCGGCCAGACGCCGGCCCGGCGCCGACAACTGGGCGCGCACATGCAGTGCCACTTCCACATCAGGCACGGGGGCGAAGCCGGCCATGCCGTCGAGCAGGCGGTGGCCGGGACCGACCAGCCTGCGCGGCAGCAGGCTGATGCCCAGGCCCTGCTCCACGGCGGCTTCCAGGCTCGCCAGGCTAGCGCTCACATAGGCCAGGCGCCAGCGCCGGCCGGCGGCATCCAGCGCATGCGTCATCTCGCTGCGGTACAGGCCGCCCTGCGGAAATACCACCAGAGGCAAGGGATCCATCCCGTGGCAGGGATGCCGCGCACTGTCTATCCAGGCCAGCGGTTCGGGCCAGCGCGCCATGCCGGGCGCGCTGCCGCTGCGCTGCTTGACGATGGCCAGGTCCAGCTCGCCGGCCTGCAGTTGCTGCCATATCGCCTGCGACAGCCCGCTGGTCAGCTCCAGGCGCAACTGCGGCTGGCTGCGCGCCAGCGCGCCCAAGGCGGGCATCAAGGCATTGCCGGCAAAGTCCTCGGGAACACCGATGCGCAGCACGGCTTCGGTGGCGCCAGCCAACTGCTCCACGGCCTCGTCCATGAGGGCCAGGATTCGTTGCGCATAGGCCAGCAAGCGCTCTCCTTCCAGCGTGCATTCCACATGGCGCCCGCTGCGGTCCAGCAGCGTGCAGCCCATTTGCTCCTCCAGCCTGCGGATCTGCTGGCTGACCGTGGACTGGGTCAGGTGCACGCCCTGCGCCGCGCGCGTGAAGCTGCCGGTTTCGGCCACGGCGCAGAAGCTGCGCAGCAGGGTGGGGTCTATGGAAGAGGGTTGCATGGGGCGTGGGCGGGTTTCAGTGGCTTTGTCACTGCCCGGCATTTGATCATTTAATTTTCCAATTGATGCCCTCCGTCCTAGACTGCGGCCTCAGCTCCCTATTGCCAGCCATCCCCCATGCAAGAACAAGAACACATCCGCCTTCTGCGCCATGCCGTGCAGTTGGCGCACGACAACCGCCTGCGGGGCGGCCGGCCCTTCGGCGCCCTGCTCGCGCGCGAGGGGCAGATCCTGTCCACGGGCGTCAATGAGATCGTGCAAAGCCATGACCCCAGTGCCCATGCCGAAATGCAGGCGCTGCGCGCCGGCACGCGCGCCCAGGCCAACCCCAGCCTGGCTGGCTGCACCATCTACGCCAGCGGCCACCCCTGCCCCATGTGCCTGGCGGCGCTGGTGATGGCCCGGGCCGAGCAGGTTTTCTTCGCCTTCGACAACGCGGACGCCCAGCCTTACGGCCTGTCCAGCGAAGGCGCCTACCAGCGGCTGCGCATGCCGCTGCAGCCGCCACCGCTGCCCCTTACGCGGCTGGACACGGGCATCACGGCGGCCCAGCTGTATGGCAACGCCCCCTGGGCCTGAAGCCATGTCGTCCATTGCGCCTGCACGCACCGAGGCGCCCGCCGCAGCGCACGCCATTCCAACGGCGCTGTGGCTGGCCACCGTGGTCCTGGTCACGCTGAACCTGCGCCCGTTTCTCACGGCCATCGGCCCGCTGGGCCCGCAGATCCAGTCCGCCACGGGCATGGATCTGTCCACGCTGTCCTGGCTGACGCTGCTGCCCATGGCGTTGATGGGGATCGGCGCCTGGCTGGCCCCGGCCGCGCTGCGGCGCCTGGGTCCGCGCCGCGCAGTGGTCGGGTCCTTGGCGGTGATTGCGCTGGGCTGCGCGCTGCGCGTGGCGGGCTCCAGTGCAGCCACCCTGCTGGCCACGGCAGCGCTGTGCGGCGCTGGCGTGGCCCTGGTGCAAGGCGTGCTGCCGGGCCTGATCAAGCGCCAGTCGCCCGCACGCATGGCCCAGATGATGGGGCTGTACTCGGCGGCGCTCATGGGCGGCGGGGCGCTCGGTGCCCAGATTTCGCCGCTGGCCGTGCAATGGGGGCTGGACTGGCGCTTTGCACTGGCGCTCTGGACTGCACCCGCCCTGCTGGCATTGGCCCTGGCGCGGCATGCGCTGAGCACATTGCCGGGTCCGGCGCCCATGGCCGCCCATGCCTCGCAAGACACCGGCTGGCTGCGCCAGCGCCCGCGCACCTGGCTGCTGATGGCCTGCTTCGGCCTCATCAATGGCGGCTATGCGGCCATGGTGGCCTGGCTTGCGCCCTTCTACCAGACGCACGGCTGGAGCCCCGCGCAAAGCGGCGGCCTGGTGGCCCTGCTGTCGGTGGCCCAGGCCAGCGCCGCGCTGGGACTGCCCGTGCTGGCTGCGCGCCATGCCGACCGGCGGCCATGGCTGGGGTTCACGCTGCTGTGCCAGATCATCGGCCTGGCCGCGCTGGCCTGGTGGCCTGATGCAGCGCCGCTGCTCAACATCGTCATCCTCGGCATCGGCCTGGGTGGGTGCTTCGCCTTGATGATGGTGGTGGCGCTCGACCATCTTCCCCACCCCACGCAGGCCGGTGCGCTCAACGCACTGATGCAGGGCGGCGGCTTTCTGATTGCGGCGCTGGCGCCCTATGTGATCGCCCGGCTGCACCAGTTCACGGGCGGATTCGGCGCCGGCTGGCTGGCCCAGATGGCCGCCGTGCTCGTGGTCTGCGTGCTGGTGTCCCGCCTGGCACCGCAGCGCTACGCCCAGGCCATGCGGGCACCCGGCGACTGACCCGCTTCAGTGCGCGGCCTGGAAGCCGGCCGACCAGCGCACGAAGGCCCAGATGCACCAGGCCAGGCCCAGCGCCACCAGGCCGCCGCCGATCCAGCCGATGTTCTGCATGCCCGCATGCATGCTGACCTGGCTGCCCAGCAGCGCACCGCCGCCAATGCCGATGTTGAAGATGCCCGAGAACATGGACATGCCCACATCGGTGGCGTCGGCCGCCAGCTTGAGCACCTGGGACTGCATGGCCAGGGCGAAGCAGATCATGGCGACACCCCAGACCGAGCTCATCACGTAGAGCGATGCCTCATGGCCCGAGGCCGGCACCAGCATCAGCAGGCTGGCCGACAGCACGCCAATGGCGGCCAGCAGAAAGCCGCGCGGATGGCGCAGGCCCCACCAGCTGAACATCACGCTGCCCACGATGCCCATGCCGCCGTACAGCAGCAGCACGGCCGTGGTGACCTTGCCCTCGAAGCCCGCGATGTCCTGCACGAAGGGCTCGATATAGCTGTAGGCCGTGAACTGCCCGGTGATCACGACCACCAGCAGGATGTAGATGGACAGCAGCGCCGGGCGGCGCAGCAGCATGGGCACGCTGGCCAGGTTGCCCGCGTTCTCGCTGGGCAGGCGCGGCAGCAGCCGGGCCAGGGCCACCATGACGATGGCGGCCACCCCGCCCACGGCCAGGAACGTCGTGCGCCAGCCCAGCCATTCGCCCACGATGCGGCCCAACGGAATGCCCAGGACCATGGCCATGGAGGTGCCGGTGGCCAGCAGGCTCAGCGCCACGGCCTTCCTGCCGGGCGGCGCCACGCGCACGGCCAGCGAGGCGGTGATGGACCAGAACACCGCGTGCGACAGCGCAATGCCGATGCGGCTGACCATGAGCGAGGCAAAGCTCCAGGCCACGCCCGACAGCACATGGCTGGCCACGAACAGCGCGAACACGCCCATCAGCAGCTTGCGCCGCTCCACATTGCGCGTTAGCAGCATGAAGGGCAGCGAGGCCAGGGCCACGATCCAGGCATAGATGGTCAGCATCAGCCCGACCTGCTCGGTGGGCATGCCAAAGCTCGCGCCAATGCTGCTGAGCAGGCCCACGGGCACGAACTCGGTGGTATTGAAGACGAAGGCGCCCAGCGCCAGCGCAATCACGCTGAGCCAGGCCTGGGCGGCCGTGGGTGTGGATGACGCGGAAACGGAGCCGGCCGCAGCGGAGACGGAAGGGGGCATGGGGAACGTGGGGCCTTTTTTGTTGCAGCGCAATATTGTGCTGCGCCATGCGACCGCCTGATGTCAGCTGCCGCGCAGGCCCCAGTGCCGCCAGGGGGACTCAGGCTGGAGGCAGGTGGCAGACGGCCTCGATGTTGTGGCCGTCGGGGTCGAGCACGAAGGCCGCGTAATAGTCGTCGTGGTAGTGCGGTCGCAGGCCGGGCTCGCCGTTGCAGCGCCCGCCTGCCGCCAGGGCCGCCGCATGGAAGTCATCGACCATGTGGCGGTTGTCCACGCGGAAGGCCACATGGATGGGCGGCTGGTTGGGCGTGCCCCCGCTGATCCAGAAATCGGGCTTGGGCGGCTCGCCGAAGCCCGCAGTGTCTGTATGGCCCGTGACTTCGGCAGAAAGCTCCATGAGGATTTCATAGCCCAGCGGCGCCAGGACGCGTGCATAGAAATCCTTGCTGCGCTCGAAGTCCGATACGAGGATTCCCGTGTGGTCGATCATGGCTGTGCTCCTGCCTGTTCATGACGGACACCAGCATGCCATGGAGACCGCTGCGGCACCAGTGGACTGGCGCAGGTGTTCAGTAAGCGACGGTGAAACGCTGGCGCAGGTGCAGGCCCTTGTCCAGCGCGTCGACCAGGGCCACGGCCAGGTCCGCTGCCGAAATCGTGCCGGGCTGGCCATCGGCCTGCATCAGCGGCTCATCCTTGCCCGTGCGGTATTGGCCTGTGCGTTCGCCATGGTCGCCCAGGTGCAGGGCAATGGGCGGGCTCAGCATCGTCCAGTCCAGGCCCTGCTCCTTTTGCAGATCGTTGAGGGCATCGCGGGCAGCCGAGGCGCCAGGCTTGATGGCGGCCGGGAACTCGGGCGTGTCCACCAGTTGCTTGCCGGGTGCGATGTAGAGGCTGCCTGCGCCGCCGACCACCAGGTAGCGCTTGATGCCGGCCGCCTTGGTGCCCGCCACGATGGCGCGCGAGCCGCGCATGAAATCCTCATAGATGTCGGGATTGCCCCAGCCCGCGTTGTAGGCGCTGACCACGGCGTCCGCGCCCGCCACGGCGCGCTGCACGGCGGCGGCGTCCAGTACATCGGCCTGCACGGCCTGCAGCCGCGGCTGGGCCGCCAGCTTGGCGGGGTCGCGCACCAGGGCCACGACCTCATGGCCGCGCTGCAGCAGCTCCTTCAATACCGCCGAACCCACAAAGCCGGTTGCGCCAATCAATGCCACTTTCATCTTCGGTCCTTTATGGCGCCAGGGCGCCTGTTCACGATGGCATTGAGATTACGCCGTTCACAATGCATGCGGTAGACGGCAATTTTTACCAAGACCTTGAAGTGCAGCTTCACAATACAGCCCATGGATGACTACAAACGCATGGCCGTTTTCGCCGCCGTGGTGCAGCACGGCTCCATGAGCGCCGCCGCGCGTGCCCTGGGCATGAGCCCCTCGGCCGTGAGCCAGCAGGTGCGCCAGCTCGAACGCGATGGCGGCGTCACCCTGCTGCACCGCTCCACCCGGCAGATCGCGCTGACCGACACCGGCGAGCGCTACTACCAGCAGTGCGCCGCCATGGCCCAGGCCGCCAGCCAGGCGCGGGCCGAGCTGGCGGCCGCGCGCGACGAGCCCGGCGGCGAGCTGCGCCTGTCAGCCACCGTGGGCTTTGCCCGCCACATCGCGCCGGCCCTGGGCCACTGGCTGGCTCGGCACCCCGCACTGCGCCTGCACCTGGATGTGGACGACGCGCCCATCGACCTCATACAAAGCCGCATCGACCTGGCCTTGCGCTTCGGCCGGCTGGCCGATTCCGGCTGGGCCGCCCGGCGCCTGGGCGCCATGCGCAATTGGCTGTGCGCCTCGCCCGCATGGATACAGGCCCAGGGTGGCGGCGCGGCCTGGCGCCACCCGGCACCGCTGGCCAGCATGCGCTGGCTGGGCCTGGCGCGCGAGGGCCAGGGCCAGGCCCTGCGTGCCGAGGCGCGCCACCCTGACACGGGCGAGACCTACAGCCTGCAGGTGCTGCCGCATGTGGCCAGCAACAACCAGCTGTCCATCCAGCAGATGTGCGAGGCGGGCCTTGGCCTGGCCCTGCTGGGCAGCATGGACGTGGCCGACACGGTGGCCGAAGGCCGCCTGGTGCGCCTGCTGCCCGACTGGGACTTCGGCGGCCTGGACATCTGGGCCGTCACCCCGCAGCGCCAGGCCCAGCCCGCCAAGGTGCGCCAGGCCATCGCTGCCTTGCAGGCCTATCTGGCCCGGTTGCCGGGCGTGGTCGATGCGCCGGCCCCGGCCTGAGGATCATGGACAGCGCACGAAAAAAAGCCCGCACGGGGCGGGCATGAAAACGAAGGAAGGACGCTCGCTCAGTCGAGGGCTGTCTTCTGGCCGTTCTTGAACACGCTCAGCGTGTACGAGGGGTTCTTCATCTCGCCGTTCTTCTCGAAGGCGATCTTCGAGGTCACGCCCGAGTAGTCGGCTTTTTGCAGGAAGGGGATGTAGACCTTGGGGTCCCAGGAGTTGGCGCGCTTCATGGCGTCGGCCAGCATCATGGTGGCGTCGTAGAAGTACGGGCTGTAGACCTGGAACTGGCCGGGGTACTTGGCGTCGTAGCGCTTTTTCCATTCCGTGCCGCCGGGCATCTTGGCCAGCGAGGCGCCGCCATCGGCGCAGATCACGTTGTCCAGCGGCTTGGCACCGGCCGCCACCTTGGCCAGCTCGGGCACGCACAGGCCGTCGCCGCCGAAGTACTTGGCATCGTTCAGGCCCAGCTGGGCCATCTGGCGCAGCATGGGGCCGGCCTGGCCGTACATGCCGCCGTAGAAGATGCCGTCGGGCTTCTTGGCCTTGATCGAGGTCAGGATGGCCATGAAGTCCGTGGCCTTGTCGTTCGTGAACTCCGAGGCCACGACCTTCACGCCCAGCTTTTCCGCATCCTTCTTGAACACATTGGCCAGGCCCTGGCCATAGGCCGTGCGGTCATCGATGATGGCCACGGTCTTGAGCTTGAGCGTCTGCGCCGCGTACTTGGCCAGTGCCGCGCCCAGCGCGTTGTCATTGGCGATCACGCGGTAGGTGGTGTTCCAGCCGGGCTTGGTCAGGTCGGGGTTGGTGGCCGCGCCCGTGATCATGGGAATGCCGCAGTCCTGGAAGACCTTGGACGAGGGAATGGCCACGCCCGAGTTGAGGAAGGCCACGGCGCCGGCGACCTTGTCGTCGCACAGCTTCTGCGAGGCGGCCGTGCCCTGCTTGGGATCGGCCACATCGTCCTCGGCCACCAGCTGGAACTTGACCTTCTTGCCGGCGATCTCCATGCCCTTGGCATTGAGCTCGTCGATGGCCATGCGCACGCCGTTTTCGTTGTCCTTGCCGAAATTGGCCTGGGGACCGGACACCGGGCCGATGTGGCCGATGCGGATCACCTGCTCCTGGGCCATGGCCACGCCACCCATGCCGGCCACGACGGCCGCAATACACAACTTCCGGGACATCTTCATCGCGCACTCCTCAGTTGAAACAGGCCGTCACGTTATTCCCGTCATCGCGGCTTGGCAATGCCGCGTGACGGGGCCGCGACACTCGGCACCAACTCAGTGTTTACGAGCATCCGTCCCCACCCAAAGCTGTGCTGGGTGGCGCGCCGCAACCGGCGACGCAGGCGACGCTTGCAACTCAGGCCGCGCGGGCCTGGCCCAGCGCCTGCACCTGGGCCAGCTGGTCCAGGGCCGCCAGGCAGGCATGGGCCACCTCCACGCCCTTCTTCACGAAGTGGGCGCGGAAGAACTCCACATGGTCGCCGTGCTCGTGGAAGTCGCGCGGCGTGAGCACGGCGGAGAACACCGGCACCTCGGTGTCGAGCTGCACGCGCATCAGCCCGTCGATCACGGCCGAGGACACGAACTCATGGCGGTAGATGCCGCCATTGACCACCAGAGCGCAGGCGATGATGGCGTCGAAGCGGCCAGTGTCGGCCAGCTTCTTGGCCAGCAGCGGGATCTCGAAGGCGCCGGGCACATTGAAGTGGCTGATGTTCTGCGCGGCCACGCCCTGGGCCTGCAGCTCGGCCGCCATGGAGTCGCGCGCCTGGTGCACGACATCGGTATGCCAGCTCGCGCAGATGACGGCCACGCGGCTGCGGCCCGCGACGGCCCTCCACGGCGTGCCCGAGGCCGTGCCGTGTGCGGAGAAATTCAAGGAGACAGGAGTCTGATTCATGGTGCTCTTTCAAGATGAGACAAATGAATCAGGGCGCGCGCCATGGCGCCGCATGGCGCGGCGCAGCCCATGGGAAAACCATGAGCATGGCGCCTGCCATGCAGGTGCTGCGCGATCTCTTTCATCCGGACTGTGACCGTCGGCTCTGGCATCTCACCAGATCTGCTGACCCCGGCCGGCCTTGCGGCTTGCCGGGCGCTCGCGGGCTCCTGGACACATGCCGAAAGACAGATCCAGATACCGCCGGTGGGGAATTTCGCCCCGCCCTGAGAACGCTGCTTTGCGGCGCACGGACTGCGCACCGCCAAAGACAGAGGCCATTCTAGCCGCGCCCGCAAGCCATTGCCGCGATCGGGGCGGCAGGCGCCCTTGCGCACCACGCCTGCGCAATTCATCTGGCAACACCTACAGAATATGGGCGAATTGCTATCAAAATAGAAGCTCCGCTGTCGCCCTTGTTGCCTTGCAAGGACGACTCAGGTCAACCAATACGGCCTGTCAAACGTCATAGGAAGAGATCCAGACAGGAAACACGCCTTTGCCCGGACCCCATACCATGCCCCGTTCCAACGCCCCCACCGCGCAGTCACACCAGCAGCGTGACCTGCGCCCCCTGCGCACGCTGCGCCTGCTGGCCGGCCTTGGCCTCGCCGCTCTGGTCACCGCCTGCGCCGTGCCGCCCGATGGCTACTCGGACATGGGCTCCGGCTACCCCAGCTATCCCAGCTATCCGACCTACCCCAGCTACCCCTCTGGCGGCGGCGTCATCTACCCCTCCTATCCCACGCAGCCCGCCTATCCCGACAACGGCTGGTACGAGCGCCAGCGCCTGCAGCGCGAGCGCGATCGCCTGCAGTACGAGCGCGAGCGCATTCAGCAGGAGCGCAACCGCGACGCCTGGCGCGACCGCCAGGAGCGCGAGCGTGAAATGCGCGAGCGCGACCGGGACCGTGACCGCCAGGCACAGGACCGCGACCGCCAGTTGCGCGAACGCATGCAGGAGCAGCAGCGCCGCGAAGCCGAGCGCCAGCAGCGGGACCGCGAGCGCGACCAGGGCCAGCAGCAACGCGATCGTGAACGCCAGCAACGCGACCGGGAACAGCAGCAGCGTGACCGCGAGCAGCAGCAACGCGCCATCGAGCGCATGCAGCGCGAAAGCCAGGGCGGCGGCAACCCCTACCCCACGCAGGATCCGCGCCACTGGCGTTGAACGGCTGACCAGCGGCATATCCAGCCCCCTGCGCTGCGCACCATAATCGGCAATGCACCACATCCCTGTGCCGTTTGTGATGGGAAAGGAAACCGCCATGCACCGCACCCAAGACCTTTGCCAGCGCCGGGCGCTGGCGGCGCTTGTACCGATGCTTGCAACGCTGGTGGTGGCACTCACCGCAGGCCCGGCCTCGGCCCAGGTCATCCGCTGCACGGACGCCAAGACCGGCCGCGTCACCTACACCAACAGCAGTTGCAAGGACGGCGAAAACCGCGTGCAGGTGCAGGAAGCCCCCAGCCCCGAAGAGCTGGAACGCGAGCGCGCGCAGTCCGCCGCCGCCATAGAGCGCAAGAACCAGCAACTGACGCGCGAGGAGGCCGAGCGCCGCGCACGCGCCCAGCAGCAGGAGCGCGAGGCGCGCAGCCGGCGCGAGCGCGAGAACTCGGCGCAGCGCGACAGCGGCGACTCACCTGCCTGCCAGCAGGCGCGCCGCCGTCTGGACACCATCCTGGCCGAGTCCAATCCCGATCCCGCCACCTGGGGCCCGCGCAGCCAGGCCGCCCAGCAGCAAATGGAAATGGCCTGCCTGGGCCCCAAGGCCTATGAGCAGCTGCAGCAATCGCGCGCATTGCAGCCCAATGCCATCAACCGGCCGTGGATCGTCGGGCGCCCCGTGCCGCCGCAGCCGCTGCCGCCTTCGGCACCCATCTCGCACTGCAACGTGTTCCGCTGCTACGACACCAACGGCGGCATCCATCCGCGCTGATTCACGCGCGCAGGCCCTGCTCCACGGTCGGGTAGCGCAGGCGCAGGCCCAGCTCGGCCTTCAGGCGCTGGTTGCGCAGGCGGCGTGACTCCCCCATGAAGCTCAGAAGGCTGGCCGGCAGCTCGCGCTGTGCCTGCTCGCGCGTGATGCGTGCGGGGCGCGGCAGGCCGTAGAGATCGGCCGCAAAGTCGAAATAGTCCCCCATGCGCAGCTGCGTATCGTCGCTGGCGTGGTAGATGCGCTGCGGCCGACCGCGCCACAGCGCCCGCACGCAGGCGCGGGCCAGATCATCGGCATGGATGTGGTTGGTGTAGACATCCTCTGCGGCACACAGCAGGGGCGTGCCGCGCAGCAGCCGCCCGCACGGCGTACCGTTTTCCCGGTCCGGCGCATAGATGCCCGGGATGCGCAAAATGCTGGCGCGCAGCCCGCCGCGCCCGGCAAAGCGCACGGCACGCTCGGCGTTCACGCGGCGCTGGGCACGCGCCGTGGCCGGTGCGGGCGGGCGGCTTTCGTCGATCCAGGCGCCCTCGCAGTTGCCATAGACGCCCGAGGTCGAGCCATAGACCAGGCTCGCCGGCCGGCCGCGACGGCGCAGCACGCGCAGCAGGGCCGTGGTGCGCGGGTCCAGCCACCAGCCCTCTTCGCCAGCGGGCGGATTGGGTGGCGGCGCCAGGTGGACGACGCGCGTGGCCAGGCCGGCCAGACGGCGCAGCGTGGCAGGTGCGTCCAGATCGCCCAGCAGCGGCGTGATGCCGCGCCCGCGCAGATCCTGCAGGCGCTCGGCGCCACGCGTCAGGGCCAGCACGCGCGGGCCCCGTCGTGCGACGCCGGAGCGCGCGCCGGGCGCGCCCGCCAATGCACCAGCCACGCGCAGCCCCACGTCGCCGCAGCCGACGATGAGCACGCGTTCGCGTCGAAAGCGCGCCGGCAGCGCGCCCAATGGGTTTTGGTTTGAGGGCAAAATCCTGGCCTGTTGCGAGGGCGGCCACCCGCGCGCCGCCGGTCGCGGCAGCGGCATGTCCGTCCGGGAAAGAAGATCGCCGGCGCGCTCCACGCGCCCGCCAGCGCCCCCGAGGATACCGAGAACATGACCGAGATAGCCAACGCTTCCCACGAAATCACCGTACAGCCCAGCGGCCGCGCCTTCGCCACGCAGGGCAGCGAGACCATCCTGGCCGCCGCCATCCGCTCCGGCGTGGGCCTGCCCTATGGCTGCAAGGACGGTGCCTGCGGTTCCTGCAAGTGCAAGAAGCTCAGTGGCGATGTCACCCATGGCCCGCATGCCGACAAGGCGCTGACCGCCCAGGAAGAGGCCGACGGCTATGTGCTCACCTGCTGCGCCAGGCCGGCCACCTCGGTGGTGCTGGAGTCCCGCCAGGTCACCGATGCCAGCGCCTTCCCCATCAAGAAAATGCCCGTGCGCGTGGCCACGCTGGAGAAGAAGTCGCACGACGTGATGCAGGTGCGCCTGCAACTGCCCGCCGCAGACAAGTTCCGCTACCACGCAGGCCAGTACGTGGAGTTCATCCTGCGCGACGGCGCCCGCCGCGCCTACTCCATGGCCACGGCCCCCCACTTGCAGGACACGGCACCGGGGCTGGAGCTGCACATCCGCCACATGCCGGGCGGCAAGTTCACCGACCATGTGTTCGGCGCCATGAAGGAAAAGGAAATCCTGCGCGTGGAAGGACCGTTCGGCAGCTTCTTCCTGCGCGAGGACAGCGACAAGCCCGTCATCCTGCTGGCCTCGGGCACGGGCTTCGCGCCCATCAAGGCGCTGCTGGAGCACATCCGCCACAAGGACATCCACCGCTCCGTCACCCTGTATTGGGGCGGCCGCCGCCCCGAAGACCTCTACATGGACGCCTGGGTGCGCGAACAGGCCGAAGCCATGCCGCAGCTGTGCTACGTGCCCGTGGTCTCGGATGCCCTGCCCGAAGACGCCTGGACCGGCCGCACGGGCTTCGTGCACCAGGCCGTGCTGGACGATTTTGCCGACCTCTCGGGCCACCAGGTCTATGCCTGCGGCGCGCCCATCGTGGTCGATTCCGCGCACCAGGCCTATGTGCACCAGCGTGGACTGCCCGACGAAGAGTTCTACGCCGACGCATTCACCACGGAAGCCGACAAGGCAGCCTGAAGCCAGGACAGATCAATCAATACGCAGAAAAACTGCTCTGCATACCTGCGCGCAGCCAGGTGTCGCAATTTTTTTGCACAATAGCGCCCCTATGAACCGTAGAAACAGCCTTCTTTCGGTCATGGCGGCCGCTGCTGCCCTGGCCTCCCCGCTTGCCCTGGCGCAAGAGCCCATCCGCCTGATCGTGCCCTATGCGCCCGGCGGTCCGCTGGACATCACCTCGCGCGCGCTGGCCGAGCGGGTGCGTGACTCCCTGGGAGTGGTGATCATCGACAACAAGGCCGGCGCCGGCGGCAACATCGGCGCCGACGCCATTGCCCGCGCCACGCCGGACGGCATGACCATCGGCCTGGCCGCCACGGCCACCCATGCCGTCAATCCCTGGCTGTACGCCAAGATGCCCTATGACGCGGGCAAGGACTTCGCTGGCATCACCCAGATGGTGCGCGTACCCAATGTGCTGGTGATGAACGCGGCCCGAGCCGAGCAGCTCAAGATCCACAGCGTGGCCGACCTGATCGCCTACGCCAAGGCCAACCCCGGCAAGCTCAACTACGGCAGCGGCGGCAACGGCAGCGCGGGCCACCTGGCCGGCGAAATGCTCAAGCAAAAGGCCGGCATCTTCGCGCTTCACGTGCCCTATCGCGGAGCCAACCCGGCCCAGCTGGCCCTGCTGTCGGGCGAGGTGGACTTCAACATCGACAACCTGGCCGCCGCTGCACCCAACATCCGTTCGGGCAAGCTCAAGGCGCTGGCCGTGACCACGCTGAACCCCACCACGCTGCTGCCCGGCGTGCCCGCACTGTCCAAGACCTTCCCCGGCTTTTCCATCGACACCTGGTGGGGCCTGGTGGCCCCGGCCGGCACGCCCAAGCCCGTGCTGGACAAGCTGAGTAAGGCCTTTGGCGATGCACTGGCCGCGCCCGAGACCAAGACCCGCTTCGAGACCCTGATGGCCGAGCCCGTGTCCTCCACGCCTGCCGAATTCGACAGGTTCATGGCCGCCGAGCGCGCCAAGTACCAGCCCATCGTCAAGGCCTCCGGAGCGAAGGTGGACTGAGCCGATCCACCGCGTCCCGCCTGGCAAAAAGCCGCAGCCGCCCTCAGGGCGCTGCGGCTTTTTCATTCAGGTCACTGTCGGGACTCAGGCTTGTCGGAGATGCCAGCCAGGCTTGTGCGCCAGGCGGATGCCCTGCCCCGCCACGGCCTGCAGTTGCGCGGGCGTGACGCGCTCAGGCGCGATCTCGGCCAGCGGCACGAGCACGAAGGCGCGCTCGTGCATGCGCGGGTGCGGCACGCTCAGGCGCGGCAGCGCGATGCGCTCGTCGTCCCACAGTTCGATGTCCAGGTCCAGCGTGCGCGGCGCGTTGCGGTAGGGACGCTCACGGCCGGCCGCCAGTTCGATGGCCTGCAGCGCATCGAGCAGCGCCAGCGGCTGCAGCGTGGTGTGCACGGCGGCCACGGCGTTCAGGTAGTCCGGGCCGCTGGAATCGACGGGTGCCGTGCTGTAGAGGGAGGACACGGCCACAAGGCGCGTGCCCGGCAGGCCGCCAATGGCCTGCAGCGCCTGGGCCAGCGCCTGGCCCCGGTCGCCCAGATTGGCGCCCAGGCCAATGGCGACCCAGTGCCCCGACTCAGTCATCCCCGCCCACGGCGCCATCACCACCGCCCTGGGGCTTGCGGCGACGGCGGCGGCGCTTCTTGGGCGCTGCACCTTCCTCACCCTCCACCTGGGGCAAGGCGGCGGCAGGTGCGTCGGCCTGCTGCGCTTCGCCAGCGCCGGCGTCCTCGCGCGCGGGGCGGGCCTTGGCCACGCGGTGCACCTTGGGCTCGGCGCTGCGCTGGCGGGCGCGCTGCTCGTCGCGGGCCTGGGCGATCAGGTCGTCGCGGCGCGCGTCGTCGGCGTTCTGGAATTCCTGCCACCAGCTGGCCAGGCTTTCATCGACCTCGCCGATGTCGGCGCGCAGGCGCATGAAATCGAAGCCCGCGCGAAAGCGTGGCTGGGCCACCAGGCTGAACGGCGTGGCGCCGGTGCGCTTGTCGAAGCGCGGCTGCATGACCCAGATCTCGCGCATGTCGGCGGCCAGCTTGCCGCGGCCCGAGACATCGCCGATGCGCTGGTCGAACACTTCGTCGATGGATTCCTGCAGCGCGGGGAAGGGGTGCTGGCGCTGGTTCAGGCGGCGCTCCCAGCCGGTCTTGACGTCATGCCACAGCACGCAGGCCAGCAGGAAGCTGGGCGCCACGGGCTTGCCTTCCTCGACACGGCGGTCGGTATCGGTCAGCGCGGCGCGCACAAAGGGCTGCTCCGCGCGCTCGACCACCACATCCAGCAGCGAGTAGATGCCGCGTGCCAGGCCCAGGCCGCGCAACTGCTCCACCGAGGCCAGCGCGTGGCCGGTCTGCAGCAGCTTGAGCATTTCATCGAACAGGCGGCTTTGCGGCACATCGGCCAGCAAGGGCTCGCACTCCACCAGGGGCTTGGCGGTCTTGGGCTCGATCTTGAAGCCCTTGCCCGCCAGCTTGGCCGCGAAGCGCACGGCGCGGATGATGCGCACCGGGTCTTCGCGGTAGCGCGTGGCCGGGTCGCCGATCATGCGCAGCATGCGCTTCTTGGCGTCGTCGATGCCCTTGTGATAGTCCACCACGATCTGCGTGCGCGGGTCGTAGTACATGGCGTTGATGGTGAAGTCGCGGCGCGTGGCGTCCTGGTCCTGCGGGCCCCAGACGTTGTCGCGCAGCACGCGGCCGCTGGCGTCCACCGCATGGTGCATGCCGGCGAGCTGGGCCTTGCTGGTGCGCTCGTTGCCGCTCACGGCCTCGGCCGCGCTGTTGTCCAGGAAGGCGCGGAAGGTGGAGACTTCGATGACCTCGTTCTCGCGCCCGCGGCCATAGACCACGTGCACGATGCGAAAGCGCTTGCCGATGATGAAGGCGCGGCGGAACAGGCCCTTGACCTGCTCGGGCGTGGCATTGGTGGCCACGTCGAAGTCCTTGGGGCGCAGGCCCAGCAGCAGATCGCGCACGGCGCCGCCGACGATGTAGGCCTCGTAGCCGGCGTCCTGCAGCGTCTCGACCACGTCGATGGCACGCCGGTCCACCAGGTTGGGGTCGATGCCGTGCACCTGCACGGGCACTTCCTGGCGCTTGCCGAAGGGGGACTTGCGGGCGCGGGGGGCAGCCGAGGTCTTGCCCAGCAGCTTGTCGATGATGTTCTTGATCATGGTGCTTCGCCAAACAGGTCCAGAATGCGCCAGCCACGTTCCTGGGCCAGGGCGCGCAGCCGTGCGTCGGGGTTGGTGGCCACGGGATGGTCCACGCGTTCGAGCAGGGGCACGTCGTTCCAGGAGTCGCTGTAGAAGAAGCTCTCCACGCCGCCCCAGTCCAGGCCACGCGCATCCAGCCACTGTTGCATGCGCCGGACCTTGCCGTCGCGCATGCTGGGCGTTCCACGGATCTCGCCCGTGAACCAGCCCTGGGCGTCGCGCTCCAGTTCCACGGCAATCAGCTCCTGCACGCCCAGTGCGGCGGCAATGGGGCGCGTCACGAACTCGTTGGTGGCCGTGACGATGATGATCTGGTCGCCCGCCTGCTGGTGCGTGCGCAGCAGCTCCAGCGCCTGGGGACGGATCGCGGGGGTGATCACCTCGCGCATGAAGCGCTCATGCGCCTCGCCGGCCTGTTGCGCGCCACGGCCGCAGAATGCCTCGGTGGCAAAGCGCACATAGTCGTGCACGTCGAGCGTGCCGGCCTGGTAGTGCGCGAAGAACTCGGCGTTGCGGCGGCCGAACTCGGCCGGATCGGTCCAGCCGATGCGCGTCGTGAACTCGCCCCACTCGTAGTCCGAATCGAGCGGCAGCAGCGTATGGTCCAGGTCGAACAACGCCAGCCGGGGCCGGAGTTGCTTCTGATCAGAGGTCATGCATATCCTAAAAAAATGGGTCCCGCGCTGCCCTTGCAACGCAGGCTCCGCCGGCTCCCGCAGTCCCTGCCCACACGAGAATGTGGGCTCATTCGGTTTCCAGCATCGTCTTGAGCAACGGGATGGTGATGGCGCGCTTGTTGCGAAGCGCAAAGCCGTCGAGCATGTCGAGCAGCTGCATCAGGCTGCCCAGGTCGCGTGAGAAGCGCTTGAGCATGTAGTCCATCACATCGTCGCCCAGAAAAACGCCACGGGCATCGGCCTCCTGGCGCAGCACCGCGCGGCGCGCGGTTTCATCGAGCAGTTGCAGCTGGAACACATGGCCCCAGCCCAGCCGCGTGCGCAGATCCTCGCGCAGCTTGAGGTCGGCCGGCGGCAGGGGGCCGGCACCCAGCACCCAGCGCGGCGAGCCCGTGGCCGGGCTCGTCGCATTCACGAACCAGTTGAAGGCCCGCGCCTGCTGCAGCGGAGTGTAGATGTCCACGTCGTCCATCAGCACCGCCGCCCAGCGCTCGTCGAACGGCGGCGGGAACAGGGTGGATGCATCCATCCAGCCCACCATGGCGCCCTGCTCGCGCAGCGCCTCGCGCACGGCCTTGAGCAGGTGGGTCTTGCCCGAGCCCGACTCGCCCCAGAGATAGGTGGGCACCGGCGTGCGGGCGGTCTGCATGCGGCCGTCGCCCACCCAGTGGCGCAGATGATCGATCACTGCGGCATTGGGACCGACGAAAAAGCGCGACAGCGTCGGACTCGACGCCATGCTGATATCCAGAGCCAGCTGCTTCATCTGCGACATACGCGCAGCGCCCCCTTTCCTGTGTCCAGGCGGGTCCATGCGGCAAAAGCAGGCAGAGGAATCGGCAACGGCATTGGGTTGAGAGCAAAGACAGGCCCGCCTCGGCGCAGCGCTGCGGCAAGGCGGACAACGCCCGGGAGCTCCCGGGCGGACGAGGGATTTTAGTCTGCGCGGCGCCCGGCACGGCGGCAGCCGGCCCGCATGTGCAACGAAAGCCCCCTCGAAGCCCACTGGCGCGCGCGCCTGCCGGCGGCCGGCGCCGTAGAATCCCGGGGTTCCAGCCCGGCATCGGGCCTACCGCACCGTACCCATCCATGAGCTCTTCTGCCCCCTCCTCTACCCCGATTTCCTACAAAGACGCCGGCGTCGACATCGTCGCTGGCGATGCGCTGGTCGAGCGCATCAAGCCGCTGGCCAAGAAGACCATGCGCGAAGGCGTGATGGCCGGCATCGGAGGCTTCGGCGCGCTGTTCGAGGTGCCCAAGCGCTACAAGGAACCCGTGCTGGTCTCGGGCACCGATGGCGTGGGCACCAAGCTCAAGCTGGCCTTCGAGTGGAACATGCACGACACCGTGGGCATCGACCTGGTGGCCATGAGCGTCAACGACGTGCTGGTCCAGGGCGCCGAGCCCCTGTTCTTCCTCGACTATTTCGCCTGCGGCAAGCTGGACGTGGACACGGCCGCTGCCGTGGTCGGCGGCATTGCACGCGGCTGCGAGCTGTCGGGCTGCGCACTGATCGGCGGCGAAACCGCCGAAATGCCCGGCATGTACCCGGCCGGTGAATACGACCTGGCGGGCTTTGCCGTCGGCGCCGTCGAAAAATCCAAGATCCTCACGGGCCAGAGCGTGGCCGCAGGCGACGTGGTGCTGGGTCTGGCCTCGGCCGGCGTGCACTCCAATGGCTTCTCCCTCGTGCGCAAGTGCATCGAGCGCGCCGAAGCCCAGGGCAGCCTGCCCGAATCGCTGGACGGCAAGCCGTTCAAGCAGGCCATCATGGAACCCACGCGCCTGTACGTGAAGAACGTGCTGGCCGCACTGGAGCAGCACCCCATCAAGGCGCTGGCCCACATCACCGGCGGCGGCCTGCTGGAGAACATCCCCCGCGTGCTGCCCGAAGGCCTGGCCGCCCACCTGGATGCCGGCAGCTGGCCCCAGACCGAGCTGTTCGCCTGGCTGCAGAAGACGGCGGGCATCGACGCCGTGGAAATGAACCGCACCTTCAACAACGGCATCGGCATGGTCGTTGTCGTGCCCGCCGAAGCTGCCCAAGCCACGGCCGCCACGCTCAAGCAGCTGGGCGAGACGGTCTACACCATCGGACGCATCGCCGCACGCGGCGAGGGCGAGCCTGTCGAGGTCCGCTGACCACGGGCCCGCAGCGCATGACCCAGCACCTGCCCTCGCCCATCATCTCCCCGCAGCCCGCGCCCACGCGCGGCGTGACGCTTTCCAGCTATGTGCTGATGGCAGGCGCCCTGCTGCTGATCATGTGGCAGGGCCTGTTGCCGGGCATGCTCTGTGTCTGCGTGGGCTTTCTGGTCACGCGCGCCCTTGCCGGGCTGCTGGCACGGGCCCAGCCCAAGGCCCGGCGCGGCTCGCTGCCGCGCTGGACCCAATTGGTGGCAGCCACCATCGTCATTCTTGCGCCGCTGGCCCTGCTGAGCGGCGCGCTCTCGCATACACGCACCTACATCACCGACGCGCCGCAGCAGTACCGCGAGCTGCTCGACTATCTGGCCCACACGGTGCTGGAGCTGCGTGACAAGCTGCCCGCCGACATGGCCGACCAGTTGCCGGACGGCGCGCAGGAAATCCAGCACCTGCTGGCCAGCTACCTGGCGGCCAAGGCCGGCGCCCTGGCCCATGCGGGCCGCGCCTGGCTTACCGGCCTGCTGTACGCCTATGTGGGCCTGATCATCGGCGCGCTGGCCGCCGTGCGCCCCATCACCACGCGCCGCCCGCCCCTGGTGGCTGCGCTGCGCGAACGCATCCGGCTCATGGGGCTGGCCTTCCGCCAGATCGTGGCGGCGCAGTTCTGGATTGCGGCCTTCAACACCTTCCTGACGGCCATCTTCCTGCTGGGCGTGCTGCCGCACTGGAACCTGACCCTGCCCTACACGCCAGCCCTGATCACGCTGACCTTCATCGCGGGCCTGGTGCCCATCGTGGGCAACCTGCTGTGCAATGCGGTGATCACCATCGTGGGGTTGTCGGTCTCCCCGGTGGCCGCCGCGGCCTGCCTGGGCTTTCTGATCCTGATCCACAAGGCCGAGTACGTGATCAACGCCAAGGTGGTGGGCCAGCGCACGCACATGGGCGTGTGGGAGCTGCTGGCCGTGATGTTCGTGGCCGAGTCGGTGTTCGGCCCCGCAGGCCTGGTGGCGGCGCCACTGTTCTACGCCTATCTCAAGAAAGAGCTGGAAGCCGTCCGGCTGGTCTGAGCAGCGCTCCGACACTGGGGTTGCCGCCGCTACAGCCCCCTGAGCCGCCGGATCACCTCGCGCACGGCCACGGCCTGCGCGCCCTGCTGGGAATGCAGGAAGCGCTCCAGGTCTTCGAGCGCACGCTCGGTCACTCCCCATTGCGCATAGGCCAGCCCCCGGTCCCGGAAGATCTCCGGCATGTCGGGCCGCAGCACGGCCAGCCGGTTGAGCACGGCCACCAGCAGCGGCCAGTCGCGCCGCGCATGGTGGATCTCCTGCAGATTGCGCAGCATGCGCTCCAGAATGTCGCGCGGCGATGCACCCTGCAGGTACATGCCCAGCGGAGCCGCCTCCTCGGCGGACAGGCCGGCGTTCTGCCAGAAGGGCTCCAGCCGCTCGGCCAGGCTGTTGGCCGAGAAGGATTCACCGCTCAGCGGGTCCATCACCACCTGCCCCTGGGGCAGACGCAGCTTGACCAGGAAATGCCCGGGAAAGCTCACGCCCTGTGCCGGCAGATCGATGGCCGCAGCCAGCTCCAGCCAGATCAGCGCCACACTGATGGGAATGCCGCGCCGCGTCTGCAGCACGTGGTGGATGTAGCTGTTGGACGGGTCGTAGTAATCGTTGAGATTGCCGCCAAAGCCCAGCTCGCCATAGAAGAACTGGTTGAGCACGCGCAGGCGCTGCAGCGAATCGGTTTCGCCGGCCAGGCGCTGGAGCAGGCGCACCTGCAGCCGGTCCAGCTCGGCGCTGGCCGCCTGCAGGTCGAGATCGGGCACGGCATCCTGGGCGATGCTGATTGCCGCCTCCATCAACGGCAGGTGGTCATCGCTTTGCACCAGCGCTGCAAAGTATTGCAGGGCCGTTGGCGTGTCTTCGTAACTCCAGCTCATGATGCTTTGTATATTGCAGCGCCCAAGCCTGCAATTATGCGGGTTTGGGCGATGCCTCTCAGCGCCGCAGAAGTGCGCGCAGCTTGAGCCCCGCCGCCCACAGCGCACCGAAGTACAGCAGCACCGAGGCGGCCATCAGCGCGGCGAGCAGGCCCACACGCTGCCAGCCGTTGGCGCGCAGCGCGATCCAGTCGAAATGCTGGCTGCCCCAGGTCAGCAGCACGGCCAGCAGGCTGCTGGCCGCGACCACCTGCAAGCCCAGCCGGCCCCAGCCCGGCTTGGGACGGTAGACGCCCCGGCGCAGCAGACCCCACAGCAGCCAGCCCGCATTGACCAGGGCCGCCAGGCCGATGGACAGCGCCAGGCCGGTATGCGCCATGAAGGGCACCAGGACCAGGTTGAGCAGCTGGGTGATGACCAGCACCACGATGGCGATCTTGACGGGCGTGCGGATGTCCTGGCTGGCGTAGTAGCCCGGCGCCAGCACCTTGATGGCCACCAGGCCCACCAGGCCTGCGCCGTAGCCGACCAGCGCCAGGGCGATCTGGCCCACGTCGCTGTCCTGCAGCGCACCGCGGTGGAACAGCGTGGCCACCAGCGGCTCGGCAAAAGTGAGCAGGCCCACGGCGCACGGCACGGACAGCAGCACCACCAGGCGCAGCCCCCAGTCCAGCATGGCCGAGTAGCGCTCCGAGTCGTCGGCCGCCTTGGCAGCGGCCAGCTGGGGGGTGAGCACCACGCCCAGCGCCACGCCCAGCAGCGCCGTCGGAAACTCCATGAGCCGGTCGGCATAGAACAGCCACGTCACGCTGCCCGGTTGCAGATAGGAGGCGATCTGCGTGTTGATCATCAGCGAGACCTGTGCCACGCCCACGCCCAGCAGGGCCGGCGCCATCAGCTTGAGGATGCGGCGCACGCCGGCCTCGGCCCAGGCTTCGCGCAGCGCAGCTGGCGAAAAGCCGATGCGCGGCAGCAGGCCCAGGCGCGCCAGCGCAGGCAGTTGCACCGCCAGCTGCAGCACGCCGCCCAGCATCACGCCACCGGCCATGGCATAGATGGGCTCGATGCCACGCGCCTGCAGCCAGGGCGCGCCCCAGAAGGCGGCGGCGATCATGGCCAGGTTCAGCAGCACCGGCGTGGCGGCCGAGACGGCAAAGCGCCGCCAGGTATTGAGCACGCCGGCAGACAGCGCCACCAGCGACATGAAGCCGATGTAGGGGAACATCCAGCGTGTCATCAGCACGGCGGCGTCATAGCCCTCGGGCGACTGGCGCAGGCCGCTGGCCAGCAGCCAGACCAGCAGCGGCGCGCCCACCACGCCCAGCACGCAGGTCACCAGCAGCACCCAGAACAGCAGCGTGGCCACGTGCGAGATCAGCGTGCGCGTGGCCTCTTCTCCCTCCTTGGCCTTGCTGGCGGCCAGCACCGGCACGAAGGCCTGGCTGAAGGCCCCCTCGGCGAACAGCCGCCGAAAGAGATTGGGAATCCTGAAGGCGACATTGAACGCATCGGTCAGCGCATTGGCTCCGAACATGGAGGCCATGAGCAGATCGCGCACCAGCCCGGTGATACGGGAGGCCAGCGTCAGCAGGGAAACGGTGGAGGCGGCTTTGAACAGTGACACCGTGGGGAGTGTATGCGCTGGCATGCCCCGCCGGCCGGCGCTCCAGGCGGGCCTGGCCGCTCTTGCACTCCGTTGCAACAGGCCGGCCCGTGCGGCCTGGGCCCTCAAGGCCCCGTCCGGGCTGCGTGCTATAATCCCGCGCTTCGCCGACAACATCCTCAGACACTAGGAATACATATCATGGCATCCAAGCCCGCAAAGAAGAACCCCCGTCTCGCCTCCGGCCGCAAGCGCGTCCGCCAGGACACCAAGCTCAACGCAGCCAACACCTCGCTGCGCTCCAAGTACCGCACCGCCGTCAAGAAGGTCGAAAAGGCCGTTCTGACTGGCGACAAGGCCAAGGCAACCGAACTGTTTGCCGCAGCCCAATCCGTTCTGGACACGATCGCCGACAAGGGCATCTTCCACAAGAACAAGGCCGCTCGCGACAAGAGCCGCCTGTCCGCCAAGGTCAAGGCCCTGGCCGCCGCCTAATCCAATTAGGCAACCGCACGGATGGCTCCGGCCATCTGCCGTTTGTAACGGGTGCGCTGTCAGCGAACGAAAAAACCGCCTTCGGGCGGTTTTTTTGTGCCTGAACGATGCCCCTGCATCCGCAGGATTCACCAAAAAATCCCCACCCTCCGGAGCACAGGCGAAAAAAAACGCACCCCAGGCGCGCTTCACATCGGACGGGAACGACCCGCAAAAAAAGAAGCCGGCCTCAGCGGGCCGGCTCGTCCGGTATCAGGCAGGCCTCGGCAACCTGCAGGTTGTTGTCCTTGGCGAAGTTCAGGCAGAAATCCCAGGCCATGGGCTCGTAGTCGCGCAGGTCGCGGTGCACGACCACGCACTTGACGCCATTGAGCGTTGTGGGAACACACCAGGGCGAGTAGCTCAGGTGGCTGCCGCGCTGGGCACCACCGGGGCGAAACTGGCTCATGACGCCTGCCAGCCGCTCGGCCCAGTCGCTGGGCCGGAAAGTCTTGCCTTCGTGGGTGATGCCCTGGATGAACAGTTCTTTGCTGGAGGGAGAGACCATCAGGATGCACGCCAAAATACGACTTGCGCAACAAGGAACAACACAGGCGACCTGCCAAGGGGCACGGCGCCCTGCCACATCCTGCTTGCGCAAGTCCTTCAAAAAAGTCAGAGCCCACAGGCAGGATCGCTGCCAGCAGGCCAAGCCGGAATTTTATCTCTTATATAAGAGCTGAGGCCTTGTTGCAGCGCACTACCCAAGTGTGGCGTAGGTTCATTGCATGGCTGTGATGCGCAAACCGCAACGGTAGGCCATCGCGCGGCCCCTAGAATCGGGCTTCGCTGTTTTTCAGGCATCTGCGGCGGCAACGCCCGGATGCCGTTTACTTTCCAGCTCAGGAGATTTTTGCAATGACCGCTTTCATTGAGGCTGCCTCGCCCCACGTGATGAACACCTATGGCCGCGTACCGATCGCTCTGGAGCGAGGCCAGGGCTGCCGCGTGTGGGACGTCAACGGCAAGCAGTACCTCGATGCGCTGGGCGGCATTGCAGTGAACACGCTGGGCCACAACCACCCCAAGCTGGTGCCTGCGCTGCAGGACCAGGTGGCCAAGCTCATCCACACCTCCAACTACTACCACGTGCCCGGCCAGGAAACGCTGGCCAAGCTGCTGACCGAGCGCGCGAAGATGACCAATGTCTTCTTCTGCAGCACGGGCCTGGAGGCCAACGAGGCCGCCATCAAGATCGCGCGCAAGTACGGCGTGGACAAGGGCATCGCCAAGCCGGTGATCGTGGTCTACGAGCATGCCTTCCACGGCCGCTCCATCGCCACCATGACGGCCACGGGCAACCCCAAGGTGCGCGACGGCTTCGGCCCCCTGCTCGACGGTTTCCTGCGCGTGCCGGTGAACGACTACGAGGCGCTCCAGAAGGCCACGGCCGGCAACCCCGACGTGGTGGCCGTGATGATGGAGCCCATCCAGGGCGAAGGCGGCCTGCACCCCATGCGCATCGAGTACATGCAGCAGGTGCGCGCACTGTGCGATGCCAACGGCTGGCTGATGATGTTCGACGAAGTCCAGGCCGGCATGGGCCGCACGGGCAAGTGGTTCGCCCACCAGTGGGCCGGCATCATCCCCGACGTGATGACCCTGGCCAAGGGCCTGGGCTCGGGCGTGCCCATCGGCGCCGTCGTGGCCCATGGCAAGGCGGCCACCGTGCTGCAGCCGGGCAACCATGGCTCCACCTTCGGCGGCAATCCGCTGGCCATGCGTGCGGGCATCGAAACCATCCGCATCATGGAAGAGGACGGCCTGCTGGCCCACACCACCAAGGTGGGCGACCACCTGAAGGCCACGCTGCAAAAGGAACTGGCCGACGTCAAGGGCGTGGTCGATGTGCGCGGCCAGGGCCTGATCATCGGCATCGAGCTGAACAAGCCCTGCGGCGCCCTGCTGGGCCGTGGCGCCGAAGCCGGCCTGCTGTTCAGCGTGACCGCCGACACCGTGGTGCGCCTGGTGCCGCCGCTGATCATGACCGAGGCCGAAGCCGACGAAGTGGTCGCCAAGCTCAAGCCCCTGATCGTGCAATTCCTGTCCGAATGAGTACCTGCCTATGACTGCCATCAAGCACTATCTGCAGTTTTCCGACTTCACGGCCGACGAGTACGCCTATGTGCTCGAACGCGCGGCCCTGATCAAGAAGAAGTTCAAGGGCTACGAAAAGCACCACACGCTCAGCGACCGCACGCTGGCCATGATCTTCGAGAAGGCCAGCACGCGCACCCGCGTGAGCTTCGAGGCGGGCATGTACCAGCTCGGCGGCTCGGTGGTCCACCTGACCACGGGCGACAGCCAGCTGGGCCGCGCCGAGCCCATCGAGGACAGCGCACGCGTCATCAGCCGCATGACCGACCTGGTGATGATCCGCACCTATGGCCAGGACAAGATCGTGCGCTTTGCCGAATACTCGCGCGTTCCCGTCATCAACGGCCTGACCAACGAGTTCCACCCCTGCCAGATCCTGGCCGACATCTTCACCTTCATCGAGCACCGCGGCTCGATCCAGGGCAAGACCGTCGCCTGGGTCGGTGACGGCAACAACATGGCCAACACCTGGCTGCAGGCGGCCGACCTGCTGGGCTTCACCGTCCACGTCAGCACGCCGGGCGGCTACGAGGTGGACGAGAAGCTGGCCTTTGGCGGCAAGACCCCGCGCGAGGGCTGCTACAAGGTCTTCAAGGACCCGCTGGACGCCTGCAAGGGCGCCGACCTGGTGACCACCGACGTGTGGACCAGCATGGGCTACGAGGCCGAGAACGAAGCCCGCAAGAAGGCCTTTGCCGACTGGTGCGTGGACGCCGAAATGATGGCCGCAGCACGTGGCGATGCCCTGTTCATGCACTGCCTGCCCGCCCACCGCGGCGAGGAAGTGGAGGCCGAGGTCATCGACGGGCCGCAGTCCGTGGTCTGGGATGAGGCGGAGAACCGGATGCATGTGCAGAAAGCTCTGATGGAATACCTGCTGCTGGGCCGCCAGCCGAACTGACAACGCAGTCCGCTCAAAAAAGAATGCCTGCAGGCTTTGCGCCTGCAGGCATTCTTTTTTCCCGGCGGAAGTTCGGGCCGTGGCCTTACGGCCCCCGCTTGTCCGGTGCGCAACTGTCCCCGCCGCAGGCACTGCAGCCGCCACAGCCGCCCGCATCCTTGGGCGCCAGTGCCGGATGCATCTGCCCGGCCTTCTGGCGCCAGCGCGCGGGCAGATAGCGCCAGACCAGAGACACGCCGGCCAGGGCCACGATCAGCCCGACGATGATGTTCTGCCACATGGTGCTTGTTCCTTTCAGCCCGCGCCCAATGCGATGGCCACGCGGTAGGTGATGAAGCTGGCAAGGTAGGCCAGCGCGAACAGATAGCCGGTCATCAGCAGCGGATAGCGCCAGCCGTTGGTCTCGCGCCGCACGGCGGCCAGCGTGGAGATGCACTGGGGCGCGAACACGAACCAGGCCAGCAGCGACAGCGCCGTGGCCATAGACCAGGTGTGGGCGATCAGCGGGCCCAGTTGCTCGGCCATGGCCTCGTCGCTGGCGGCGGACAGGGCATAGACCGTGCCCATGGCGCTGACGGCCACCTCGCGCGCGGCCATGCCGGGCACCAGGGCGATGGCGATCTGCCAGTTGAAGCCGATCGGCGCCAGCACCACCTCCAGCCAGCCGCCGATGCGGCCCGCAAAGCTGTAGCGGATGGCCGCTTCGGTGACGCCATCGGGCGGCGCCGGGTAGCTGGCCAGGAACCACAGCACGATGCTCACGGTCAGGATGATGCCGCCCACGCGGCGCAGGAAGATCATGGCGCGCTCGTACAGGCCCAGGGCCAGGCTGCGCGGGCTGGGCCAGCGGTAGGAGGGCAGCTCCATCAGCAGCGGCGTGGGTCCGGCGCTGCGGCCGGCCAACTTGGCCACGCCGGCCACGGCCATGGCGCTGGCGATGCCGGCCACGTACAGCGCGAACAGCACCAGGCCCTGCAGGTTGAAGATGCCGCCCACGGTGCGCTCGGGAATGAAGGCGCTGATCAGCAGCGCATAGACCGGCAGGCGCGCCGAGCAGGTCATCAGCGGCGCGATCATGATCGTCACCAGGCGGTCGCGCCAGCTGGTGATGGAGCGCGTGGCCATGATGCCGGGCACGGCGCAGGCGAAGCTGGACAGCAGCGGAATGAAGGAGCGGCCCGACAGGCCGACCTTGCCCATGATGCGGTCCAGCATGAAGGCGGCGCGCGGCAGGTAGCCCGAATCCTCGAGTGCAAGGATGAACAGGAACAGGATCAGGATCTGCGGCAGGAAGACCAGCACGGCGCCGGTGCCCGCGATCACGCCGTCGGCCAGCAGGCTGCGCAGCGCGCCTTCGGGCATGTGCTCGTTGACCAGGGCCGAGACGGCCGAGACGCCGCCCTCGATGCCGTCCATCAGCGGCTGCGCCCAGCTGAACACGGCCTGGAACATCAGGAACAGCGTGGCCGCCAGCAGCAGCATGCCCCACAGCGGGTGCAGCACCACGGCGTCGATGCGGTCATCACGCCGGGTGTCCACCACGGGCTCCTTGACGCAGTCGGCCATGATGCGGGCCACCTGCTGGTGCAGGGCCAGCACCTGCTCGCGCGCATCGCCCGGGCGGGCCGGGGCCTGCAGCTGCGGCGCTGCCAGGGCGCGGGCTTCGGGGCCGTCCAGCCATTGCAGCAGCTCGCGTGCGCCGTCCTGGCGCACACCCACCGTGGACAGCACGGGCATACCCAGGGCGCGTGACAGCGCCTCGCGGTCGATATCGATGCCCTGGCGCCTGGCCATGTCGCTCATGTTGAGCACCAGCAGCATGGGCAGGCCCAGGCGCTGGGCTTCCAGCACCAGGCGCAGGTTCAGGCGCAGGTGGGTGGCGTCGGTGACGCAGACCAGCAGTTCGGGAGGCGCCTCGCGCGCGTGGCGGCCCGAGACGATGTCGCGCGTGATGCGTTCGTCCTCGCTGTGGGCGTGCAGGCTGTAGGTGCCCGGCAGGTCCAGCACGCGCACACGCCGGCCGCTGGCCGTGCTCAGCCAGCCTTCCTTGCGCTCCACGGTCACGCCCGCGTAGTTGGCCACCTTCTGGCGTGCGCCGGTCAGCAGGTTGAACAAGGCTGTCTTGCCGCAGTTGGGGTTGCCCAGCAAGGCCAGGCGCAATGCGGAATCACCGCTGCCGCCGCCACCCTGGGCAGGCTGCAGCGGCTGGATGAGCTTGGGAGAGGACGACGCGCTCATGCCACCGCCTCCGGCGCCACGCGCACCAGGGCCGCCTCATGGCGGCGCAGCGCGAACGTGGCCTGGCCCACGCGCACGGCCAGCGGGTCGTCGCCAGGAAAGCCTGCGGCCAGGATGCGAACGGGCTCGCCCGGCAGGAAACCGATTTCCATGAGGCGCAGCAGCAGTTCCTGCTCGACGGCATCGCGCGCCGCATGGAGTTCGACCACGCGCGCCGGAACCTGGCGCGGCAGCGCATCCAGGGTGATGGCCGCAGCGGTGGCCGGGCTTGGAGAGCTGGGAGGCGCGGACAGCGCGGACGGAGCCGTGGCGTCCGTCCCGGGATTCATCGAATGCATGGCGTGTTGTATCAACTGATTTTTATTCTCATTTTGATTTTGATCGAATCCCCGTGGGAAGCCCGCGCATGGTATCGGAGTAAGAGGCAGGGTCTTGCCAAATGGCCGTCATGGTTTTTGGCCGGTTCCAGGCGCCCCGCACGCGTGCGCGCGACAATCGCGCTCCCACGATCCGCACCTGCACCTGCTTGCCCACGCCATGACCCATCCCTGCCTGAGCTGCGGCGCCTGCTGCGCATCGTTCCGCGTGGACTTTTCCGTGCACGAGTCGCAGGAGCATGGCGGTCGCGTACCGGCCGGGCTGATCGAGGAAGTCACCGACTACACCTGCCGCATGCGCGGCACGGACTGGTCGCGCCCGCGCTGCGCAGCGCTGGTGGGCAAGGTGGGCGAGAAGGCCCATTGCGGCATCTACGAGTGGCGGCCCTCGCCTTGCCGCGAATTTGCGGCCGGCAGCGATGCCTGCAACCGCGTGCGCGTGCGCCATGGCATGCAGGCGCTGGACAGCGGCCTGCTGTAGCAACCAGCCAGGCGCCAACAGCCGCCACCACCAGCCGCTATTCCACGGGCAGCCCCGCCAACTGCCCCTTGAACTCCTGCAGCGAGAAATGCGTGTGCACCTGGCGCACGCCGGGCAGCCGGTGCAGGCGGGTGAGCAGCAGGTCCGAATAGGCATCGAGATCGCGCGCCACGACGACCAGCAGGAAGTCTTCCGGCCCCGAGATGCCGTGGAACATCACGACCTCGGGAATGGCGCAGACCGCTTCCTGGAAGTGGCGCGATGACTCCTCGTTCTGATGGTCTATGCCCACCATCACGAAGGCCAGCACGCCAAAGCCGATGGCGCGCCGGCTCAGCGCGGCGTGGTAGCCGGTGATCACGCCCTCATCCTCCAGCCGCTTGATGCGCCGCCACGACGGCGATTGCGACAAGTGCACGCGTTGCGCCAATTCGCCCGAGGTCAGCCGCGCGTTGTCCTGCAAGGCGCGGATCAGCAGCCGGTCCGTTCTGTCGATCTCGATTGACATAAACCACCTATGAATTCATGTTTCACAGAATAACTTATCCAAGATCAAGCGTATTTAGGGATAACTACTAAACGCCCTGCGAAGGCCGTAACTAGCATCCGCCTCCGAAGCCCCCCACAGCAACGGAGACAACAACCCATGCCAGCCTTCGAAGACATCGTCCAGCGCGAAGCCGGACTCCAACAGCAGCTGTCCGCCGGACAGATGACCATGATCGCCATCGGCGGTGCCGTCGGCACCGGCCTGTTCCTGGGCAGCGGCTTTGCCATCGGCTTCGCCGGGCCCAGCGTGCTGATCAGCTATGCCATCGGCGCGGTGATCTCGCTGCTGCTGATGGGCTGCCTGGCCGAGATGACGGTGGCCCACCCGACCTCGGGCTCGTTCGGCGCCTATGCCGAGCACTACATCGCCCCCTGGGCCGGCTTCGTGGTGCGCTATGCCTACTGGGCCTGCGTGGTGCTGGCCGTGGGCACCGAGGTGACGGCCGTGGGCCTGTACATGGGCTACTGGTTCCCCGAGGTGCCGCGCTGGGCCTGGGTGGTGATCTTCTCGGGCGCGCTGATCGGCGTGAACATGATGAGCGTCAAGGCCTTCGGTGCCGTGGAGTACAGCTTCTCCATGATCAAGATCATCGCCATCGTGGCCTTCATCGTGGTCGGCGCCTGGGTGGTGTTCGGCACCCGCCCGGCCGGCGTGGGCTTTGCCAACTACGTCAACAACGGCGGCTTCTTCCCCAACGGCCTGTGGGGCACCTGGGTGGGCGTGATCATCGCCATCTTCAGCTACCTGAGCATCGAGATGATCGCCGTGGCCGCCGGCGAGGCCAAGGACCCGCAGCGCGCAGTCACCAGCGCCTTCCGCTCCACCATGGTGCGCCTGGTGGTGTTCTATCTGGCCACGATCGCGCTGATGCTGGCCATCGTGCCGTGGTCGGCCGCCGGCAAGGACGGCAGCCCCTTCGTGAAGGTGATGGAGATCATCGGCCTGCCCGGCGCGGCCAGCGTGGTCAATTTCGTGGTGCTGGTGGCTGCCCTGTCGGCCATGAACAGCCAGCTGTACATCACCACCCGCATGATGTTCAGCCTCTCGCGCGCCGGCCATGCGCCCGCCGTGCTGGGCCGCGTGAACTCGCGCGGCGTGCCGCTGCCGGCGCTGCTGCTGTCCTGCCTGGGCATTGCCGTGGCCACCCTGTTCAACATCATCAATCCCGAGCAGTCCTTCATGCTGATGATGGCCGTGGCCATGTTCGGCGCCATGTTCACGTGGTTCATGATTTTCGTGACCCACCTGTTCTTCCGCATCCACTGGGTGCGCCAGGGCAACAAGCCGCTGGCCTTCCGCATGTGGGGCTTTCCGGTGCTGACGCTGCTGGGCGCGGCTCTGATGCTGGCCGCCCTGGTGTCCACGCTGTTCACCGACGTGTTCCGCCTGACCGTGCTCACCGGCCTGCCCTTCCTGCTGCTGCTGGGCGCCATCTACGCCATCTGGTACCGCAAGCCGGCCGGCCAGACCGCAGCCGCTTCTCAAGCCAATACCCCAACCCAGGCCCAGGCCCGGTGACATCCGGCCTTCCGTTTTTCTCCCTACCTTAGAAACATGACGACTCTTGCCCCCCTCGATACCGCCCGCGCCTCGATGTTCAGCCACGTCCCGCCCTACCCCGGAGATCCCATCCTGTCGCTGATGGAAGCCTTTCAGCAGGACCCGCGCGCCGACAAGGTCAGCCTGAGCATCGGCCTGTATTTCGACGAGGCCGGCCGCCTGCCCGTGCTGGACTCCGTGCGGCAGGCTGGCGATGTCCTGGCCCGCGAGCAAAGCCCCAGCGGCTACCTGCCCATCGAAGGCATTGCTCCCTACCGCCAGCTGGTGCAGAACCTGGTGTTCGGCGCTGAGCACGAGGCCGTGCGCGCGCAGCGCATCGCCACCGTGCAGACCCTGGGCGGCTCGGGCGCGCTCAAGCTGGGTGCGGACTTCATCAAGCACTATTTCCCCGACGCCGAGGTCTGGCTCAGCGATCCCACCTGGGACAACCACCTGGCCATCTTCCAGGGCGCGGGCCTGCGCACCCACAGCTACCCCTACTACGACGCGGCCACGGGCAGCCTGCGCTTCGACGCCATGCTGCAGACACTGCGCGAACTGCCCTCGGGCAGCGTGGTGCTGCTGCATGCCAGCTGCCACAACCCCACGGGCGTGGACCTGTCGCGCGAGCAGTGGCAGCAACTGATCCCCGTGATCGTGGAGCGCGGCCTGATCCCCTTCGTGGACATGGCCTACCAGGGCTTTGGCGATGGGCTCGATGAAGACGCCTGGTCCGTGCGCGCCCTGGCCGATGCGGGCGCCCAGGCCTTTGTGGCCAATTCGTTTTCCAAGAACTTCTCGCTGTATGGCGAACGCGTGGGCGGCCTCAGCGTGGTCTGCAGCGACGCGGCCACGGCCGGCAATGTGCTGGGCCAGCTCAAGGCCACGGTGCGCAGCAACTATTCCTCGCCCCCCACCCGTGGCGCGCGCCTGGTGCAGCAGGTGCTGGCGTCGCCCGAACTGAGCGCCCAATGGGCGCAGGAGCTGGCGCAGATGCGCGGCCGCATCAAGGACATGCGCGCCCAGCTGCACAGCGCGCTGCATGAACGCTTTGGCGAGCGGCGCGACTTCGGCTTCCTGCTGACCCAGCGCGGCATGTTCAGCTACACCGGCATCAGCGAGCCCCAGGTCCACCGCCTGCGCGACGAGCACGGCGTATACCTGATCCGCTCGGGCCGCATGTGCATGTCTGGCCTGTCCGCCGCCAACGTGCAGTACGTGGCCGACGCCATTGCCACGGTGCTGGAGGCACCGCAATGAGCGGCTGCCCCGTCCAGGGAGGCCTGACCGAGCGCATCGTCGCCGAGGAAAGGGCGCAGCTGGATTTCAGCCAGTCCATGAGCTATGGCGACTACCTGCAACTGGACGCCATCCTGGGTGCACAGCAACTGCTGTCGCCCACGCATGACGAGCTGCTGTTCATCATCCAGCACCAGACCAGCGAGCTGTGGATGAAGCTCATGCTGCACGAGCTGGGCGCGGCCACGGCCGCCGTGGCGGCCGACCGCCATGCCGATGCCTTCAAGATGCTGGCCCGCGTGAGCCGCATCATGGAGCAGCTGGTCGGCGCCTGGTCCGTGCTGGCCACCATGACGCCTACCGAGTACACGGCCATGCGCCCGTATCTCGCCAGCTCCAGCGGCTTCCAGAGCTACCAGTACCGCTGCATCGAGTTCGCGCTGGGCAACAAGAATGCCGCCATGCTCCAGCCCCATGCCCACCGACCCGACCTGCTGGCCCGGGTGGATGCCGCATGGCGCGCACCTTCCCTGTACGACGAGGCCCTGCGCCTGCTGGCACGCCAGGGGCTGGCCATTCCTGCCGGGCACCTGGCGCGCGACTGGACCCAGCCCTACACGGCCAGCCCCGAGGTCGAGGCCGCCTGGGCCCAGGTCTACCGCGACCCGCAGTCGCACTGGGACCTGTACCAGCTCGGCGAAAAGCTGGCCGACATCGAGGACGCCTTCCGCCTGTGGCGCTTTCGCCATGTGACCACAGTGGAGCGCGTCATCGGCTTCAAGCGCGGCACGGGTGGGACCGGCGGCGTCAGCTATCTGCGCAAGATGCTGGACGTGGTGCTGTTCCCCGAAATCTGGTCCGTGAGAACGAAACTGTGACCCCTGAGCGGCTTTGCCGCTTCCCCCGCTCTCGCTGCGCGGGCGCGGGACGACACCATCGCTGCGGGACGGCCCTTGCTCGGCGTCCGCCGATGGGCCGCGCCAAGTTTCCGACGCAAGAACACCATGCCTTCGCATGTAGTCAAAACACAAGGAAATCCATGAAGCAAATCATCGACGTGGGACTGCCGCCGCTCAAGCAGCCCTTCTCCTGGGCCGTCAAGGCCAGCGGCCAGATGCTGTTCACGGCCCACGGCCCCGTGCGGCCCGACGGCAGCATCGACACCGGCCCCATCGAACAGCAGGCGCGCCTGACCTTCACCAACCTGCGCAATGCGCTGCAGGCCGCAGGCGGCACGCTGGCGCATGTGACCCAGGTGCTGATCTACATGACCGACGTGGCCGACATGCCGGCCATCGACGCCGTGTACCGCGAGTTCTTCGAGGCGCCCTACCCCAACCGCTCCAGCATGGGGATTTCGGCGCTGGTGGTACCGGGGATGAAGCTGGAGATCGTGGCCTACGCCATGCTCCCCTAGAGGATGTGACGGACATGCCGGCGCCCCGCAATTGCGTTCAATACAGGGGCGGCGTGCGGGACGAGACTGCGGGCCTTGTGCAGTCCTGCGTCCGCGCGAAATCTCATGTCCTCCTCGCTGCTCGCCATGGGCGTCTTCACCCTCGTCGGCGCCATCACGCCCGGCCCCGTCAATGTGCTGGCCCTGCGCCACGGCGCAGCCCGCTCACGCCTGGTCTCTGCCGCCTACGTGCTGGGCGCCAGCGCCAGCTATGCGGCCGTGGTCTGGGTCATGGGCCAGGGCGCACAGTGGCTGCTGCAGACGCTGCCGCAGCTGTCCACGGCCGCACAGTGGCTGTGCGCCGCCTATCTGCTGTGGCTGGCCTGGCGGCTGGCCAACACACCTGTGGGCCAGGCCGGTGCGCAGCAGCAGGCCGGATCGCAGCGCCCGCTGCAGGCCCTGCTGCAAGCGCTGTTGCAGGGAACGGCCGTGCAGACGCTCAACCCCAAGGCCTGGCTGGTGGCGCTGGCCGGCGTGGGCCTGTTCGTGCTGCCCCACGCGAATGCGCCGTGGGCGCTGCTGCAGTTTTGCGCCATCTCGCTGCTGGCCTGCCTGGTGGGGGTCGGTAGCTGGGCACTGCTGGGGCAGCTGCTTTCGGGCTGGCTGCGCACCGAACGCCGCCAGCGCCTGTTCCACCGCCTGCTGGCCCTGCTGCTGGTCGCCAGCGTGGCGGCCATGCTGGCATGATGGCTGGCCGCCATGACTTCAACCTCGCCCCACCGCTTCCACCGCCATCCGGCCGCCCCCTGGGCCGAGCTGCGCGACAGCGCGCGCTCACCGCATTGCTTTCGGCTGCACATGCATGCCGAGTACTCGATCGGCATCGTGGACGCGGGCCGTACCGTGTTCCACCATGCCCACGGACCGCAGCCTGTGGAGGCGGGCGGCGTGGTGCTGATCGAGCCCGGCGCCTGGCATGCCTGCAATCCCGACCCTGGAGCGCCGTGGTCCTACCGCATGCTGTTTGTCGATGCCGACTGGCTGCACGCGCGGCTGGGCGTGGCCGCGCTGCGCTTTCCCCGACGCACGCTCACGGATGCGGACATTGCCCGCCTGGTGGATGGCCTGTGCCGCCCCGTCGATGGCACGGCGGCCGCCGACCGCCTGGCCCTGGGCCTGGAGCACCTGCTGGACCGCTGTGCCCAGCCCGCAGCCGCACCCCTGCCCGGCGACGCGGCGGCCCTGGCCCCCGCACTGCAGCGCCTGCATGCGGGGCCCGATGCGGGCCTGACCGTGCAGTCCCTGGCCCAGGAATGCGGCATGAGCGCCACGCGCTTCATCCGCCGCTTCAAGGCGGCCACGGGCATGACGCCCGGCAGCTACCGCCTGAACCTGCGCATCAACGGCGCGCGCCGCCTGCTGGCCACGGGCGCGGCGCTGTCCGATGCGGCCTATGCCATGGGCTTTGCCGACCAGGCGCACCTGCAGCGCGCCTTCAAGGCACACCATGCGCTGACGCCGGGCTGCTACGCACGCGGAGCCTAGGCCGGTACCTGGCCCGGCCGCACCTGAGCCGGACCCTCCCATGGTTTTGCAGCGGCCAGCCCGGGGCCGGCGGTGAAAGCGCAGATACTTACGCCTTCCGCTTTCAGCCCCCACCTGCCGCGCACCATGGCCGCCTTCCAAGACATTCAGCAACGAGAAACCGGCCTGCGCCAGCAGCTGTCCGCCGCCCAGATGGTGATGATCGCCATTGGCGGCGCCATCGGCACCGGCCTGTTCATGGGCAGCGCCTTCGCCATCGGCTTCGCCGGCCCCAGCGTGCTGGTCAGCTATGCCATCGGCGCGCTGATCTCGCTGCTGCTCATGGGCTGCCTGGCCGAGATGACGGTGGCCCACCCGACCTCGGGCTCGTTCGGCGCCTATGCCGAGCACTACATCAGCCCGCTGGCCGGCTTCATGGTCCGCTATGCCTACTGGGCCGCCGTGGTGCTGGCCGTGGGCATGGAGGTGACGGCCATCGGCATCTACATGGGCTACTGGTTCCCGGACGTGCCGCGCTGGATCTGGGTGCTGGTGTTCTCGGGCGCGCTGGTGGCCGTCAACGCCAGCAGCGTCAAGGCCTTCGGCCAGGTGGAGTACGGCTTTTCCATGGTCAAGATCATCGCCATCGTGGCCTTCATCCTGAGCGGCGCCTGGGTGGTGTTCGGCTCGCAGCCCCAGGGCATCGGCTTTTTCAACTACACGGCCGATGGCGGCTTCTTCCCCAAGGGCCTGTGGGGCACCTGGGTGGCCGTGATCATCGCCATCTTCAGCTACCTGAGCCTGGAGGCCGTGGCCGTGGCGGCCGGCGAGGCCGAGGACCCCAAGCGCGCCATCACCCGGGCCTTTCGCACCACCATGGCGCGCCTGGTGATCTTCTACCTGGCCACGATCGCGCTGATGCTGGCCATCGTGCCCTGGCAGCAGGCCGGCACGGACAAGAGCCCCTTCGTGAAGGTGATGGAGATCATCGGCATCCCGGGCGCTGCCAGCATCATCAACTTCGTAGTGCTGGTGGCCGCGCTGTCGGCCATGAACAGCCAGCTGTATGTGACCTCGCGCATGATGTTCAGCCTGTCGCGCGGCGGCTATGCGCCCTCGGTGTTCGGGCGGTTGAACAGCCGGGGCGTGCCCGTGGCGGCAATTGCCATCTCCTGCCTGGGCATTGCCGTGGCCGTGGCCGTGAACCTGTGGAAGCCCGAGGGCTCGCTGCTGTGGATGATGTCCGTGTCCATGTTCGGCGCCATGTTCACCTGGTTCATGATCTTCGTGACCCATCTGTTCTTCCGCGCGCGCTGGTCGCGCGAGCATCCGGGCCAGCGCCTGCAGTTCCGCATGTGGGGCTTTCCGCTGTTCACGCTGGCCGGCGCCGCGCTGATGCTGGGCGTGATCGTCACCACCTATTTCACCGAGGTCTTCCACATGACGCTGCTCACGGGCCTGCCCTTCCTGGGCCTGCTGGCCCTGGTGTACGCGCTGTGGTACCGGCCCCGCGCACAAGCGCGCAAAAAGGACTGAAGCCATGACCCGCAGACTCTGGGACATCTCCCCGGCCGTGCAGGCCGCCAGCCCCGTCTTTCCCGGCGACACGGCCTACAGCCAGCAGTGGTGCGCCACCATCGGGCCGGGCTGCCCGGTCAATGTCAGCGCCATCACGCTGTCGCCCCATGTGGGAGCGCATGCCGATGCACCGCTGCACTATGACGCCGACGGGGCATCCATCGGCAACGTGGATCTCGACGCCTTCCTCGGCCCCTGCCGCGTGATCCACTCCATCGGCAAGGGGCCGCTGGTCGAATGGGAGCACATCGCCCACGCCGTGGAGCATCTTCCGGCACGCGTGCTGGTGCGCACCTACGAGCGCGCCCCCACCACCTGGGACCAGGAACTGGCAGCCTATGCACCGGCCACGGTCGAGCGGCTGGCCGACCTGGGCGTGAAGCTCATCGGCATTGACACGGCCAGCATCGACCCGGCCAGCAGCAAGAGCCTGGACAGCCACCAGGTGATCCGCCGGCGCGGCCTGCGCGTGCTGGAGAACCTGGTGCTGGACGAGGTGGCCGAGGGCGACTACGAGCTCATCGCCCTGCCGCTCAAGCTGGTCGAGGCCGATGCCTCGCCCGTGCGCGCCGTGCTGCGCGCCCTGGCCTGATCCCTGCCCGCATTGCGGCGCCGGCCCTGCCCGCGCCTTTCGCCTTTTCGATACCCAAGGAGACCCCGTGACGAGCCTGCAAGACTGCCTCACCCTCGATGCGCAAGACCCGCTGCGCGCCCTGCGCGACCAATTCATGCTGCCCGAAGGAGTGATCTACCTTGACGGCAATTCGCTGGGCGCCAGCCCCCGCGCCGCCGCCGCGCGCGTGGCCGAGGTGGTGCAGCAGGAATGGGCGCAGGGCCTGATCCGCTCGTGGAACGATGCCGGATGGATCAGCCTGCCCCAGCGACTGGGCGACCAGTTCGCCCCCTGGCTGGGCGTGGGCGCGGGTGAGCTGGTGTTCACCGACACGGCCTCCATCAACCTCTACAAGGTGCTGACAGCGGCGGCCCGCATCGCGCGCGAGGACGCGCCGCAGCGCAAGCGCCTGATCAGCGAGCGCAGCAACTTCCCCACCGACCTCTATATCGCCCAGTCGGTCTGCCAGGAATACGGCCTGGAGCTGGTGCTGCTCGAACCCGAGGAAATTGCCGGCGCGCTGACCGACGAGGTGGCCATCTGCATGCTCACCCATGTCAACTACCGCACGGGCGCCATGCACGACATGGCTGCCGTGACGGCTGCCGCGCAGGGCAAGGGCATTCTCTGCGTCTGGGACCTCTGCCACAGCGCGGGTGCCGTGCCTGTCGATCTCAAGGGCGCGAATGCCGACTTCGCCATTGGCTGCAGCTACAAGTACCTCAACGGCGGCCCGGGCGCGCCGGCCTTTGTCTGGGCCAACCCGCGCCTGATCAACCGCTTCTGGCAGCCGCTGTCGGGCTGGTTCGGCCATGCCGAGCCTTTCAAGTTCGTGCCGGACTACCACCCGGCCCAGGGCATACAGCGCTACCTGTGCGGCACCCAGCCCATGGTCAGCCTGAGCGTGCTGCAGTGCGGCCTGGACGTGTTCACGGCCGTGGAGCCGCTGGGCGGCATGGACGCGCTGCGCAACAAGTCGCTGGCGCTGACCGACCTGTTCATCGCCCTGGTCGAGGAACGCTGCCAGGGCCACGGCCTGGGCCTGGCCACGCCGCGCGAGCACGGCCGGCGCGGCTCCCAGGTCTGCCTGACGCGCGAGGAGGGACTGGGCGTGGATGGCAAGGACAGCGGCGCCTATGCCATCGTGCAGGCGCTGATCGCGCGCGGCGTGATCGGCGACTTCCGCAAAGGCGACGGCACGGGCCTGCACAAGGACATCCTGCGCTTCGGCTTCACGCCGCTGTACGTGGGATTCGAAGATGTCTGGCATGCCGTGGAGCACCTGCGCCAGGTGCTGGAATCGGGCGAATGGCGCAAGCCGGAGTTCAACCGCATCAATGCGGTGACCTGAAGCCTGGAGCCCGGCGCTCAGAACGCCGTGGACGACAGCGAGGCCCAGAGATGGGCCGCGACCAGGGCGCGCCAGGGTGCGAAGTCCCGCAGCCACAACTCGGTCTGCACCGCGTCCATGGCGTCCGTCTTCAGCAGCAGGGCCAGGGCCCGGCGCACGGCCACATCGCCGTGCAGCGGGCCGTCCAGGTGGCCATAGCCGCGCAGAAGCATGTAGTTCACGGTCCACGGGCCTATGCCCTTGAGGGCCAGCAGCCGCTCGCGGATCTCGGCCACCGGCAGTTCAGGCAGGGCCGCCCAGTCGTCCAGCGGCAATTCACCCGACTGCACGGCCTGCGCCAGCAGGCGCAGCGTGTGCGTCTTGCTCCGCGAAAAGCCAGCGGCGCGCAAATCCTCCTCACCGAGCTGCGCCAGCTGGGCGGCCTCCGGCATGCACCACAGCTGCTGCGGCGCGTCGGCATGGCCATCGTGCAGCGCCACCGGCTGGCCGGCTGCAGCGATCAGGCGGCGGCGCAGCGACACGGCTGCCGCCACGCTGATCTGCTGCCCGGTGACGGCCCAGCTCAGCGCCTCCCAGGGCGTGCAGGCCGCCGGCACATGCAGGCCACGCTGGCGCGCCAGCAGCGGCCCCAGCCGCGCATGGCGGCCAAAACGGCGCTCGAATTCGCCCACATCCTGGGACAGTCCGAACATGCGCCGCAGCATGGCGGCCAGCACATCGTCCATGCCGGCGATGGCGCCTGCATCGGCGGGCAGGCGCCATCGGGCCTGCACCACGGCCGCCTCTTCGCAATGCTGCGTCAGCTCCAGGGTGAGCAGCGTGGGAAGGCCTTTCCACATCAGGCCCTTGTGCATGCGGATGGTGTCGCCGTCCTGCAGATCGCATTCGGACAGGCGCTGGGCATCGCGCCGGTGAAAGCCCCAGAACTCGTTCATGCGGTAGCCGGCCGGCAGTGTCAGTTGCTGCTCTGCGCCATGGCTGTGGCCGCCACGCCGCCCGCTCATGCCTTGCCGGCCTGGCGCAGCGGGGCTCGGCCGCTCTCCCGCCCCGTCTCCCGGCCAGCGGCCTCCTGCGCCTGGCGCGCCTCGCGCAGCAGCAGGGCACGCTTGCGCTCCACGCCCCAGCGGTAGCCGGAGATGCTGCCATCGTTGCGCACCACGCGGTGGCAGGGCACGGCCACGGCAATCGGGTTGGCAGCGACGGCGCTGGCCACGGCGCGCGCGCCCGTGGGCATGCCCAGGCGCAGTGCCAGTTCCGAATAGCTCAGGGTCTGGCCGGCCGGAATGGCGCACAGCGCCTGCCACACGCGCTGCTGGAAGACCGTGCCCTGCACATCCAGCGGCAGCGCCAGGCCGCGGCGCGGCTGCTCGACCAGGGCCACGACCTGGGCCACGGTGTGCTCGAAGCCCGCATCGCCGCCCACCAGCTCGGCCAGCGGAAAGCGCTGCTGCAGGTCCTGCACCAGGGCCTCGGCGTCGTCGCCCAGCAGCACGCAGCACACGCCGCGCTCGGTACTGGCCACGAGGATGCTGCCCAGCGTGCATTCGGCCACGGCAAAGCGGATGGTCTGGCGCATGCCGCCGCGCCGGTAGTCGCCGGGCGCCATGCCCAGCATGGCGCCTGCGTCGCGATAGAAACTGCTGCTGGCCGCATAGCCGCTGGAGTAGGCCGCATCGGTGACCGAGTCGCTCTGGCCCGGCTGCAGCGCCGCGCGCAGGGCATGCGCGCGATGGGCCTTGGCATAGGCCTTGGGCGTGAGGCCCGTGGCCTGCTTGAACAATCGGTGCAGCTGCCAGGGGCTCAGGCCCGAGCGTTCGGCCAGCTGGCCCAGGGCGGGTGGGGGCTCCTCGGTCTCCAGCCAGCGGCAGCATCGGGCCACCAGGGCCGTGGGGTTGGCAGTGGCATCGCTGGCTTGATTCATGGCTTGGTTGGACACGGCATGTCTTTCTGGGTCATCGGATGCCCTACTCTACGCAGCCCGGAGCACCCGCGCATCCCGCTTCTTGCAACCCGCAGGATTTCAGCGCGGGATTCGGTTACGCTGCGCCCTGCATTTTCCGCGTCGAGACTTGCGAGACTCCCACATGACCACCGAACACTCCGGCTGCCCCATGAACAGCCCCGGCCGCACCGAATCCATCGTCAAAGAGGAGCGCGCCCAGTTGGACTTCAGCCAGTCCATGAGCTATGGCGATTACCTGCACCTGGACCAGATCCTCACGGCACAGCATCCGCTGTCGCCCGCGCATGACGAGATGCTGTTCATCATCCAGCACCAGACCAGCGAGCTGTGGATGAAGCTGATGCTGCATGAGGTCCGAGCCGCCACGGCCGCCATCGCAGGCGGCACGCGTGCCGACGCCTTCAAGATGCTGGCCCGCGTGAGCCGCATCATGGAGCAACTGGTCAGCGCCTGGACCGTGCTGTCCACCATGACCCCGCCCGAGTACACGGCCATGCGCCCCTACCTGGCCAACTCCAGCGGCTTCCAGAGCTACCAGTACCGCTGCATCGAGTTCTCCCTGGGCAACAAGAACGCCGCCATGCTCCAGCCCCATGCCCACCGGCCCGACCTGCTGGCCCAGGTGGAGGCGGCATGGCGCTCGCCCTCGCTCTACGACGTCTCCCTGCAGTTGCTGGCGCGCGAGGGCATCGACGTGCCCGCCGACCGGCTGGAGCGCGACTGGACCCAGCCCTACGAGGCCAGCGAGGGCGTCAAGCAGGCCTGGATCACCGTCTACCGCGATCCCCACAAGCACTGGGACCTGTACCAGCTTGGCGAAAAGCTGGCCGACATCGAGGACGCCTTCCGCCTGTGGCGCTTCCGCCACCTGACGACCGTGGAGCGCGTCATCGGCTTCAAGCGCGGCACGGGCGGCACCGGCGGCGTCAGCTATCTGCGCAAGATGCTGGACGTGGTGCTGTTCCCCGAAATCTGGGCGCTGCGCACCGAGCTGTAAGAACTGGCGGGCGCCACCGACGGCAGACCGCTGCGGTGGCGACAGCGCGCAGGCGCGCAAACGGGTAAGCTGCGGCGCCAGGAGAAATACCGTGTCCGCAGCGCCACAACAGCCCCCACACAACAACATACACACAGAGGCTTCGCAGACCTCCCCCGCAGCACCGCCGCCGCGCAGCCAACTGCTGTGGGCCATGCTGCTGTCCCTGCTCTCGGCCTTTGCGCTGAGCCAGGCCTTTCGCACCATCACCTCGGTCATGGCCACGGGTCTGCAGCAGGATTTCGGGCTCACGGCCCAGTCGCTGGGCGCCTTCGCCGGCCTGTTCGGCCTGTCCTTCGGCGTGGCCCAGTTGCTGATGGGCATCGGCATGGACCTCTACGGCCTGCGGCGCACGGTGCTGCTGTCGTTTCCGCTGGCGATTGCGGGATCGGCACTGTCCGCCGCCGCACCCAACTACGGCTGGCTGATGGTGGGCCAGTTGCTGATCGGCGTGGGCTGCTCGCCCGCCTTTCTGGCCTGCACCATGTTCATCTCGCGCCACTTTCCCATGGACCGCTTTGCCTTTCTGTCGGGCGTGGGCATGGGTGTCGGTGGACTGGGGCTGCTGTTCACAGGCACGCCACTGGCCTGGCTGGTCCAGCATTTCGGCTGGCGCTCGGGCTTTGCGCTGCTGGCCGTGATGTCGGCCCTGTCGTGGCTGCTGATCTGGTGGCGCGTGCACGAGCCCGCCCGCAGCGGAGCACAGACCGCCGCACGGGAAAGCTGGGGTGTGGCGGCACGCCGCATGGCCGAGCTGTTCACGCTGCCGCACACGCTGGGCATCGTCCTGCTGGCCATGGCCTGCTATGCATCGTTTCTGGCGCTGCGCGGCCTGTGGCTGGGGCCGCTGCTCATCCATCGCTATGGCTTTTCGCTGGTGGAAAGCGGCAATGTGGCGCTGGTCGTATCGATGATCTCGCTGTTCAGCCCCGCGATTTTCGGGCGCATGGACCCCGGCCCAGGACGGCGCCGGCGCTGGCTCACCAATTACTCGCTGCTCATGGGCAGCCTGTTCATGCTCATGGCCTTTTTGCACCATGGCTGGACCAATGTGGCGCTGATCTTCGCCATGGGCCTGCTGTCGGGCTATTCGGTGCTGCAGTACGCCGATGTGCGCGCTTCCTACCCCCCCGAGATGACCGGCCGCGCACTGTCGCTGTTCACCATGGCCATGTTCCTGGGCGTGGCCCTGGTGCAATGGTTCACGGGCTGGGTCGCCGCCTGGGCCGAGGCCTGGGGCGTGGAGCCCTACAAGGCCGTGATGATCTCGATTGCAGCCACGCTGGTGGGCGCGTCAACCGCGTTCCGTTTCCTGCCCTCCTCGCCGCTGCTGCGCCAGGCATCCGCCGCCTAGCGGTCGGAGTCTGTGCCTCTACAAGGCGTTGGCGGCCGAGCCATCGCCACGGTACAGCCAGGGCAGATCCATCAGCCGGGAGCCCAGCAGGCGCAGCGACAGGTCACGCCCCCAGCGCACGGGACCCGTGGCATGGAAGATGCGGCCGTTGCGCTGCGAGCGTGCCTGCACGCGCGCGTTGCGCTGCCAGCGGTTGAGCGCGTAGCGGCGCAGGCGCATGTTGACGTCGAGATCGTGCATGGACAGGGCGCGCTGCAGCTCGGCTGCATCTTCAATCGCCATGCCGGCGCCCTGGGCCAGATAGGGGCGCATGGGATGGGCCGCATCGCCCAGCAAGGCCACCACGCCGCGCGCCATCTGCGCGGCCGATTGCACGGGCGGGCGATCCCCCACCGGCCACAGCCGCCAGTCGCCACCGGCTGCAGGCACATGCTGGACCAGGTCCAGCAGCTGGGGGCAACTGCCCTGCAGCACCCGCACCAGATCGTCCAGATTGCCCGCATGGTCCCAGTTCGCCAGATCCTCGGGCGCCGGGCCCTGGATGATGATCACCAGGTTCTGCAGCTCGCCCCGGCGCACGGGGTACTGGATGGCATGCATGCGCGAGCCCAGCCAGGCCGTGACATCGGTGGCCCGCAGGCGCTTGGGCAACTGGGCCTGGTGCACCAGGGCGCGGTAGGCCAGGTGCCCGGTGACACGCGGCGGGCCGTCGCCCAGCAACTGCTGGCGCAGAACGCTGCGCACGCCATCGGCGGCGACCAGGGCATCGCCTTCTATCAGCTTGCCGGCCCGGGTTCGCACGGTGACCACGCCGTCGGTCTCGGAAAAGCTCTCGATGGGCTGGCCCAGGTTCAGGTGCATGCCCGGATAAGTCTGAGCGGCTTCCCGCAGCAATTGCTGCAGATCGGCCCGGTGGATGGTGGCGTAGGCCGCGCCATAGCGTTGCACGGACTCGCTGCCCAAGGGCATATGCGCCAATTCCTGCCCGGTGACTGCGCTGCGCACGCGCAGGCTGCCCGGCAATGCCACCACCTGCTGCAGCGGTTTTTGCAGGCCCCAGGCCTGAAGCCGCCGCACGACATTCGGACCAATCTGGATTCCGGCGCCCACTTCACTGAGCGCGGGCGCCTGCTCGAAAAGACGCACTTCCCAACCCGCCCGCGACGCACCGATGGCGGCGGCCAGGCCACCAATGCCGCCGCCGGCAATCAACACCTGCTTGTTCATGTGCGTATTGTGCCCCTGCCGCCACCCATGGCGGCCGGGGCCTGATTATTCAAGTCGGACACCGCTGAAGAAAATCAAAGAATGCTCGGAATCTTCTGAAACATGCGCGCATCCCCCAGGCATTGAGGCGCATCAAGATCCCAAAAACGGGCATCTCGCCACGCACCAGACTGCCATAAAGGACATCGCCCCGCCATCACCTGTGCGGCGCGGCCAAAAATCGGCCTTTGCATCGCCGCTCTGGAAATGTCCATACACGGATCCACACTTTACGCCGCGGATGATAGAGATTCTCAACTGAGACAATGTTTTGACAAATGGCCGTGACAATGAAAAAAGCCCGCACTGGGCGGGCTCTTTCATGCGCGACGGGAAAATCAGATGACAAACTTCTCACGGTCCTGATTCTGAATCCACTTTGGCGGCTTGCCACGTCCGGTCCAGGTTTGGCCGGTTGCGGGATCGCGGTACTTGGGAGCCACTTTGGCGCCGGTTGTGCCAGCGGTACGACCACGAGCTGCAGGAAACACGTCATCGGCAGTCAGACCATATTCGGCAATCAAGTTGCGAACCTGTCCCACGGCGTCGGCAAGCTCGCGCTTGCGTGCTTCCTGGATCTGTTGCTCCAGTTCCTGTCGCTGCTTCAGCAGTTCCTTGTAAGAGCTCATGGTATGCGCCTTGAAAGTAGTTTAAGAGCTTTCATTATAAAAACATAATCAGCCCATGGCGCAAGACGCATGTAAGCAAAACCCACAATATCGCTGCTGCCTATTGCGAAGAGTAGTTCTCGGATAAATCCGATATGGCCAGCACCTTGTCAATGCGTTTGCCATCGAGATCGATGACCTCGAAGATCCAGCCCGCACAGCTGACCCGTTCCCCCAGAATGGGCAAATGACCGCTTTCTGCCATGAGAAGGCCCGCCACGGTGTTGTATCGGCCGCGGTGCTCATCGGGAAGATCACGAATATCGAGGCGCGCCTTCAGCTCAGATATGGGCATCAGACCGTCCAATAGCCAGGAGCCATCCTCGCGCTGCATGGCCCAGGCTTCTGCCTCGGTCACAGGCTGTAACTCGCCGGTAATCGCCTCGAGCAAATCCCGGGGAGTCATGATGCCCTGCACCACGCCATATTCGTCCACCACAAACACCATGCGCCCGGACCGGGCACGCAATTGCTCCAGCAGCTCCATGGCGCTGAGCGTCTCGGGCAGGAAAGAAGCCGGCAGCACATGTTCGTACAGCGTTGTGCCGGCGGCATCCGAGCCCAATGCCAGCAGGCGCGCCACGCTGATGATGCCGACCACGTCATCCAGCGAATTGCGGCACACCGGGTACCAGGAATGCCCGCCCTTCGAGTGGTCGTCGGCCGAGGCCTGCAATGCCTCGGTGACGGTCATGTCGGCATCCAGCCATTGCACGTCGCCGCGCGGGACCATGATCGACGTCAGTGAGCGGTCATCGAGGTGAAAGACGTTTTGCACCATCTGGTGCTCGTTGGCCTCGATCACTCCGGCATCCCGCCCTTCGGCGAGGCTTGCCACGATTTCCTCTTCGGTCACGGCGCGCGCTGCGGATTCATTGATGCGCAGCAGAGTCAGCATGGCGCGGGTGGAAAAGGCCAGCAGCCGCACAAAGGGCTTTGCAGCCGACGCCACCCAGGTCATGGGCCGGGAAACCACCGTGGCCACGGTTTCGGGATAAAGCTGGCCTATGCGCTTTGGCACCAGCTCGCCGAAGACGATGGTGACGAAGGTGATCACGGTCACGACGAGCGCCGTGGCAGAAATGCTGGCCGCGCGTTCCGGAATTCCCAGGCCCAGCAGCCATGCGGCCAGCCCGTCACTGAAGGCCGCCTCGCCCAAAATGCCGTTGAGCAGGCCGATGGAGGTGATGCCCACCTGCACCGAAGAAAGAAATTGCGTGGGGTTTTCGAGCAAGGCCAGTGCTGCCACCGCACCCTTGTCGCCTGTTTCAGCCAGTGCCACCAACCGAGCCTTGCGGCTGGAGGCCAGTGCCAATTCGGACATTGCAAACACCCCATTGAGCAGCGTAAGCAACGCGATCAGCAGAAAATCCATGGTTCGTATATCAGAAAGAAGACCATGGCACTTTACTGTATCGGCGATATCCAGGGATGCCACGACGCCTTTGAGCGCCTGCTGCACCGCGTGGACTTCTCCGCCAGCCGCGATACCTTGTACATCCTGGGTGACCTTGTGAACCGCGGTCCGGAATCGGACAAGGTGCTGCGCACCTGCATGGCCGCCGGCGATTCCATGCGCGCCCTGCTGGGCAACCATGACCTGCACCTGCTGGCCGCCGCCCAGGGCGTGCGCCGCAGCAGCCGGCGCGACACGCTGGCCCGGGTGCTGGATGCGCCCGATCGCAATCAGTTGCTGGACTGGCTGCGCCACCAGCCGCTGGCGCGCAGCCACCGCATGGCGCATGGCGAGGAACTGCTGATGGTCCATGCCGGCGTGCTGCCGCAGTGGAGCAGCCAGGACGTGATGGCGCTGGCGGGCGAGGTGCATGCGGTACTGCGCAGCAAGCAGTTGCCCGATTTTCTGCAGGCCATGTACGGCAACCAGCCCGATCGCTGGTCACCCGACCTGCAGGGTTGGGAGCGCCTGCGGGTCATCGTCAACGCCTTGACCCGGCTGCGCTTTTGCACCGCACAGGGTGTCATGGATTTCGACAGCACCGAGTCGGCCGAGCAGGCGGCACCCGGCCTCATGCCCTGGTTCGATGTGCCGGGCCGCGCCACGGCGAGCGCAACGATTGCGTTTGGCCACTGGTCCACGCTGGGCCACATCAACCGGCCCGACCTGGTGGCGCTGGACACCGGCTGCGTCTGGGGCGGCTGCCTGAGCATGATGCGTTTCGGCGATCACCTGGCGGACCGGGAACTGATCCAGGTGGACTGCCCGCAGGCTCAGGCCCCGGGCTGACCTGGACGACTCCGATGGGCGAGCGCCCATGAAAAAACGCCTGCAAGGCAGGCGTTTTTCGTGAGGCAGGCGGCTTGCGCGGCGCTCAGACCTCGGAAGTGGCGACGGGTGCCACAGGCGGGACCGGCGCGACAGGTGCAACAGGCGCCTTGAACAGCGCGGCCAGCTTGCGCTTGGGCTTGATGCCGCTGCCCGCCTTGGGCGCGGCAGCACCCTGGCTGTCCCAGCTCGCATCGACGCTGGCGGATGCCTCGTAGGGCTTGTCGAAGAACGGGTCCGAGTGCGCCGGGCGCTGGGCCATGCGCGAGCCGCGATGGCCAAAACCGGAACTGCCCCGCGACGCATCACCGCCGCGATCGCCACGCTCGGCGCCGCGATCCCGTTCACGGCCGTAGCCGCCGCTGCTTTGGCGCGGCAGCTCGTCAAAACGGTGACCACGCGGTGCGCTGCCACGGAAATCTTCCATGGGGCAGGCCTCGACGTTGATCTTCTTCTTGATGAGCTTCTCGATCTCGCCCACCAGGCGCGCATCGTGGTTGGTCACCAGGGTCACGGCAATGCCGGAGGCGCCTGCGCGGCCCGTGCGGCCGATGCGGTGCACATAGTCTTCGGCGTTGAAGGGCACGTCGTAGTTGAAGACGGCCGGCACGTCCTTGATGTCCAGGCCACGGGCCGCGACATCGGTACACACCAGCAGATCCACCTCGCCGCGCTTGAAGGCTTCAAGCGCCTTCAGGCGCTCGTCCTGGCTCTTGTCGCCGTGCAGCGCCGTTGCGCGCAGGCCATCACGCTCCAGGGCACGCGTCAGGCGCGCACAGCCCAGCTTGCTGTTGGAGAAGACGAAGGCCTGGCGGATGTCGCGCTGCTTGAGCAGGGAGCGCAGCGCATAGCGCTTGTCGTCGTCGCTGACGCTGTAGAAGCGCTGCTCCACGGTGGACGCCGTCTCGTTGGGGCGGGCCACTTCGATGGTGACGGGGTCCTGCAGGTAGCTGCTGGCCAGGCGCTTGATCTCGGGCGAGAAGGTGGCGCTGAACAGCAAGGTCGTGCGTGTCTTGGGCAGGTGGGACAGGATGCGCTGCAGATCGGGCAAAAAGCCGATGTCCAGCATGCGGTCTGCCTCGTCAAGCACCACGTACTCGACCTGGTTGAGCACGGCGTTCTTGGCTTCGATGTGGTCAAGCAGACGGCCCGGCGTGGCCACCAGCACCTCGACGCCCTTCTTGAGCTCCAGCGTCTGCGGCTTCATGTCCATGCCGCCGAACACCACGGTGCTGCGCAGCTTGGTGTACTTCGCATACTGGGCGATCTGCTGGGCCACCTGGTCCGCCAGTTCGCGTGTGGGCAAAAGCACCAACGCCCGCACGGGGTGGCGTGCAGGCGAAGCGGAGGTATTTTCGTGGCGCATCAGCCGCTGCAGCAACGGCAGCGAGAACGCCGCCGTCTTGCCTGTGCCGGTCTGGGCGGCGCCCATGACATCCTTGCCGGTCAGAACGACCGGAATGGCCTGTGCCTGGATGGGCGTCATGGACTCGTAGCCCATGTCGGCCACGGCGCGCGCCAGGGACTCAGCCAGCTGGAGATTGGAGAAAGAGCTTGTCATTGAGAGCGCTATTGTCGCACCTAGCGCGATTTGTGCGTTGCAATAACGCCAATTGGCACCTGGACAAGCATGGCGTTGTGTGAGCGCAACCCGCAAAAACCCGGTATGAGGGCCCGCAATGCGGGCATTTTTTCATCGCCGGGCAGCCTCCAGATGAAAAAGCGGCCCCTCGCAGGGGCCGGCGAAGCTTGCGCAGCAACACGAGCGTGGGGGTACTTCTCAGAGGGAAGCAGCCGAAAAAGTGTCGCAGGACTTGACGCTGCCGGTACGCAGGCCGGTGCTGAACCAGCGCTGGCGCTGGGCGCTGGTGCCATGCGTGAAGCTGTCCGGCACCACGGCGCCGCCGCCTGCGCGCTGCAGGGCGTCGTCGCCGATCTTGGATGCCGCATTCATGGCCGACTCCACATCGCCCTGCTCCAGGATCTGGCGGGCGCTTTGCGCGCGGTTCGCCCAGACGCCGGCCAGGCAATCGGCCTGCAGCTCCAGCTTGACCGACAGATGGTTGTATTCGACCTTGCTGACGCGGCCACGGGCGCGGTCCACCTGGGCGCTGATGCCCAGCAGGTTCTGCACGTGATGGCCCACCTCGTGGGCAATCACATAGGCCTGGGCGAAATCGCCGGGCGCGCCCAGCTGGTTCTTGAGCGTTTCGTAGAAGCCCAGGTCGATATACACCTTCTGGTCGGCAGGGCAGTAGAAGGGCCCCATGGCCGACTGCCCCGTGCCGCAGGCCGTAGGCGTTGCGCCACGGAACAGCACGAGCTTGGGATCGGTATATTGGGCGCCGCCCTGGCGGAACACATCGCGCCAGACATCTTCGGTATCGGCCAGCACGGTGGAGACAAAGCGGGCGAGCTTGTCATCGGCCGGCGGCTTGTGGGCCGGGCCCTGAGGCTGCTGCACCTGCACCGGCGAGCCGCCGCTGAGCGCACCCAGGATGGTCAGCGGGTTGATGCCCAGCACCCAGCCGCCGACCAGGGCGATGACGATGGTGCCAATGCCTATGCTGCGTCCGCCGAAGACGGGGCCGCCGCCACCGCCACCCTCGTCACGGCGGTCTTCCACATTGTCCGACTCGCGGTTGCCATCCCATCTCATGGTGTTCACTCCTGGATCTGTGCTGCAGCCTGCAGCATCGGGCGGCGATATTACGTCGGAACCTGCGGGACTGCAGCGACCGCAGCTGTGGCAATGATACGGCGTGTATCAGCGCACGGGCTGCACCGCCATGGGGGCGGCGGCCGGTGGCGCCTGGCTGCGCAGGACCTGCTCGCGGGCCACCAGCACCATGGCGGCCAGCAGCGCGGCGACGATGCCCAGGCCGATGACGACCGCCAGGCCCAGCCCCCATCCGCCGCGCCTGCGCCGCTCGCGTGCAGGCTCGCCGGGCCGGCGGGGCGCGGGAGCCTGCTCGCTGGGCGGCTGCTCGCGCTGCCACGGCTCGGGCGCGGGTCCGCGCCGCTGCTGCTCATAGCGCGGGGCCGATTCCTTGCGCGGAGCTTCGGGCCGCGCCGAACCGTCCCAGCGGGGCTCTTCGCGCGGATAAGAAGGCTTTTGTGACATAAGCGACATCGTAGTGCCTGCGCAGGCCCTCACGGGCCTGTGCGCAGCACTGGACACATCGTGAATTGGTCGATCCAAGCCTACTGTGTACAGTCGCGGCCATGAGCCATTCCAGCATGCCCTCCTCCACCGCCCTTGACGCCCAGGCCACGGCCGGGCTGTTGCCCTGGAACGAACTGGCCGAAGAGATCGCCGCCCTGCTGCTGCAGCCCCAGGCAGCGCAGGTGCCGGCGCGCATCGTGATGCCCCTGCCGGCCGGTGGCAGCCTGTTTTGCATGCCCGCCACCGACGGCCAGGTGGCCATGACCAAGCTGATCAGCTTCACGCCCGGCAACGCCGGCACGCCGCGCGCCACCATCCAGGGGGATGTGGTGGTCTTCGACGTGGCCACGGGCGAGCGCCGCCTGATCCTGGACGGCCCGACGGTCACGGCGCGGCGCACGGCCGCCGTATCGCTGCTGGCCGCGCAAAGGCTGGCGCCGAATCCGCAGGGTCCGTTGCTGATCGTGGGCGCCGGCGTGCAGGGCCTGGCCCATTTGCAGGCCTTTGCCGCAGGCCTGGGCGTGCGCGAGGTTCAGGTGGCATCGCGCAGCGCGCAGAGCGCCCAGGCGCTGGTCGACCAGGCCCGGGCCATGGGACTGCAGGCCACCGCCGTGCAGGATGTGGAGGCGGCGGCGCGCCACTGCCCGCTGATCGTGACCTGCACGCCCGCCCGGGGCGTGGTGCTGCGCGAGGCGCCGCGCAGCGATGCCTTCATCTCGGCCGTGGGCGCCTTCACGCCGCAGATGGTGGAGCTGGCACCCGGCCTGTGCCAGGGCTTGCTGCAGTCGGGCCGCGTGGTGGTCGATACCGGGGATGCGCTGCATGAGGCCGGTGACCTGCTGCAGGCCGGCATCGATGTCGCCGCCCTGCCCACGCTGGAGCAGGTGGTGCGCGAGCAATGGCCGCGCTCGGATTCGCCCGTGCTGTTCAAATGCTGCGGCTGGGGTGGCTGGGATCTTGCAGCCACCCGCCTGGCAATGCGCCGGGCCGCACTCCAGAACAGTTGAAAGCGGATTTCTGCGTTGAACGAGCTTTTCCCCCCGGATTCCCCCGCCCCGGCTTCCAGCACCGCGCCCAGTCGCTGGCAGCGCCTGGGCCTGCGCACGCAACTGGCCCTGGTCTTCGGCTCGCTGCTGGTGGGCGTGACGGTGCTGATGTCGCTGGCATTCGGCGAGCTGCTGCGCTGGCGCATGGAGCGCGAGGTCAGCGCCTCGCTGCATGCCATGGCCTCCAACGCCGCCCGGCAGCTGTCCGATGGCCTGTTCAGCCGCGCCCATACCGTGGAAGTGCTGGCCGCCTCGCCGGAGCTCTGGATCCAGGGGCTGGAGGCCCCGGGCGTGGGCGCACTGCTCAACCGCGCCCGTTCGCTGACGCCCACCAGCCTCTGGATCGGCGTGGCCGACGCCGAGGGCACGGTGCGCAGCGCGACCGACCAGGTGCTGGTGGGCCTCGATGTCAGCGACCGGCCCTGGTTCGAGCCGGGCCTGCAGCGCGTCCATGTGGGCGATGTGCGCGCCTCCTCGCCTGTGATGTCCGCCTTGCTGCCGCCTGCGGCCGACGGCGCGCCGCGCCGGTTCATGGACTTCGCGGCGCCCATTCGCGTGGGCGATCTCACCCAGGGCGTGCTGTGCATGCACAGCAGCTGGGAATGGGTGCGCGAAACCATGCAGACCCTGCAGCAGGCCGACAGCGCCGACCGGCAGATCGGCCTGTTCATCTTCGACCGGCGTGGACGGCTCATCCACGCGCCGGGCGACAGCCTGGAGCCGCTGCTGGCCCTGGACCAGCGCCTGCCGGTGGCCCATACCGTGTCTGCCGATACGGCCGATGCCACGCTGCAGCCCGTACAGGTGGCGCGCTGGCAGGACAGCCCGCAGAGCTTTCTGACGGCCACCGTGCCGCTGCAGGCCCACAACCGGGCAACGGCCATGGGCTGGCACATCGTGGCCCGGCAGCCGCATGACAGCGCCTACGCGCCCGCGCGCCAGGCCATGCACCAGGTGCTGGCCGGCGGCCTGGCAGCCGCGCTGGTGGCCGCCGTCATCGCCTGGCTGGTGGCGCGCAGGCTGAGCCAGGATCTCAAGCGCCTGGCCCGTGCCGCCAATGGCATCGACGGAAGCGGTGCGGCCTCCGACATCCCGCAGTTGCACAGCAGCCGCGAAGTGCATCGCCTTTCGCAGGCGCTGCGCGGCAGCATTGCCCAGTTGCGCTCGGCCAACGAGGCCATGGAGCGCCAGGTGCGCGAGCGCACGCTGCAGCTGCAGCAGGCCAATGCCGAACTGGAGCACCAGGCGCGCAGCGACCCGCTCACGGGCCTGCTCAACCGCCGGGGCTTCGACTTCCAGCTGGACTTCGCCATGGCGCTGGCGCGCCGCAGCGGCCGCCCCTTGAGCGTGCTCGTCATCGACGTGGACTACTTCAAGCGCATCAACGACCAGCACGGCCACGACATGGGCGACGCCGTGCTGCGCACCCTGGCGCGCGCCTTCCGCATGCGGCTGCGCGAGTCCGACGTGCTGGCCCGCATGGGGGGCGAGGAATTCCTGGCGCTGCTGCCCGACACCACGGCCGATGCCGCCGTGGTCATTGCCGAGCAACTGCGCGAACTGCTGGCCGCCACGCCCATGGCGCATGGCGAGCCCGTCACCGCCAGCGTGGGCGTGGCCACGCTGCGCGGCACCACGGACACGGCCACCGCCATGCTGCGCCGTGGCGACGAAGCGCTGTACGAGGCCAAGGGCGCGGGCCGCAACAACGTGCAGCTGCAGCGCTGAGGCGGCCCCGCGCCGCTTTTCCCGCCCTCGATTTCCTGACTGCCGCAAAACACCTGTGCGGCAAAAAACACCACACTAATACTCAAATTGAGCATATTATTCGCAGCCATCACCAGCCCTTTCCACAGTCCCGGACGGCCACCATGCAGCTCAAATCCGTGCAGTACGACAAGCCCCATTTCTCCCTCGCCGGCCAGTGCGGCGTCGGCGAGGCCTGGGCCCGCATTCCTCCCGAACTTGACCGCGCCCAGCGCCTTCGGACCGCCGAGCGCATACGCGCCCTGCTGCACGAGCGCGATGCCGTGCTCGTGGCCCATTACTACGTGGACGGCGAACTGCAGGACCTGGCGCGCGAGACCGGCGGCTGCGTGGGCGATTCGCTGGAGATGGCGCGCTTCGGCGCCCAGCACCAGGCCAGCACCCTGGTCGTGGCCGGCGTGCGCTTCATGGGAGAGACCGCCAAGATCCTCAGCCCGGAAAAGCGGGTGCTCATGCCCGACGACGACGCCAGCTGCTCGCTGGACCTGGGCTGCCCGGCAGACGAGTTCAGCGCCTTTTGCGACGCCCACCCGGACCGCACGGTCGTGGTCTACGCCAACACCAGCGCGGCGGTGAAGGCGCGCGCCGAATGGGTGGTCACATCGTCGGTGGGACAGGACATCGTGGCCCACCTGCACGCCTGCGGCGAGAAAATCCTCTGGGCTCCCGACCGCCACCTGGGCGCCCACATCCAGCGCCAGACCGGCGCGGACATGCTGCTGTGGCATGGCTCCTGCCTGGTCCATGACGAGTTCAAGGCCGACGAACTGGCCGCCATGGCGCTGGAGCACCCGCAGGCCGCCATCCTCGTACACCCCGAGTCGCCGGCCGCCGTGGCCGCCCAGGCCGATGTGGTGGGCTCCACCACCCAGCTCATCAACGCGGCTGGCCGGCTGCCCACCGACACCTTCATCGTCGCCACCGACCAGGGCATCCTGCACGACATGCGCATGCGCTACCCGGGCAAGACCTTCCTGCCCGCGCCCACGGCCGGCCAGGGCGCCACCTGCAAGAGCTGCGCCATGTGCCCCTGGATGGCGATGAACAGCCTGCACGGCGTGGAACTGGCCCTGGAGCAGGGCCTGTGCGCCATCGAGGTGGACCCCGCCATCGCCCAGGCCGCGCGCCGCCCCATCGAACGCATGCTGGCCTTTGCCGCCGGCCACCGCCAGCCCGTGCGCGCCAGCGGCGACCTTGCGCGCGATGCAGCGCTCTTCCAGCATTTCGGTCCCGCCTGAGGACAGCGCCATGACACAGCCTTGCACAGACGTACTCATCATCGGCGCCGGCCTGGCCGGCATGGCCGCCGCCCTGTCGCTGCCGCCGCATCTGCGCGTGGCACTGCTCAGCAAGGGCGCGGCCGAGGAATGCGCCAGCGCCTGGGCCCAGGGCGGCATTGCCGCCGTGCTGGATGCACAAGACAGCATCGACGAACACCTGGCAGACACCCTGGTCGCGGGCGCAGGCCAGTGCGATGCACAGGCCGTGCGCGCCATCCTTGAGCAGGCGCCTGCCGCCATCGATTGGCTGGTGGCCCACGGCGTGCCTTTCACGCGCGACGACAGCGGTGGCCTGCACCTCACGCGCGAGGGCGGCCACGGCCGCCGCCGCATCGTGCATGCCGCCGACTGCACCGGCCAGGCCGTGCACGCCGCCCTGCTGCGTGCCTGCCGGGAGCGCGCGAACATCGATCTGCATGAGCACACCAGCGCGCTGGACCTGCTGACGGAAGGACAGCCTGCGCACTGCACAGGCGCGCTGGTGCGCCTGCCCGATGGCCGCCAGCAGCGCTGGCATGCCGCGCATACCGTGCTGGCCACCGGCGGGCTGGGGCAGGTCTATCCCGCCACCACCAACCCGGCCACCGCCACGGGCGACGGCGTGGCCATGGCCTGGCGCGCAGGCTGCCGCGTGGGTGATCTGGAGTTCATGCAGTTCCATCCCACGGCCCTGCAGGTGGGCGGCCGTGCGGCCGGCCTGGTCTCCGAGGCATTGCGCGGAGAAGGCGCCCTGCTGCGCCTGCCGGACGGCACGCGCTTCATGCCTGCCCATGATCCGCGCGCCGAACTGGCGCCGCGCGACATCGTGGCCCGGGCCATCCGGCACGAGATGGACCGCCATGGCCTGGCCTTCGTCCACCTGGACATCACCCACCGGCCACGTGCCTGGCTGCAGTCGCATTTCCCGGGCGTGATGGCCCTGTGCGCCAGCCATGGCATCGACATTGCCACGCAGCCGATTCCCGTGGCCCCCTGCGCCCACTACGCCTGCGGCGGCGTGCTGGCCGATATCGACGGGCGCACGGATGTCGATGGCCTGCGCGCCATCGGCGAGGTGGCGCGCACCGGCCTGCACGGCGCCAACCGGCTGGCCAGCAATTCGCTGCTCGAATGCGTGGTGATGGGGCGCGCGGCCGCCCAGGCCATCGCGCAGCAGCCGGCTGCCGCCCCTGCGCCGGCCCGGCCGACCGAAACCCTGCAGGCCGGCGCACAGGAGCAGGACACGGCAGCCGTCGCGCAGGAGTTGCGCCAGCTCATGCAGGACTGCGTGGGCATACAGCGCAGCGACCAGGGCCTGGCGCAGGCCGTGCAGCGCATTGCGGCATGGCGTGAAAGGCTGGCACCTGCCGCAGGCCATGCGCTGCGCAACCAGCTCGATGTCTGCTGGCTCATGGCCACGGCCGCCGCCGCACGGCGCGAGAGCTGCGGTGCGCATTCGCGCATCGACGCCGCCCTGGCGCTGGTGGAATGAAAAATGGCCCCCACGCTCCCCTTGCTGCGCAAGGTCCGCTGCCCCCCGAGGGGGCCGCTTTTCATCTTGGGGCGGCCCGGCGATGAAAAATGACCCCCACGCTCCCCCTGCTGCGCAAGGTCCGCTGCCCCCCGAGGGGGCTGCTTTTCATCTTGGGGCGGCCCGGCGATGAAAAATGGCCCCCACGCTCCCCTTGCTGCGCAAGGTCCGCTGCCCCCCGAGGGGGCTGCTTTTCATCTTGGGGCGGCCCGGCGATGAAAAAGGCCCGCAGCTTTCGCTGCGGGCCTTGTCTGCCGGGCCAAAGCCGTCAGGCCTTGGGAAGCGTCACGCCCACCTGCCCCTGGTACTTGCCGCCACGGTCGCGGTAGCTGACCTCGCAGACATCGTCGGGATCGCTCTCGAAGAACAGCACCTGGGCGCAGCCTTCGCCGGCGTAGATGCGGGCGGGCAGCGGCGTGGTGTTGGAGAACTCCAGCGTCACATAGCCTTCCCATTCGGGCTCGAAGGGCGTGACGTTGACGATGATGCCGCAGCGCGCGTAGGTGCTCTTGCCCAGGCAGATGGTCAGCACATTGCGCGGGATGCGGAAGTACTCGACCGTGCGCGCCAGCGCGAAGCTGTTGGGCGGGATGATGCAGCTGTCGCCCTCGAAATCGACGAAGCTTTTCTCATCGAAGTTCTTGGGGTCCACCACGGTGCTGTGGATGTTGGTGAACACCTTGAATTCGGGTGCGCAGCGGATGTCGTAGCCATAGCTGCTGGTGCCGTAGCTGATGATCTTGCGGCCATCGACGTTGCGAACCTGGGCCGGCTCGAAAGGCTCGATCATGCCGTGATCCTCGGCCATGCGACGGATCCACTTGTCGCTCTTGATGCTCATGGCAATTCCTCGTTCCCTAGCTGCACTTGTCAGGCGCCAGCACCCGGCCGGGCACTGGCGCAAAGGCGCTATTTTGCTTGAGAAACGACGGTGCGCTCGATCAGGCGGTCATCGCCCAGGATGATCATGGCGAACAGCAGCTCGTCCAGGCTCTCGGCCTGGCGGGTCTTGCGCTCGAGCAGCGGCGTGCAGGCCGGGTTGATGACCACGAAGTCGGCCTCGCAGCCTGGCTGCAGATTGCCCACCTGCCCCGCCAGGCCCAGAGCGCGCGCCGCGCCCGCCGTGTGCTGCCACCACAGGTTGCCGGGCGACAGGCTCAGGCCCTGCTTGGTCTGGCCCTCGCGGCCCGCCACATAGGCGGCCTGCATGGTGCGGAAAGGGCTGAAGCTCATGCCGCCGCCCACGTCGCTGGCCAGGCCGTAGAGGAACTGCGCGGCATCGGCCCGCGCAAAGTCGAAGAAGCCGCTGCCCAGGAACAGGTTGCTGGTGGGGCTGACGGCAGCGGCGGTGCTGCGTTCACGCATCAGGGCGCGGTCCTCGTCGTCCAGGTGGATGCAGTGCGCGTAGACGGCGCGCTCGCGCATCAGGCCGAAGTCGTCGTAGACCGACAGGTAGCTGCGGGCCTTCGGAAAGAGTTCGGCCACCCAGCGCACTTCGTCCAGGTTCTCGGCCACGTGGGACTGGATCCAGACATCGGCGTAGCGTGCGGCCAGCTCGCCCGCGCCGCGCAGCTGCTCGTGCGTGCTGGTGGGCGCAAAGCGCGGCGTGATGGCGTAGCCCAGGCGGTCCACGCCATGCCAGCGCTGGATCAGGGTCTCGGTGTCGATCAGGCTTTGCTCGGTCTGGTCGCGCACGCCGTCGGGGCTGTGGCGGTCCTGCAGCACCTTGCCCGTGATCATCCGCATGCCGCGGGCCTGCGACGCGCCCATGAGCGCATCGACCGAACCCGGGTGCGAGGTGGCAAAGGCCAGCGCCGTGGTCACGCCGTTGCGCTGCAGCTCGTCCAGGAAGAACTCGGCCACGCTGTCGGCATGGGCGCGTTCGCAAAAGGCCGACTCGTGCGGAAAGGTGTATTTCTCCAACCAGGGCAGCAGGCCGGCGGCGGGCGCGCCGATCACATCGGTCTGCGGATAGTGGATGTGCAGGTCGATGAAGCCTGGCGCCAGGATGCGGCCCGGCAGATGGGTGACTTCGGCGCCCGGCTGTCCGGTGAACTGCGCCTGCAGCGCCTGCCAGCTGCCGGCGGCGACGACGCGCTGCTGCCCCCTGTCATCCGGGGCGACGGCCAGCAGGCCGTCTTCGTCGTAGAACGCCTGGCCATCGTCGGCAAAACGCAGCAATGAGGAACGGTAGATTTGCATGCCGCCAAGCTTAGCGGGCGGACAGGCAGATGCCATATCCGCAGCGCTATAGGCGCCATCGGCAGGCGCCATCCTAGGGTTTACGCCAGGATCGGAGGCCCCGCAGGCCGCATCACTTGGGCAGGGTGGCCTGCACGCCTTCCACCAGCCAGTTCATCTGCAGGATCTGCGCATCATCCAGCTGCTTGCCGGCAGGAATGCGCACCTGGCCCTGGTTGTCGCGCACCGGCTGGTCGCCGGCCTTGAAAGGCTGCAGGCGGCCCTGGGCCATGTCCTTTTGGCGCTTCAGCACTTCCTCGCGCACGGCGGGCGGCAGCTTGGGGCCGAAGCCCTCCACGCGGATCATGCCCTCGCGCACGCCGCCCCAGGTGTCCTGGCTCTTCCAGCTGCCGTCCAGCACGGCGCGGGCGCGCGCCGTGTAGTAGTCGCCCCACTGGTGGGTGACGGCCAGCAACTGGGCGTCGGGCCCGTCCTTGCGCATGTCGGAGTGGTAGGCAATCGCCATGCGGCCGCGCTCCTGGGCGGCCTGCATCACGGCGGTGGATGCGACCTGGAAGGACACCACGTCCACGCCGCCGTTGAACAGCGCCATGGCCGCATCGCGCTCGCGCGGCGGGTCGAACCAGGTATCCAGCCAGACCACCTTGACCGTGGCCTTGGGATTGACCGAACGCATGCCCAGCGTGAAGGCGTTGATGCCCTGCAGCACCTCGGGAATCGGAAAGCCGACCACGAAGCCGGCCACGCCCGTCTTGCTGGCACGGCCTGCGGCAATGCCCGACAGATAGCGGCCCTCGTAGTAGCGCGCATTCGAGGTGGCCACGTTGTCGGCGCGCTTGAAGCCCGTGACCGACTCGAACTTCACCTGCGGGAAGTCGCGCGCCACGCGCATCACGGACTCGGTGTAGCCGAAGCTGGTGGTGAAGATCAGCTGGTTGCCCGAGGCGGCCAGGTCGCGCAGCACGCGCTCGGCGTCGGGGCCCTCGGGCACGCTGTCCACCGCACGGGTCTGCACGCGCGGGCCCAGGGCCGCCTGCAAGGCGCGCCGGCCCTCGTCGTGCTGGCGCGTCCAGCCGGCGTCGAGCACGGGCGTCAGATAGACGAAGGCGGCCTTGAGGGGCGCGGAACCTGCGGGGGATGAAGGGGCGGGATGGCCTTGGGACAAGGCCGTGGATACAAGACTTGCGGCCGCGACTGCGGCTGCGAGGTTTTTGTACATGGTGTTCCTCTACATGGCCCGGAAATGAAAACGCACCTGCCGTGGGCAGCGGCCGGTGCGGGGCGCGATTATAGGCAGCGGCCCTGAGGGCTGCCCGGGCCTGCGCTTATGGCCTCCATAAGGGACGGCAGATACCGTCCACCAGCGCGCAGAACCAGCGCGGGTACTTAAAAGTGCATAACACGCTCTAAGATCGTCGGCAAATTCCAACCCCAAGCAACCACCAAGGAGTACAGGACCATGCCGATGTTCGTCGATACCTCGCCCCCGGGGCAGTGCCTTTTTTGCCGCCTCGTGGCGGGCGAGATCCCGTCCGCCAAGGTGTTCGAGGACGAGCAGACCATCGCCTTCATGGACATCGGCCAGGTCAATCCCGGCCATGTGCTGGTGGCCAGCAAGCGCCATGCCGTGACCCTGCTGGACCTCACGCCCGACGAGGCCGGCGCCGTGATGCGCACGGCCCAGCGCGTGGCGCAGGCCGTGCAGGCGGCGTTCGACCCAGATGGCATCAGCCTGTTCCAGGCCAACGGCGCGGCGGGCGGGCAGACCGTCTTCCACTTCCACCTGCATGTGCTGCCGCGCCACGAGGGCGACGGCGTGGGCCTGGGCTGGCCGCGCAAGGAGCCCGGCATGCAGGCGCTGCAGGACTACGCCGAGCGCCTCAGGCAGGCGCTGGCCTGAACGGACTCAGGCCAGGGCGGCGTAGCGGGCGAACACGGCCTCCAGCTGGCGCATCCAGTGGGCGCGCTGCTGGGGCGTGACGAAGCTGGCGTCAAAGCTGTTGACCGCCAGCTGCCAGGCCTGCTGCGAGTTCATGCCGGTGGCGGCGAACAGCTGCAGGTAGTTCTCGTTCACATAGCCGCCGAAGTAGGCCGGATCATCGGAGTTGACCGTGACCTTGAGCCCTGCCTCCAAGAGCTGGGGCAGGTTGTGCTGGGCCAGGTCGGACACTACGCACAGCTTGAGGTTGGACAGCGGGCACACGGTCAGCGGCACGCCGTCGCGGACCAGGCGCTGCATCAGGGCCTCATCGCGCGCGGCCTGCACGCCGTGGTCTATGCGCTCGGAATGCAGCACGTCCAGCGCGCCCCAGATATAGGCGGGAGGCCCCTCCTCGCCCGCATGCGCGACCAGGTGCAGGCCCAGCTCGCGGCAGCGCGCGAACACGCGGGCGAACTTCTCGGGCGGGTTGCCGACCTCGCTGCTGTCCAGCCCCACGCCGATGAAGCGGTCGCGCAGCGGCAGCGCGGCCTCCAGCGTGGCGAAGGCGTCCTCTTCGCTGAGGTGGCGCAGAAAGCTCAGGATCAGCGCCGACGAGATGCCCTGCTCTATCTCCGCATCGCGGCAGGCGCGGTACAGGCCGTTGATCACGGTCTCCATGCCCACGCCGCGCTGGGTGTGGGTCTGGGGGTCGAAGAAGATCTCGGCATGGACCACGTTGTCCTGCGCGGCGCGCGTCAGGTAGGCGCGGCCCATGTCGTAGAAATCCTGCTCGTACAGCAGCACGCTGGCGCCGGCGTAGTAGATGTCCAGAAAGCTTTGCAGGTCGGTGAAGGCATAGGCGCGGCGCAGGTCTTCCACGCTGGCGTAGGGCAGCTTCACGCCGTTGCGCTGGGCCAGGGCGAAGATCAGCTCGGGCTCCAGCGAGCCTTCGATGTGCATGTGCAGCTCGGCCTTGGGCATGGCCTTGAGCAATTGGGGCAGATGCGCGGCATCCACGGCGGGTACGGTGTGCATCAGCAGACTCCGAAGGTGATGCCGCTGGCCCGGAGGTAGCGGCGGTAGGCGGACGACATGCGGTCGGCCGCAGAGTGCATTTCGGCGCGCGGGTCCAGCGGCAGGCACTTGGGCTGCTGCGACTCCAGCACGGGCTGGTCCTGGCAGAAGATGGTGTGCTGGAATTCCTGCAGCTGTGCGTCGGGCGAATCGAAGTCTGCCACGGCAAGGCGGAACCAGACGCGGCTGGTCTCGGGCGTGACGGGGCAGATGAACAGGGCGATGGACTCGCGCCAGCCTGTCTTGGTGGTGCCGGACTCGGGCAGCTTGGTCAGCACGGCGGCATAGGGCGCCGTGACTTCGTAGGTGTACTCGACTTCGGCCGCGCTGGTGGAGTGCAGGTTGGACTGCGGCTGCACGGCCTTGCAGCCCGTGGCCAGCACGCCCGTGGCCGTGGTCTCCACGGCATAGGCTTCGATGGCCGTGGCATCGCGGCTGCCCAGCCAGCCTTCGTGGACAAAGCCGAAGTGCGACATATCCAGGAAGTTCTCGATGATGCGCGGCGCGCTGGCGGCCACGTCGTAGGGGCCGCAGTTGAGCTTGCGCAGGTGCGCGTCCGCCTCGGCTTCAAAGGCTGGAAGGGCCGCCAGGGCCGCCAGGGCCGGAACAGCCGAGAGCTCCTCGCCCGTGGCCAGCCGCACCCAGACCAGGCCGTAGGCTTCCTGTGCCTCGAAGGCCTTCACGCACTGCGAGGGCGGCGGCGTGAAGCTGGGCAGGGCCGGCACCTTGACGCACTGGCCGCTGTCGGCGAACTGCCAGCCGTGGTAGGGGCATTCAAGGTGGCCGTTCTCGACACGGCCCATGGACAGGCGTGCGCCACGGTGCGGGCAGCGGTCCACGAAGACGCGGACCAGGCCTTGCGGATCGCGCCACAGCACCAGGGGCTGGTCCAGCAGTTGCACGCCCAGCGGCGCATCGACAACTTCGTGGGCCTGGGCCACGGGATGCCAGAGGGAGTTTTCGATCATGGGGGGAATCTCTTGCTGTCTGTCTGTGCCGCGGCGGCGGGCAGGCCGCGGCTGGGAGCGAGCATAAACCCACTCGATGCGCAGCACAGGTACGGCACCTGTGCTGCGCATGAACGCCAAGGCCGCCCGAAGGCGGCCCTGGCGGCAGCGGGCAGCCCGACCTGCGCCGGGCGGCCTGGCGTCTGTCTTACTTGCTGTCCTGGCCCGGCACCTTGCCTTCCACGCCCTTGACGTAGAAGTTGATGCCCGTGAGGAACTTGTCCTCGGCCACGGCGTCGGCGGCCAGCAGTTCCTTGCCGTCCTGGCCTGCGATCGGGCCCTTCCAGATGTGGAAGGTGCCGTCCTTCAGGCCCTTCTTGACCTCTTCGATCTTCGCCTTGGCTTCGGCGGGCACGTCATCGGCCAGCGAGACGATGTCGATCGCGCCTTCCTTCACGCCCCACCAGGTCTGCTGGCTGCTCCACTTGCCGTCCAGCATCTCGCGCACGGTCTTGGTGTAGTAGGGCGTCCAGTTGATGATGGCCGAGCCCAGGTGGGCCTTGGGGCCGTAGGCCGTCATGTCGGAGTCCCAGCCGAAGGCGCGCTTGCCCTTTTCCTCGGCCGTCTTGAGCACGGCGGCGGAGTCGGTGTTCTGGAACAGGATGTCGGCGCCGCCGTTGATCAGCGAAGTCGCAGCCTCGGTTTCCTTCGGGGGTGCGAACCACTCGTTGACCCAGACCACCTTGGTCTTGATCTTGGGGTTCATGGACTGCGCGCCCAGCGTGAAACTGTTGATGTTGCGCAGCACTTCGGGAATCGGCACGGAGCCGACCACGCCCAGCACATTGGACTTGGTCATGGAGCCCGCGATGATGCCGGCCAGGTAGGCACCTTCGTAGGTGCGGCTGTCGTAGGTGCTGACGTTGGCGGCGGTCTTGTAGCCGGTGGCGTGCTCGAACTTCACATCGGGGAAGTCGGGAGCGATCTTCTGGATGGGCTCCATGTAGCCGAAGGTGGTGCCGAAGACCAGCTTGTTGCCGTTGGCGGCCATGTCGCGCAGCACGCGCTCGGCGTCGGCGCCCTCGGGCACGCTCTCCACATAGGAGGTCTTGATCTTGTCGCCGAATTCCTTCTCCAGCGCGAGGCGGCCCTGGTCGTGGGCAAAGGTGTAGCCGCCGTCACCGACGGGGCCCACGTAGGCGAAGGCGATCTTCAAAGGCTCGGTTGCAGCGGCAGCAGGGGCCTCGGCAACGGGAGCGGGCGCAGGCGCGGCCTCCTCCTTCTTGCCACAGCCGGCCAGCGCGGCGGCGGCCACGGCCGACAGCGCTGCCACCTTGATCAGGGAGCGTTTGTGAAGATCAGTCATCGAAGTTTCCTCAAGTGGTCCTGCGGCAGGCAGGAAGAAGGCAGGTCTGCAGGGCGCAGGCCCGCCGCGATGGGTCCAGAGAATAAAGCAAGAATGACGCCAGCCGGCCTGTTCATGGGCTGCGTGCTCCTGGAAAACGACATTTTCCGGGGTGCGCACGGAATCGGTGCATGAACAGGCCGGCGCCGGCCCTCAGGAACTGCCCAGCATCGCCACCAGGCGCTCCACCGCACGGCGGTGCCCGGTCTCCAGCGCGGCAGGATCGGCGGGATCGAACACCGCGAGGCCGATTCGCGGGGGAATGCCGGTGACCTCGAAGGCCACGCCGGCACCATCGCGGTAGATCTCGTTGGACAGGGACACGAAGAAGTTGCCCGGCAAGGGCTTGACCAGGGAGTTGGACAGTGATCCTGCCGTTGGCTGGCCCACCTGGGTCACCTGGGGCAGCGCCCGCATCATCAGCGTGAAGGTCTCGGCAGCGCTGACGGTCAGATCGCTGGTCAGCACATGCACAGGCCTGGTATAGGTCTGGCTGCCCCTGGGCTCGACATACCAGCTTTGTTCGCTGCGGCCCTGCGGGCGATGCGCCTGCTTGGTGAAGCCCAGCACGCGCTGCCGCGTGAAACTGCCCGCCATCTCGGCGCTGACCTGGTCGAGTCCGCCCAGGGTGTTGAGCGACACATCGACGATCAACGCGCGCGTGTCCGCCAGCGCGGCCAGCGCGCGGTCCATCTCTGCCCGCGCCGCGGCCATGTCCTTGTGCGCATCGAAGGGGCTGGAAAACTCGCCCATGCTGCCGATCTCGATGTAGCCCACATTGCCCGGCAACCGGCCCCAGACCATGGTTCCTCCCAGCACGGGGCCGCTGCCACCCTGCAGGCGGGATGCCAGGTCCTCACGGACCCGCGCCTTCCACAGCTCCTGGAAAACCAGGAAGTCCTTGACCTCGGTCTGCGCCTCGAAGGCCTGGCGCAGGCGCTTGGTGGTGGGCTTGTTGCCCCCCAGGAAGGCATAGCTCAGCGCGCCGTCGCGCGAGCGGATCAGGGCGGTATGCACGTCGTTGAAGTCCTTCAGCGCCTCGCTCATCACGGCCTGCAGGGCATCGTCGTTGGCAGCGGCCGCCGCCCGGGGCGCCAGGCGGCTGGTGATCTGCGGCCAGTCGATGTTGCGTTCCTTGAGAAAGGCGTAGTCCAGGGCAATCACGTCGCTCAGGGCCTTGAAGGTGGTGCCAGGGTCGGTCGCCGGCGCATTGCGGCAGGCCGAAGGCACGCTGCCCAGGCGCGCCAGGGAGTAGGTGGCAGGAAAGCCCGGCAGCTCGAACAGCTCGGCGCGGATGCCATGCAGATTGGCCGTGGTGCGGTAGCTGTATCCCTTGAACTGCTCCACCGTGCCGCCTGCAGCGCCGGCCTGGGGGTAGCACAGGGCTCCGGCCTCCTGGTAGCGCGCCACGGAATTCGACTTGAACTCCATCAGCGTGCCTTCTCCCAGGATGCGCCATACGCCCTCCAGGTCGCCGGACGTGCGGCCATCCACCACGACCTGGCCGCTGCGCTCCGACAGAATCGTGGAGTCGTCGCCGCCGCAGGCCGCCAGCAGCAGGGATGACAGGGCCGCGGCAAGCAGCCAGCGGGGTTGGGTGGGAGCGGGAACTCGAACGTGCATGAAACGCCTCCGTGCAATGAATGAAGAGGTCCGCACTGTCGGCGGCGGGCCTGAAGAAAGCCGGACGGCCGCCTGAAGGAATCCTGAAGACCCTGTCTGGGAAAATCCGGCATTGCCCCCACCGGCCCCGCGCCCTGCCCCATGAAGCTATTGCTGGTTGAAGATGATCTGGACCTTGGCAACGGGGTGCGCCTGGCGCTGCAGGACCAGCGCTTCGATGTCACCTGGGTTCGCCGCATCGCCGAGGCCCGCCCCCTGCTGGACCGGGGCGCCTGCGACCTGCTGGTGCTGGATCTGGGCCTTCCCGATGGCGACGGACTGTCGCTGCTGGCACGCGTGCGGCGTGAACGCAAGGACCTGCCCATCCTGATCCTCACGGCGCGGGACGGGCTGGACGACCGCCTGCGCGGGCTCGACGGCGGAGCCGATGACTACGTGGTCAAGCCCTTTGCGCTGGCCGAACTGCTGTCGCGCATCCGCGCGCTCAGGCGCCGCAGCCTGGGCACGGAAGAGCAGGTCTTCGACGTGCGCGGACTGGTGCTGAACGAACGAAGCCGGCGTGTCAGCGTCTTCGGCCGCGAGATCGATCTGTCGCCCAGCGAATTCGCCCTGCTGGCCGCCCTGATCCGCCGCCCCGACCAGGTGTTCAGCCGCCACATGCTCGAAGAGGAGGTGCTGCCCGGCAGCGGGCGCTATGCGAGCAACAGCCTGGAGGTGCACATCTCCAGCCTGCGGCGGCAGATCGGCGAAGGCTATGTGCGCACGGTGCGCGGCGTCGGCTATGTGCTGGACCGCCAGCCCTATGAAGGCAGGCGGCGATGAAGGCCGCAGCCTGCCTGCGCCGCGCCTGGCGCGCCGGGGCCGAACCCAGCCTGATCCGGCGCCTGGTGCTTGCCCAGGCCGTGGTGCTGGTCGTGGTGTGGATCGCCCTCGGCGCGCTGCTGATGGTGGAGTTCCAGAGCGATGCCTCGGAGCTGGACCCGTTGCGCCACGACGCGGTACTGGCGGTTGCCGGCCCCCTGCTGGACCGCCCTGCCGCGCTGCAGGAAGCCCTCGCCCGCATCGACCTGGCCCGCAGAACCGAAGGGCAGTTGCCCGACCAGCCGCGCTGGCGCGTGAACATGATGGTGTGGCATGGACCGCAGCTGCTGTTTGCCTCGCCCGGCCTTTCCGCCCCCATCGTGCAAACCGCCACGGATCGCATCGAGACAGTCACGGCGGCCGGGGAACGCTGGCGCGCCATGACGCGCTCCGATGCCTCGGGCCAGTTGCGCGTGACGCTGGCCATCTCCAATGAGCCCGGGCGCGGCATGCTCACGCTGGCCTCCAGCAGCCTGCTGGTGCTGCCCCTGCTGATCAGCGCGCCGCTGCTGGTTTTTCCGGCGTGGGCCGCCGTGTGGCTTGCGCTCAGGCCCTGGCGGCGCCTCAGTGCCGAAATCGCGCGCCGTGGCATGGGCGACCTTGCGCCGCTGGGTTTTCAGCCGCGCCACCGCGAGCTCAAGCCCCTGGCCCACTCTGTCAACCGCCTGCTGCGGAGCGTCAGGGACGGGCTGGCCAGGGAGCGCAGCTTCATCGCCGATGCTGCCCATGAACTGCGCACACCCGTGGCCGCCATCCGCGTGCATGCGGAAGCCCTGAACAACCTGCCTTTGCCGGCAGGGCTGGCAGACCGCCTGGGCGCACGCCTGGATGCGCTGGTCGGCTGCAGCGCACGCGCGTCCCGCCTGGTGGACCAGATGCTGGCACTGATGCGGGCCGACGCCGGCCCCTCCGCGCCGGGCATGCAATCGCTGGAGATCGACAGGCTGCTGCAGCAGCGCCTGGGTTGTCTGGCGGGCCTGGCCCGTGAGCGCGGCGTGGAACTTGATCTGGACGCCGAAGGTCCGCTGCCGCTGTGGGCCGAACGCCAGGCAATGGAATCGCTGATCGACAACCTGGTGGACAACGCCATCAAGTACAGCCCGCCAGGCGGCCTGGTGCGCGTGCGCGCGCGCCGGGATGCGGCCACGCAGGCAACGGTGCTCGAAGTCATGGATGAGGGACCGGGCATTGCGCCGGCCTGGCGCAGCCGTGTCTTCGACCGCTTTTTCCGCGCGCCCGACCAGGCGGTGGCAGGCAGCGGGCTGGGCCTGGCCATCGTGGCGGCCGTGGTGCGCCAGCATGGGGGAAGCATCGTCTGCGATGACGCGGACGATGGCCCCGGACTGTGCATGCGCGTCAGCTTCCCCGGCGGGACTGCCCCGCACTAGACAAGCCGCCGCGCATGCGGCGCCTGCGCTTACTTGGCGCCCGGCACCTTGCCTTCGACGCCGTTGACGAAGAAGTTGATGCTGGTCATGAAGCCCAGATCGCCGACCTGGCCTGCCGTCAGCACTTCCTTGCCGGTGTTGTCCTTGATGGGGCCGGTCCAGACGGCGAAGCTGCCGTCCTTCAAGCCGTCGCGTGCCTTGGCGACCTTGTCCTTGATGTCCTGGGGCACGTCGTCGGCGATCTTCACGAGGTCGATGGCGCCTTCCTTCACGCCCCACCAGAACGAGCCGCCCTGCCACTTGCCGTCCAGCGTGTCCTGGGTGACCTTGCTGTAGTAGGGCGTCCAGTCGATCACGGCCGAGCCCAGGTGGGCCTTGGGCGCGAAGGCGCTCATGTCGCCGTCCTTGCCGAAGGCGCGCGCACCGCGTTCCTCGGCCGTCTTGAGCACGGCCGGGGAGTTGGTGTTCTGGTAGAGCACGTCCACGCCGCCGTTGATCAGCGAGGTGGCGGCCTCGGACTCCTTGGGCGGGGCGAACCATTCGTTCACCCAGACCACCTTGGCCTTGATCGAGGGATCGACGCTTTGCGCGCCCAGCACGAAGCTGTTGATGTTGCGCACCACTTCAGGAATCGGCACCGAGGCCACGACGCCGACGGTCTTGGTCTTGGTCATGCCACCGGCCACGATGCCGGCAAGGTACGCGCCCTCGAAGGTCTTGGTGTCGTAGGTGGCCACGTTGTCGGCGTTCTTGTAGCCGGTGGCGTGCTCGAACTTCACGTCCTTGAGGTCGGTCGCGACCTTCTGCACGAACTCCTGGTAGCCGAAGCTGGTCGCGAAGATCAGCTTGTTGCCCTGGCCGGCCATGTCGCGCATCACGCGCTCGGCATCGGCGCTCTCGGGCACGCTTTCGACAAAGGAGGTTTCCACCTTGTCGCCGAACTTCTCCTGGATGGCCTTGCGGCCCAGCTCGTGCTGGAAGGTCCAGCCACCGTCGCCGATGGGGCTGACGTACATGAAGCCGATCTTGAGCTTCTCGGCCGGCGCCTGGGCGGCAGGCGCGGCAGCGGGAGCAGGCGCTGCGGCCTCTTCCTTCTTGCCGCAGGCGGTCAGGGCCGCCACCGAGATGGCCGACAGGCCGATCATCTTCACAAGCGTGCTTTTCAGGCCAGGTTTCAGGGTGCGTTCGCGCAAAGCGGGCATGCGTTTGTCCTTTTGTGGTTCTGGAGGGAGAGAGAAAAAATGAAAGCGTCAGGAGCCCGGGTAGAAGGGCTTGCCCAGCGAGGCCGGCATGTTGGCACGGATCCAGGCCGGATTGCGCGAGATCAGCACCAGCACGACGATGGTCGCCAGGTAGGGCAGCATGGACAGCAGCTGGCTGGCCACCTGCACGCCCGTGGCCTGCAGGTGGAACTGCAGCATGGTCACGCCGCCGAACAGGTAGGCGCCCAGCAGCACGCGCGCAGGGCGCCAAGTGGCAAAGGTGGTCAGCGCCAGCGCGATCCAGCCCCGGCCCGACACCATGCCCTCCACCCACAGCGGCGTGTAGACGGTGGAGATGTAGGCGCCGGCCAGCCCGCACATGGCGCCGCCGAACACTACGGCCGCCAGGCGGATGCGGCGCACCGGATAGCCCAGCGCGTGGGCCGACTGGGGCGACTCACCCACGGCGCGCAGCACCAGGCCGGCCCGCGTGCGGTAGAGGAACCAGACCAGGGCCGCCGCAATGACCACCGCGCCATAGACCAGCGGATGCAGGCGGAACAGCGCCGTGCCGACCACGGGCAGGTCGGACAGCCAGGGCACGGCGAACTTGGGCAGCTCGGGCAGGCGCGCCTGCACATAGCCCAGGCCCAGGAAGGCCGAGAAGCCCGTGCCGAACAGCGACAGCGCCAGCCCCGTCGCGTACTGGTTGGTGTTCAGCCAGATCACCAGCACGCCGAAGATGGCAGCCAGCAGCGCGCCCGCGCCCATGCCGGCCAGAAAGCCCACGGTGGTGCTGCCCGTGTGGACCACGGCGGCAAAGCCCGCAATGGCGGCGCACAGCATCATGCCCTCGGCACCCAGGTTGACGATGCCGGCCTTTTCATTGATCAGCAGGCCCAGCGCGGCCAGCGCCAGCACGGTGCCGGCGCTGAGCGTGGAGCCCAGCAGCAGTGCATAGGATTCCATCAGCGGGCCTCCTTGACGGCAGGCGCCGCTGCGGGCGGAACCACGGGCGTGCGGGACACCCAGCGCACGCGGTAGGCCACCAGCGTGTCGCAGGCCAGCAGCGTGAACAGCAGCAGGCCCTGGAACACGCCGGTCAGCGCCTTGGGCAGGCCCAGGCGCGACTGGGCGAGTTCGCCCCCGATATAGAACATGCTCATGAGAATCGCGGAAAAGATCATGCCCACGGGATGCAGGCGGCCGACGAAGGCCACGATGATGGCGGCAAAGCCGTAGCCAGCCGGGACATAGGGCGTGAGCTGGCCCAGCGGGCCGGCCACTTCCAGCGCACCGGCCAGGCCGGCGGCGGCGCCCGAGATCAGCAGCGCCGTCCACAGCGCGCGGCGCGAGGAAAAGCCCGCGTAGCGCGCAGCAGCCGGGGCCAGCCCACCGACCTGCAGCGCAAAGCCGGCACGGGTGCGGAACAGGAAGACCCACAGCATGGCCGCCGCAGCCAGCGCCAGCAGCAGGCCGATATTGGTGCGCATGCCCTGCATGAGCTTGGGGATCTGCGTGACGCGCTCGAAGGTCTTGGTCTGCGGGAAGTTGTAGCCCATGGGGTCCTTCCACGGCCCGTAGACCAGAAAGCCCAGCACCAGGGTGGCCACGTAGACCAGCATCAGGCTGACCAGGATTTCATTGGCGTTGAAGCGGTCGCGCAGCAGGGCCACGATGCCGGCCCAGACCATGCCGCCGAGCATGCCGGCCACCAGGATGGCGGGCACGATCCACGGGCCCGTGGTCTTGTCCGCCAGCAGCGCCACGCCGCCTGCGGCCACGGCGCCGATCACGAACTGGCCTTCGGCACCGATGTTCCACACATTGGAGCGAAAGCACACGGCCAGTCCCAGCGCGATCAGCAGCAGCGGCGTGGCCTTGACGGCCAGCTCGCCCAGCGCATAGGTGGACTTGACGGGGTCCCAGAAGAAGGCCTGCAGGCCTCGCACCGGGTCCTTGCCCAGCATCACGAACAGGCACACGCCGATCAGCACGGTGATGGCCAGCGCCAGCACGGGCGAACCGTAGGTCCACAGCTTCGAGGCCTGGGGGCGTTGCTCAAGCTTGAACATGGGCGCCTCCCCTGGCGGCATTCTGGGCGGCGTTCGGGGCGGCAGCACCGTCCCACAGGCCGCTCATCCACTCGCCGATCTGCTGCACGGTGGCATCGGCCCGCGCCACCGAGGGCGACAGCCGGCCCTTGGCCACCACATGCAGGCGGTCACATATTTCGAACAATTCGTCCAACTCCTCGCTGAGCATCAGCACGGCGCAGCCTTCGTCACGCAATTGCAGGATGGCGCCGCGGATCTGCGCGGCCGCCCCCACGTCCACCCCCCAGGTAGGCTGGGAGATGATGAGCAGCTTGGGCCTGGCATCGATCTCGCGGCCCACGATGAATTTCTGCAGGTTGCCGCCCGACAGCGACTGCGCCGCCGCGTTGGGGCCACCGGCCTTGACGTTGAAGCGCGCGATGATGGCGCGCGCCTGCTCCTGCAACTGGCCCATGCGGATCCAGCCGCCCGCGCCCAGCGCGGTCTTGCGCGTCAGCAGCAGGTTGTGCGCCAGGCCCATGCTGGGCACGGCGCCGCGGCCAAGACGCTCCTCCGGCACGAAGTGCAGGCCCAGCGCACGGCGCCGGCCGGGGCCCAGGCGCCCCGCCTCCCGGCCGGCAATCTGCACCATTTCGGGCGCTGCGCGCGTGTCCTCGCCGGACAGCGCATACAGCAATTCCTTCTGGCCATTGCCCGAGACACCGGCGATGCCCACGACTTCGCCCGCGCGCACATCGAGCTGGATGCCATGCAGGTCCACGCCGAAGGGCTCCGAGCGCGCCAGCGCCAGGCCCTGCACGCGCAGCACGCTGGCGCCGACCTGGGATTCGCGGTGCGTGAGCTCGGGCGGCTCCGAGCCGATCATCAGCCGCGACAGCGAGGCATTGCTCTCCACGGCCGGGTTGCACACGCCGGTCACCTGCCCGCCGCGCAGCACGGTACAGGCCGTGCACAGCGAACGGATCTCGTGCAGCTTGTGGCTGATGTAGAGGATGGAGCAGCCCTCGGACGCCAGGCGGCGCAGCACCACGAAGAGCTTTTCCACCGCCTGCGGCGTGAGCACCGAGGTGGGCTCGTCAAGAATGAGCACGCGCGGGTGCGTGAGCAGGGCGCGGATGATTTCCACGCGCTGCATCTCGCCCACGCTCAGCGTGTGCACGGGGCGGTGGGGATCGACCTCCAGCCCGTAGTCATGCGCCGTGGACTCGATGCGCTTCACCACCTCGGCCAGCGGCAGGCTCTTGTCCAGGCCCAGCCAGACGTTCTCGGCCACGGACAGCGTGTCGAACAGGCTGAAATGCTGGAACACCATGGCGATGCCCAGCTGGCGCGCCTCCTGCGGGTTGCGGATGTGGACCGGCTTGCCATCGACCTCGATGCGGCCTTCGTCGGGCTTGACGGCGCCGTAGATGATCTTCATCAGCGTGGACTTGCCGGCACCGTTCTCACCCAGGATGGCGTGCACTTCGCCGGCGCCCACGGTCAGCGAAATACCGTTGTTGGCCACCACCGCCGGATAGCGCTTGGTGATGCCTGTCAGCTGCAGCCGGGGCGGCGCTGCGGCTGGCAGGGGGACTGTATCGGGGGGATTCATGGCTGGGATTGTCTTTCAATTTCTGCAACAAACTGGAACACAAGTCCTTGAAACCGCCTCGGCGGCCCTCATATCGACCACCACTTTGTTCACCAAAAAGGCGGTTCCTGCCGCCATCGCCTAGCGGGCACGGGACATCAGGGCCACATGCCGCACGGCGTCGCGCAGCCAGCGCGTGGAGGCGCCCATGTGCGTGCGGGCATGCCACAGCTGGTAGTACACCAGCGGCGCAAACTCCACCGGGCAGGGCAGGATCACCAGGGGCAGGCGCTGGCTGAAGCGCTCGCAGAACAGCCGCCCCGTGGTCAGCACCAGCAAGCTGGTGGCCACGATGTCGGGGATCAGGCTGAAATGCGCGCAGCGCGCCGCCACCTGGCGCTGCAGGCCCATGCGGGACAGCTGGTCGTCGATCACGCCGCGCGCGCCCGGGTAGGTGGGCGTGGGCGCGATGTGCTCGGCCTCCAGCCACTGGGCCACGTCCCAGCCGCGGCGCACGGCCGGGTGCTGGGGGCTGACCAGGCAGACCACCTCGTCCTCGAACAGGCTGGCCATGTGCAGGCCCTGCGGCGGCTCGGGCCAGTTGCCGATCACCACGTCCACATCGCCCTGGGCCAGCTGCACCTCGTAGTGCGCGTCGCCGTTGAGGGCCAGGATGTCCACGGGGCAGCCGGGCGCCTCGGTCTTGAGATGGGCCACCAGGCGCGGCAGGAACAGCGGGTCCAGGTAGTCGCTGGCGGCGATGCGGAAGGTGCGCGTGGAGGTGCGGGGATCGAAATGGCGCGCATCGCTGAACAGGCCCTCGGCCGCGCGCAGGATGTCGGCGGCCGGCTGCACCATGCGCAGCCCGGCCTCGGTGGGCTGCATGTGCGCGCCCGAGCGCACCAGCAGCGAATCGCCGGCCAGGTCGCGCAGGCGCTTGAGCGCGGCGGACACCGCCGGCTGGTGCATGCCCAGGCGCAATGCGGCACGCGAGACGCTGCGCTCGGTCAGCACCGTGTGCAGCACCCGTATCAGATGCAGATCAATCTTGTCGAACAGGGCCTGGTCGCGCATGTAGCGAAGCAATCAGCGAAAAAAAGAGCGGTCGCGCCGGGGACGCGCCGCAGGTCATGGGGAGCCCGCAGCGTAACCCAGCCATGACCCCCGCCAGCTAGATACAAGCACCAAGAATGCCCTGGGCAGGGGCGGTTAAACACTTGTGCACGCAGCACATGCAATATGCGAGCCAGTCGCCAGCAAACCATTGTCCAAACCTATACAGACTTGCAGACTGTTAGCGTGATTCAATGAAATCGCTTCAAAAGGAAGTGGATTGCAGGAGACAAGACGATGAAACAGCCAACCCCTTTTTCGGGCATGGTGGCCGCAGCCACGCTCGCCAGTGTGCTGACCGCCTGCGGCGGCAGCGGTGACTCAGGCCTGGGTGTCATCGAGATACGCAGCCTGTCCAACCGGGCCGACATGATCAGCGACGGCAATGCCTATATTGAAATTGTGCTGCCCAAGGGCAGCCCGCCCGGTGCGCTGAAGGTGGCGCTCAATGGCACGGATGTCACCGCCCGGTTCGCCCTGCGCGCCAATGGCCGGATTCTGGGCCGGGTCGAGGGATTGAAGGTGGGCGCCAACACCCTCACCGCCACGGCGGCCGGCAGCGCGAGGGCACGGCTGGACATCACCAACCATGGCCGGGGCGATCCCATCTTCGCCGGGCCGCAGACCGCGCCGTGGATCTGCGCCACGCGCAATGGCGCGCAAGCCACCGTTTCCGTGCCGGGCACGGCACTGTCGGCGACCGTGACCACGCGCGTCAGCGGTCTCGATACCGATCCGGTGGATGTCCAGTGCAATACCAGGACCCTGTACACCTACTACTACATGCCCAAGGCCAGGCAAGGCAGCGCCTGCACGATGGGTCCGGCAGGCGCCACGCCCTGCCATGTGGCCTACGACCCATCGCAGCGCCCGGCCGACAGCGAGATCGCCGACTTCACCAACGACCGCGGAGATACGGTCAAGCACCTGCTGCGCATGGAAACTGGCGTCATGGGCCGCGGCACCTACCAGATTCTGGCCTACCATGACCCCGCGCAGGCCTGGACGCCCTGGGAGCCGCAAAAGGGATGGAACGGCAAGGTGCTGTGGCGATTCGGCGCAGCCGCTTCCGGCAATCGCTTCCAGGAGCCGGCGGTCAACCTCCTCGACCAGTTCAGCGGCAGCCTGCCTTTCGACCCCAACGCGCTCGCGGCAGGCCACATGGTCGTGAAAGCCATGCTGACCAACCACCTGCACAACAACAACGAGTTGCTGGCCGCCGAGAACATGATGCGCATCAAGGAGCATCTGATCGAGAACTACGGCGAAGTGCGCTACACCATGGGCGACGGCGACTCGGGTGGCTCCATGATGCAGACAGTGATCGCCTCCGCCATGCCGGGTCTGCTGCAGGGTATACAGACGGGGCTGAGCTATCCCGATGCAGTGTCCACCTGGATGGAAACACGCGACTGCGGCCTGCTGTCCAGCTACTACAGGACGGCCGCAGGACAGGCACTGAGCGACACCGCGAAGGCCGCCATCAATGGTCATCCGGCCAGCTACTGCGACAAATGGGTAGGGAGCTTCATCGCCCCCCAGAACCCCCGGCTGCCCGACAACTGCGGCGTGGGCTTTCCCGCCTCCATCGTCTACGACCCGCGCACACGCGGCCAGGGCGTGCGCTGCTCGATCCACGACATGCTGGTACCAGTGTTCGGGACGTTCAAGGACACCGACGGCCACACCAAGCCGCAGCTGCCGTATGACAACACGGGCCTGCAGTACGGACTTAAGGCACTGCAGTCGGGCGCCATCGACGCGGAGGCTTTCGTGCAGCTCAACGAAGGCATCGGCAGCTACACCAACGACATGGACTGGACCGGCGGCACTGCGTCCCGGCCGGCAGCCCGCGAGCGGGCCGTGGCCAGCCTGCTGCCCAGGCTCTACAGCAGTGGCCTCACCAGCAACGGCAGGAACCTGTCCCAGGTGGCCATCATTGACCTGCGGCCCGAGGGCGGCAGCGACATCCACATGACCTGGCGCAGTCTGCAGCAACGCGCACGGCTGGATGCCGCCAACGGCCACCATGACAACCATGTGATCCGCGCCAGCAAGGGTATGGTCCCGCTGCTGATCGCCCCGGCCATGCGACGCGAGGCCTTTGTCATGATGGACCGCTGGCTGACCGCCGTGGAGCGCGACACCACCGGCGCGGCGCTGGCACAGAAAGTGGTGCGCAACAGGCCTTCGGATGTCAGGGATGGATGCATCGCCGCAACGGGAGCCGCCCCTTCGGATCTGGACAAAGTCCTGGCCCTGGACGACCCTGCCTGTCCCCTCAAGCCGACCCTGTCGCCACGCCAGGTGGCCGGAGGTCCGCTCGCGGAGGACATCTACCAGTGCCAGCTCAAGCCCCTTTCGTTCACCAGCCCGGAGTACGCCGGCATCACCTTCAGCCCGGCCCAGCAAAAGCGCCTTGCCGCAGTGTTTGCGGCGGGAGTGTGCGACTGGAGCCAGGCCGGAACGGGCCAGAGCCAGGAGGCGGCCTTCCTGACCGATTTCAGTGCCGGCCCGGCGGGCACCAAGGCCGGGCCTGCGCCGGTCTCGCGCAACGATTGAGTTGCACCCTGCGCGAAGTCCCGCAGGGGTCCGGGGGCCGGTGATCAGGGTTTGCAGCGTGCCAATTCATGCAATGAAGCAGCAGACTTTCATTGAAGATTTGCATCAAGCACCATGCAGCCGCCCACGATCAACGCCGTCCTCAAGTCCGCGCCCTTTGCGCCCCACCTGAGCAGGGCCCACCTGCTCAGGTTGCGGCGGGAGGTGCTGTTGCGGCACATACCGGCCGGCACCCCGCTTTGCCACAAGACGCACCGGGCCGGCCACTGGGCCGGTGTCGTCCAGGGAGCGGTCAAGATCCATGCGCTGTCGCCTACCGGGCGCAGCACCACGCTGGCCACCTTTACCCCGGGTTGCTGGTTCGGCGAGGGCACACTGCTCAAGAACGAATGCTGGCCGTTCGACGCGACGGCGATCGAGGATACGCTGGTGGCACTGATGCCGGCCAGCACCTTTCACTGGCTGCTGGAGCGCAGCCTCGGCTTCAACCGCTTCCTGCTGGACCAGCTCAATGCGCGCCTGGGCCAGTTCATCGGCCGCTGCGAGCATGCACGGCTGCACCATTCCAGCCGCCATGTGGCGCACTGCATCTCGGAGCTGACCGATTCGAGGCTGTATCCGGACACCGGCAACCGGCACCTGGGCATGTCGCAGGAGGAGTTGGCCAGCCTGGCCGGCGTGTCGCGCCAGATCGTCAATCGCACCCTGGGGGAGCTGGAGGACATCGGAGCAGTCCGCATCTCCTATGGCGCATTGACACTGATCGATCCCGAAGGACTGCGGCGCTTCAGCGAATCCTTCGAGTGAGGCACGGCCCCGGCGCTCAGGCGGCCTCCAGCACCTCGACGCGGTTGCGGCCCTTGCGCTTGGCCGCATAGCAGGCCATGTCGGCCGAGCGCAGCGCGCTGCTGACCGTGTGCTGGCGGGCATCGAGCACCACCATGCCGACGCTGGCGCCCATCAGGTAGCGCTGGCCCTCATGGGCACCCTCCCAGTCCTGCACTGCCATGCACAGGCTTTGCGCCAGCAGCATGCCCTGCTCCGCCGAGGTGCCCGCCAGCAGCACGGCGAATTCATCACCGCCCAGGCGCGCCACCCAGCCCAGCGGCCGGACCACGCTGTCGATCAGCCGGGCCATGTGGCACAGCACCTCGTCGCCGGCCGCATGGCCGCCCTGCTGGTTGACGTGGGCGAAGTGGTCCAGGTCCAGGAACAGGATCACGCCATGCTGCTGCAGGCCGACGGTCTCCTCCTCTGCCTCTTGCGCCTCTTGCGCCTCCTCGATCGTGGCGACGGCGGTGTTGTCGCTCTGCTGCAGGGCGGATTCACCCTGCTGCAGCGCCTCGGCCGGCAGGCGCTGGGCGGCACTGCATTCCTGCAGCCATTCATGCAGGCGCATGGCAAAGGCCTCGCGGTTGGGCAGCAGGGTCAGCGGATCGTGCATGGCCTTCCAGCCCGGCTGCTCGCGCACCAGTCGCTGCATGGTCACGTCCTCGACCACCCAGACCAGGGTGGGGTCTGCCGGCACCACGGCGCGCGGCTCCAGGCCGCGCTGCAGGCGCTGCAGGCTCTGGCCGTGCAGGCGCACCCAGATGGGGCGGCCGTCCTTGCGGACAAAGCACTGCTCGCTGTCGAACTGGCCGTACATGTCCAGGTCCTTGCGCACGCGCTCCAGCAATTGGATGTGCGCCGCGTCGGAGGCGCACAGCTGGCGTATCGCCTGCCCCTGCAGCTCGCGCGGCGGATAGCCGAGCATGCGCGCGGCCTGCAGGCCCACCAGCTCCAGATGCGCCGACCGCGTGACCACCAGGCCCACGGGCGCGTAGTCCATCAGCGTTTGCAGCTGCAGTTGCAGCCGGCCGACCTCGTGCGCCTGCTCCTGCCCCATCTGCCCCAGGCGGTGCAGGGCCTGCCACAGCGTGGAGGCTTCGCCCCAGGCATGGGTCCAGGGCATGCGCCAGCCGCCTTCCTCGGCATGGCCCGGCTCGGGTTCGGGCGCGGGATCGGGCTCCTCGGCCATCAGCCTTCCCTGGCTCGCCAGCCATTGGCGTGCAGTGCGGTGCAGGGCCGCCATGGGTTCGGTGACCAGGATCAGCAGCAGGACCAGCAGGCCAGCGACACCGGCCACGGCGGCCAGCAGCCACCACAGCACGCGCGGCGCCAGGCTGGGCGCGATGGCTTCCTCGGGGGTGATCCTGACCACCAGCCACTGCGGCAGCGGCATGCCTGCCGTCGTCACCAGGTAGCCCGCGCGCCGCTGGGTGTCGGGGCCCACCTGCACTGCGCCGGCCGCGGGGTCCTGCAGCCAGTCCGCGCCCAGGCCGGGCTCGGCCTCGGCGCGCGCCGACCAGCGCGAGGGGTCGGAGTGGGCCAGGATCTGCCCGTCGCGCTGCATGACCAGCAGGCGCCCGCCGGAGCGCGAGGGATCGATGCTGGGCGGCAGCAGGGCCTGGGCAGACATGCGCACGCCGGCCGACAGCACGCCGCTGACCGTGCCGTTGCCGGTGCGCAGCGGCACGGCGTACAGCAACTCCATCATTCCGGGATCGGCTCCCTTGCGCACCATGGTGGAGACCACGGGCCGGCCATCGGCCAGGCTGCGCCGCATCACGTCGCGCACGCCTTCGTCCAGATCGACCAGGGGCTCGGAACGGCCGCCGCGCAGGCTGAGCTGCAGCTGGCCACGCGCGTCGGCCAGTTGCAGGGTGTCGAACAGCCGCACGGATGCGTCTCCACGCAGCATCTCGCCCATCAGCCGGCTCGGGTCGCTGCCCTGGTCTGCAATGCCCTGGGCCAGCACCCACAGCAGGCGCTGCTGCTGCTCCAGCCGCGCTGCCAGCATGCGCGCCACGGTATCGACCTCGTCGGCCTGCCGGGCCATGGCGCGCTCCAGCGTCTGCTGGCGCATGTTGTGCGAGACCCACCAGGCACTGCCAAGGCCCGCCAGCAGCACGGCTGCAGCGGCCAGCGCCAGCACCGTGCAGCGCATGGCGCCCCAGCCTGTGGCCGCGCGCGGCCGCGAGGGTGAACCCGGCAGCTGCGGAGCATCCTGGGATGCCAGCAGTGCCTGGAAAAAGGGAGATCGGCGGGCGTCCAGTGACATGACGCCATCAATATATGCAGGCCCGAAAGCCGTCCCACTGGGTGGAACCCGCGAACCAGTGGATACCCCGCCCCGCAAGGCCCGGCGCTTGCAGGCCGGCACCCGTCAGCGGCGTGGGAATCAGCCTACTGCGAGCACTTCGAGGGCCGCCGGCTTGGGCAGATCGATGACATTGCCCCGGCCCGCGATGAGCCCGTGCTCACGCAACTGGCGCAGCACGCGCGAGAAGGTCTCGGGCGCAATGCCGAGCTGGGCGGCGATCAGCCGCTTGCGCAGGTGCAGCGTCACGCGCAGGCCGCCAGCCTCGTGCGGCATGGCATGGCGCAGCAGCCACTGGGCGCAGCGCGCCTCGGCGTCCTTGGACAGGCGGCTCACCGCCAGCTCGGTCTGCGCGCAGTAGGCCTGGGCCATGTCCTGCAGCAGTTGCTGGGCGGGCGACGGCAGCTGCGAGACGGCCTTCAGGAAGTCGGCCTGGGGAAGTTGCTGCACGCGGACATCGCTGTCGGCCAGCATGTCCAGGCTGCTGCCGCGCCGCTGCAGCACAAAGGCCGCATCCAGCCAGGCAGGCCCCTCCACGACACCGAGCTGGTGGCGCATCTGCCCACCCTGGCCTATGCCCAGGAGCACGCGACCGCGCTCCAGATACATCACCGTATCCGGCGACTGCCGACGCAGCCTGAGCCAGGTACCCGCGGCCAACACCTGGGCGGAACCCGGCGCGAAGGCGAAAGCTTGCAAGGAAGACAGGGCGAACATGCATGCAACTTTGCCGGCTTTGCTCCCGCCGCGTTTTGAGCCATGTCAATCCGCCGCCAGCACACCGGTCCGCAGGCGGCATACTTGTCACAAGAATGTCACCAGTGAAACGTAATGTATCCAACTGAAAAGTTGAGCCCATGATCGATCCCCAGATGCTCGCCAGCCTGCCCGCTGCCGCGGCCGTGCTCTCCGCCGCCGTGCGGTCCGGCGCAGGCCCCGTGGCGCAGCTCATGCGCGCGGGCGGCCTGTACTGCGTCTTCCAGCCGCTGGCCGACTTGCGCAGCGCCAGCATCTATGCGCACGAGGCGCTGATCCGCGGCCCCCAGGGAACGCCGCTGCACACGCCCGATGCCCTGCTCAAGGGGGCGGCGGCCGAGGGCATTCTTCGGGAATTCGAGCTGCTGGCGGTCTGCGTGGCGCTGCAGGACTGGGGCCGGCAGAGTGCGCCGGGCCGGCTGTTCGTCAACCTCAGCGCCCAGGCACTGGTGCAGGCCGTGGGGGTCTGCGGCCCCGGCATGGTCGGGGACACGGTGCGCAGCTTCGGCGTGCAGGCCCGCTCCCTGGTGGTGGAGATCACCGAACACGACCATGTGACCGACATGCCCGCCGTCTGCGCCGCCGTGAAGGCCGTGCATGCCACGGGCGCGCGCCTGGCGCTGGATGACTTTGGCGACGGCCGCTCCAGCCTGCGCCTGTGGTCCGAGGCCAAGCCCGACTTCGTCAAGATCGACAAATACTTCATCCACCAGATCGAGCAGCGCCCGGCCACGCTGCAGCTGCTGCAGGCCATCAAGGGCATTGCCGAGGTCTTCGGCACCACGCTGATCGCCGAAGGCATAGAGACCGAGGACGAGCTGCGCACCCTGCGCGACCTGGGCATTCCGTATGGCCAGGGCTGGCTGCTGGGCCGCCCTGCCGAAACCGCCCGGCCCCAGATCAGCACGCAGGCGCGCAGCGTGGCGCAGGACCCGCGCGTGGCCGTGCTGCCCCACCAGGGACACAGCGCCCGCCCGGGGGTGCTGCGCAATCTGATGGTGATGCAGGCGCCCTGCGTGGTGCCCGCGGCCAGCAACGACGAGGTGGCCGAGCTGTTCCAGGCCGGCCAGCAGCTGCATGCCATTGCCGTCGTGGAGGCCGGCCGGCCGCTGGCGCTCATCAACCGCCAGCAGTTCATGAACCACTACGCCACGCTGTACTTCCGCGAAGTGCACGGGCGCAAGCCCTGCCTGGCCTTTGCCAACGTGCAGCCGCGCATCGTGGAGCTCGATTGCGATGTGGACCAGCTCGTGGGCATCCTGACCTCGCAGGACCAGCGCTACCTGAGCGACGGCTTCATCGTCACCGACAACGGCCGCTATGTGGGCCTGGGCACGGGCGAGCAGCTGGTGCGCCGCGTGACCGAGGCCCGCATCGAGGCCGCGCGCCACGCCAACCCGCTGACCTTCCTGCCCGGCAACATCCCCATCAGCCTGCACATGCAGCGACTGCTGGACAGCGGAGCCGGCTTCGTGGCCTGCTACGCCGACCTCAACCACTTCAAGCCCTTCAACGACCACTACGGCTACTGGCGCGGCGACCAGATGATCCGCCTGGTGGCGCGGCTGGCCGTGGCGCACTGCGATGCGCGGCGCGACTTCGTGGGCCATGTGGGCGGGGACGACTTCATGCTGCTGCTGCAAAGCGAGGACTGGCAGCGGCGCTGCGAAGGCATTGTGGGCGCCTTCGCCAGCGAGGCGCGCCAGCTGTTCGACGACCAGGCGCGCGAGGCCGGAGGCATCTGGGCCGAGGACCGCCACGGCATCCGGCGATTCTTTGCCTGCACCACGCTGTCCATCGGCGTGGTGCGCGTCGCGCCGGGCAGCGTGCTGGCACCCGAGGACATCGCCAACCTCGCGGCCCTGGCCAAGCAGCAGGCCAAGGCGCAAAGCCTGCCGGGGCGCGGCGCCATCGCGCTGCACACGCCGCACGATGAAGCGCGGCGCCCGGCACTGCATGGCACCGCAGCAGCCTGGCCTGCCTGAAACAGAAAGCCCGCAGGCTCTTGCGAGGCTGCGGGCTGGTGGCTGGCCGCCAGACGCTGACAGCGTTTGGGCGCGGCCCAGCGATCAGTTCACCGATGCACCAGACTCGTACCAGCGCTTGACCATGCTGCGCTCGTCATCGTTCAGGGCACCCGGATTGCCAAAGGGCATCTTGCGCAGTTGCACCACCTGCTGGTAGATCTGCTGGGCGTGGGCCTTGACCTGCTCGGGCGAGTCCAGGCGCACATTCTTTTGCTGCAGGGCGGCACCGTGGCAGACCACGCAATGCTGCTGGAAGAAGGGCGCCATCTGGGCGTAGCCCACGGCGCCGTCGGCGGCGGGAGCAGCGGCCGCAACGGGTGCAGCAGCTTCGGCACCGGGCGCCGCCGTCGCAGCGGGCTCGGCACCAGCAGGCGCCTGCACGGCGGCGGGAGCCGCTGCGGGGGCTGCGGCAGGCGCAGACACAGGGGCGGCGGCAGGCGCAGACACAGGGGCGGCGGCAGGCGCCGGTGCAGGCTTGAGCCAGACGGCCGTGCCGATCAGCACCAGCACGCCGACCAAAGCGTAGGGCCAGGGATGGGCATTGCGGCCCAGCTTGAAGCCGTGGCGCATCACGAAGAACTGGCGGATGGCAGCGCCCGCGAACATCATCAGGATCAGCACCAGCCAGTTCAGCTCATGGCTGTACAGCCAGCCGTAGTGGTTGGACAGCATGGCGAACAGCACCGGCAGCGTGAAGTACGTGTTGTGCACGCTGCGCTGCTTGCCGCGCTTGCCGTGGATGGGGTCCACGGGCTGGCCTTCCTTCAGGGCCTTCACCACCGTGCGCTGGCCGGGAATGATCCAGAAGAACACGTTGGCGCTCATCGAGGTCGCCAGCATGGCGCCCATCAGCAGGAAGGCGGCCTGGCCCGGGAAGATGTGGCAGGCCAGGAAGGCCGCAATGCACACCAGCACCAGCACCATGGCGCCCACCGTGGCGTCGCCGTTCTTCTTCTGGCCGAAGACGCGGCAGATGCCGTCGTACAGCAGCCAGAACACGACCAGGAAGGCCAGGGCCGAGGCAATGGCCGCAGCCGAGCCCATGGCGTTGGGATCGGCCGGATTGACGAGGTAGATCTTGGCGTTCCACAGATACGACACCGTCAGCAGCGCAAAGCCGCTGAGCCAGGTGGTGTAGCTTTCCCAGTAGAACCAGTGCAGATGGTCCGGCAGCTTGGGCGGGGAGACATTGAACTTGACGGGGTGGTAGAACCCACCGCCGTGCACGGCCCAGAGTTCGCCGCTGACGCCCTGCTTCTTGAGGTCATCATCGACAGGCGGCGTCAGGCTGCTGTCGAGGAAGACGAAATAGAAGGAGGAACCGACCCAGGCGATGGCCGTAATGACGTGGAGCCACCGCAACAGCAGGTTGGCCCAGTCGAGAATGTAGCTTTCCATAGCTCTCAACCTTGGCAGCGTGGGGGCCGCCGGTGTTCAACCTGCTCACCACTGCGGGCGCTCTGAGCAGAAGAAAAAGGCCGCGCACCCGGTAGATATACCGCCGGTGCACCGCTGCGACCATTTCGTAGACACAAAGTGTATGCAATTTTTCGACAACCGGCCGGCTTGCGCGATATCAATTCACTAGAGATTTCCCTGATTCTGCGCGGGCGCGGCACTGCGCCGCTGCAGCAGCTGCGCCGCCACGGCCACCGCGATCACCTCAGGCTCCTTGCCCTTGATGCCGGGCACGCCGATGGGGCATGTCACATGGTCCAGCTCCGCATCGCTGAAACCACGCTCGCGCAGCCTGCGCCGGAAGGTGGCCCATTTGGTGGCGCTGCCGATCAGGCCCACATAGGGCAGGTCGCCGTGCTGGCGCTGACGGCTCAGGCATTGGGCGACCACCTCCAGGTCCTCGGCATGGCTGAAGCTCATGATCAGCACCTGGGAGCCAGTGGGCAGGTCGGCCACGGCGGACTGCACGGGATCGGAGTATTCACACTGCACGAGCTCGTGCTCCTCCTCGGGGAAGACCGAATCGCGGCTGTCCACCCACATCACGCGGTAGGGAAGATTGCACAGCAGGCGCACCAGCGCATGGCCGACGTGGCCTGCGCCGAACAGGGCCACGCAATCGCGCGGCGGCTGCAGCCGCTCGCGCAGCATGTCCATGCGGCCCTGGGGCACCAGCACGAACCTCAGCATCACCACGCCGCCGCAGCACTGGCCCAGGCTGGGTCCCAGCGGATAGCGGTGCTGGTGCTCGGCGAGGGCGGGACCGGCCTGCCCAGGCTGTCCGGGCCATCCGGCCTGAAGCGCAGCGTCGCGCAGCAGGCTGCGCGCGCGGTCGATGGCGTCGAACTCCAGGTGCCCGCCGCCAATGGTGCCGGCCACGCGGTCGGCAAACACGGCCATCCAGGCGCCGCGCTCGCGCGGCACCGAGCCGCGCGACTCCATCACCTCGACCCAGCACAGCGGCCCCTGCGCAAGGCCCTGCTCGACTTTCTTGAACGTGTCACTCCACATGGGCGCACCTGACAGCCCGTCGTGGCGCCTGCGGGCTTCGTTGGAATTTGTTGCGGGATTTTCCGCTGCGGCACTTGAGTTTTGCGCTCCGACTGCCGGTGCCGCAGCGTTTCAGGATACGCTCGCAATCATGCCCGATTCCCCCGATTCCTCTCAGCACAGTTCCGTGCAAAAGCCACGTTCCGGCCGTCCCTGGCTGTGGGCGGGACTGATGGCCGCCATTGCCTCCCTGGTCACGGCCTGCAAGTCGCCACCCGGCCCCGGCCCGCGCCCCGACGAGGCCACCTCCAGCGCACAGCTGCAGTACCGCAAGGTGGCAGCCAACCATCTGTACGCGCGCAATGCCGAGCGCATCTACAAGGGCCAGCTGCCGCCCATGCTCTACGCCATCGGCGTGCTGCAGGTGCAGATCGACCGCAACGGCCAGGTCCAGCGCCTGCACTGGATGCGCGCGCCCAGCCATGCCCCCGAAGTGGTGAGCGAGATCGAGCGCCTGGTGCGAGCCGCCGCGCCCTTCCCCGCCCCGGCCGGCGCCGCCCGCATCACCTATACCGATACCTGGCTCTGGGACAAGTCCGGCCGCTTCCAGCTCGACACGCTGACCGAAGGCCAGCTCTGAGCCTCAGGCCGCCAAGGGCTGGTTCATGCCGGTTCATGCCGGTTCAGGCAGATTCACGCGGCTGGCCGTCGGCAAAGCTCCTGGCGCTTCTGAGCAGGCAGGTCACGGCATAGAGCACCAGGTCGTCCGGGGCATCGTCGTTCACGCGGTCGATGACCTCGATGGCATAGCCCAGGTCCTGCGACAGCTGCGGCAGCACGCCTGCCGCGCGGTCGCCAGCCTGCAGGCTTGCCACCGCCTGGTCAGCGCTGGCGTGGTAGCCGCGCAGCAAATCACGCGCGGCACACACCATGGCCGAGCCGGCGCGCTCTGCGTGCAGCTCCAGCACGCCCAGGGCCGCGCCCATGTGGCACAGCGCATCGACCGCCAGCACCTCCTGGTGCTGTGGTGAGTATCTTCGGTGGCTGCGGCCCGATGGGTTGACTGTCTTCATGGCTCCCCTTGCGCGGGACCGTGCTGGTCCCGAAGCAACAATACCTTTCAGGTCCCTTGCAGTCAATACCTTTCCGGTCCATGATTGCCGGCGATGAAACAGACCGATCCTCAGTACAAGCTGCGCCTGCCGCAGGAACTCAAGGACCTCGTCGAGGAGGCAGCCAAGCGCACCGGCCGTTCCATGAACGCCGAAGTCGTGGCCCGGCTGCAGACCACGTTCGAGGCCCCTCTGCTCGGCCGCCTGTCGGCCGCGACGGACCCTGCGCTGGAATGCGAGGAGCCCGTGAGCATCTACGACATCAAGATGAGCGCCGAAGCCGTGGAGCGCATCGAAAAGCGCCTCGAACGCATAGAGCAGGCCGTGCTCCCGCCCGCTGCGCCGGGCAGCGCCAATGAAGACGGCGCCGCTGGCGCCGACTGAGACGACCGCACAAAGAAAAACCGGCCCGCAGGCCGGTTTCGTTCAAAGGCCCCTCAGGGCCGGGATCACTCGACCACCTTGGTGATCTTCGAGCCCTGCAGCGACACGCCGGCTTCCAGGCCCGCATTGGTCAGCACATAGCTGGTCACGGGGCCCTGGGCGGTCGTGGTGTCCACGCTGCCATTGGCGCCCACCTTGCCTGCGGCCACCGTGGCATCGGCGCCCACGGACCAGCCCTCGCTGGCCAGGAACTTGTCGAGCGCTTCCTGGGTGTTGAACACATAGATCACAGCCTTGGACTGGCCACCGGCCTGCCAGCCCACCGAGGCGCCGGTCGTGCTGTAGTAGCCCTTGTTCTGGCCGCCGACGCGCAGCACGCCGCGGCCATGCTCGACACCGATGACGAAGCTGCCGCCGATCACCGAGGGGAAGATCAGCACGCCCTTGGAGCGGGCCACCATTTCCTTGGAGCCTGGCGCCGTCTGGTACAGCCGCTCCAACGCGGCGTTGGCGCGCGCATTGACGGTGGTGGCATCAGCGCGCGGCGCGGACTGGGTTTCCGGCTTGGTGGTCGTGCAGCCGACCATGGCAATGCTGCCGGCCGCCAGTGCAGTGGCCATCACGACGGTACGCAAAGAAAACTGACGCATGGGAAAACCTGCCTTTCTTGATTGGACGTTTTGGGGAGACCCCATCGGTTCATTGGATTGATCACCTTGCCTCCCGGTCCCGGGCACCCCTTCCAGTGCTCGCAAACCGTTTCTGAGACAGGCTGGGGACGATGCTAGGCGGCTTTGCGGTACTTGTGATGAGACATGTCACAAGTTGCGCCATAGGACTACAGGCCCGCAGGAAATGTCTGAAAATCCCGTGCCGGGCTGCCACAGCCGACACCGAAAGCGCGCTGATGCCAGAATGCACGCACAGCAACACCCGGCCCACCGGGCCTATCCACACCGAGGGAGTTCATGAAGTTCTGGAGCCACTTTCACCATCCCCAGGCAGCCATGGTGCTGCTGCGCGTCACGCTCGCGGTCCTGTTGCTTTTTCACGGCTGGGCCAAGCTGCGCTACGGCATAGGCAGCATCGAGCGCATGGTGGAGTCCACGGGCGCACCGGGCTGGCTGGCCTATGCGGTCTATCTGGGTGAGGTGGTGGCGCCGCTGCTGCTGCTGGTGGGCCTGTGGGTGGTGCCTGCGGCGCTGGTGATTGCGGTCAACATGATCGTGGCCTTCGCGCTGGTGCACACGGGCCAGGTGATGCAGTTGCACAGCTCGGGAGGCTGGGCGCTGGAGCTGCAGGCCTTCTTCTTCATCACGGCCCTGGTCGTGGCCATGGGGCACGCCAAGGGCAAGTAGCCCGCCTTCTTTCAGCGACAGGAACAGAAACGGCCCGCAATGCGGGCCGTTTTTCGTTTCAAGGCTCACTCCAGGCCATCCCCCGACAGCCTGCCTGCAGCAGGGCTCAGGAGCCCCGGTACGTGGAATAGCTCCAGGGGCTGACCAGCAGGGGCACGTGGTAGTGCTGGTCGGCATGGGCCACGCCGAAGTCCAGGCTCACCTTGTTGAGGAAGTTGGGCTCGGGCAGTTGCACGCCACGGGCCTTGAAGTAGGCCGCCACGTCGAAGGTCAGGCGGTAGGTGCCGGTCCTGAGGCTGTTGTTGTCGAACAGCGGCGCATCGGTACGGCCGTCGTGGTTGAGCACCAGGCTCTTGATCAGCGTGGCCTGGTCGCCATCGGTGGAATACAGCGCGACAGCCATGCCGGCTGCGGGGCAGCCGTTCATGGTGTCGAGGACGTGGGTGCTCAGGCCCATGGAAATCTCCTGTGCGGCGGGAGCTGGCCCGCCCGGTTGTCATTGGTTGGTCAATGCACGGAGCGCGGCGCGCGACAGCACTCGCGGCCCTGCCCTGCATTCGCAAAGTGTATACAGTTTTTGTACGCCCTTGAAGGGCGTTGCACGGCCGACACCTAGGCAGATACCCGCACTTTCGGCGCCCGAGCCGGCGCGCGGGAAGCCTGCCGACGCCATGCTTCTACACTGTGGTCCGCCGCCGCCCTGGCCGCAGGACCCTCCGGCCGGCGCACACAGGGCGGCACAGGACGCGCGCTCTTTTTCCACTGTTCCACTGTTTCATCTGCCAAGGAGATACCGATGCAACTTCGCTCCCCCTTGCTTGCAACCAGCCTGGCGCTGGCCATTGCCAGCCTGGCCGCCTGCAGCAGCACGCAGCCGCCCGCGGCTTCGGCGGCACCAGCACCCGTGGCCGCAGCGCCTGCCCCGGCAGCGGCGCCCATCACGCAGAGCAACGCGGCCCAGGCCGCCAGCGCCGCCTATGACTTCGACATGGATGTGTTCCATCCCGTCGTGGGCAGGAGCGGCATGGTGGCCAGCGAGCAGGAGCTGGCCTCGCGCATCGGCCTGCAGATCCTGAAGTCCGGCGGCAATGCGGTGGACGCCGCCGTGGCCATGGGCTTTGCGCTGGCCGTGGCCCTGCCCAACGCAGGCAACATCGGCGGCGGCGGCTTCATGGTCGTGCATGACGCCAAGAGCGGCAAGAACATTGCGCTGGACTTCCGCGAGGTCGCGCCCTCCAAGGCCACGCGCGACATGTACGTGGGTGCGGATGGCAAGGTCATCGACGGCAAATCGCTCTACACCCACTACGCCGTGGGCGTGCCCGGCACCGTGGCCGGCATGGAGCATGCGCTGAAGAAATGGGGATCGCTGCCCTTGTCCACGGTGATTGCGCCGGCCGCAAAGCTGGCCGACAAGGGCTTTACGGTCAGCGAGACCCTGGCCAAGATCCTGGAGCAGGAAAAGAAGAACATGGGCCAGTGGCCCGCCACCCAGGCCATCTTCTGGCGCAACGGCGAGCCCCTCAAGCGCGGCGACCGCCTGGTGCAAAAGGACCTGGCGCAGTCGCTGCGCCTGATCGGCCAGCAGGGCTCCAAGGTGTTCTACGAAGGCTCCATCGCCCGCAAGATCGCGGCCGAGATGGCGCCGCATGCAGGCGCCCTCTCGCTGCAGGACCTCAAGAGCTACAAGGTCGCCGAGCGCGAGCCGCTGCGCGGCACCTACCGCGGCTACGAGATCGTGACCATGCCGCCACCGTCCTCCGGCGGCGCCCACCTGATCCAGATCCTCAACATGATGGAACGCTGGCCCATGAACCAGTGGGGCGTCAACAGCGCGCAGAGCATCCACTACATGACGGAAAGCATGAAGCTGGCCTATGCCGACCGTGCCGAATATCTGGGTGATCCCGACTTCGTGACCGTGCCGCTCAAGGGCCTGACCTCCAAGCGCTATGCCGAGGCACTGGCCGCCGGCATCGACCCCTACCAGGCGCGCGCCGGCAAGGACATCCGGCCCGGCAAGCCCCAGCCCTATGAGAGCGACCAGACCACGCACTACTCGGTGGTGGACAAGGCGGGCAACGCCGTGGCCGTGACCTATACGCTGAACACCAACTTCGGCAGCGGCATCGTGGCCAAGGGCACGGGCATCCTGCTCAACAACGAGATGGACGATTTCTCGGCCAAGCCCGGCGTGGCCAACGCGTATGGACTGGTCGGCGGCGATGCCAATGCGGTGGCCGCAGGCAAGCGCCCGCTGTCGTCGATGACGCCGACCATGGTGCTCAAGGGCGGCAAGCCCGTTCTGGTCACCGGCAGCCCCGGCGGCGCACGCATCATCACCACCGTGCTGCAGACCGTGGTCAACACCATCGACTTCGGCATGAACCCGGCCGAGGCCGCCGCCACGCCGCGCTTTCACCACCAGTGGACGCCCGATGAGCTGCGCGTGGAAAAGGGCATCAGCCCCGACACCGTGGCCCTGCTCAAGTCGCGCGGCCACAACGTTGCCGTGAAGGCGTCGATGGGCCGCACCCAGACCATCGAGCTGCGCGACGGCATGCTCTACGGCGCCTCCGACCCGCGCAACCCCGACGGGCAGACACTGGGCTATTGAAGAAAGAAAAAGCCGCGCCCGTTGCCGAGCGCGGCTTTTCACAACAGGGCGGCGCAAGGCCGCCCTCCCACCAATCGTTGTCTCAAAGGCCGTCCATCAGCCCTGGACCTTCTGGCCCACTTCGAAGTTGGCCTGGATCTCCAGCGCACGCACCATGCCCGAGTGGTCCCAGTTCGCGCCGCCGTGGGCCACACAGCTGTTGAACAGCTCCTGCGCCTGGGCGGTGTTGGGCAGGGACACGCCGAGCTGGCGCGCGCTGCTCAGGGCCAGGTTCAGGTCCTTCTGGTGCAGCGAGATGCGGAAGCCCGGGTCGAACGTGCGCTTGATCATGCGCTCGGCATGCACTTCCAGGATCTTGGACGAGGCAAAGCCGCCCAGCAGCGCCTCGCGCACGCGGGCCGGGTCGGCACCGGCGCGCGACGCGAACAGCAGGGCCTCGGCCACGGCCTCGATGTTCAGCGCCACGATGATCTGGTTGGCCACCTTGGCGGTCTGGCCGTCGCCGTTGCCGCCCACCAGGGTGATGTTCTTGCCCATGCGCTCGAACAGCGGCTTGACGCGCGCGAACACGTCCTCCGGGCCGCCGACCATGATGGACAGGGTGGCGTTCTTGGCGCCCACCTCGCCGCCGGAGACCGGCGCATCCAGGTACTGGGCGCCGATGGCCTCGATGCGGCGAGCGAAGTCCTTGGTGGCCACGGGCGAGATGGAGCTCATGTCCACCACCACCTTGCCGCTGCTGCCCTTGAGGCCGGCGGCCACGCCGTCCTCGCCGAACAGCACCTTCTCGACATCGGGCGTGTCGGGCAGCATCAGGAAGATGATGTCGGCCCGCTCGGCCACGCCGCGCGCCGTGGTGCACTGGGTGGCGCTGCTCTCGGCGATCTGCGCGGGGATCTTGCCCAGGGTGTTCACGAACAGCTGGTGGCCTGCCGTCAGAAGGTGGCCCGCCATGGGCGCGCCCATGATGCCCAGGCCCACGAAACCAAGCTTGAGAGAGGATGCATTCATGCTGTGTACTCCTTGTCGTTTTTGAAAAGCTGAAAAAACTTTGGCGGCGCTCAGGCGGCGACTGCCGCGCGCACGCTGGTGTGGGCGTCCAGCCAGCCCAGGCCAGATTCGGTATCGCGCGCGGGCTTGTACTCGCAGCCCACCCAGCCCTGGTAGCCGATGCGGTCCAGGTGCGCGAACAGGAAGGGGTAGTTGATCTCGCCCGTGCCCGGCTCGTTGCGGCCCGGGTTGTCGGCCAGCTGCACGTGGCCGATGCGCGCCAGGTGCTTTTGCAGCGTGGCCGCCAGTTCGCCCTCGGTGCGCTGCGCGTGGTAGATGTCGTACTGCACGAAGGCGTTGGGCGCGCCCACCTCGTCGAGGATGGACAGGGCCTCGTCCGTGCGGTTCAGGTAGAAGCCGGGAATGTCGAAGGGGTTGATGGGCTCGATCAGCAGGCGCAGATTGGCCGCGCTCAGCGCCGATGCGGCAAAGCGCAGGTTGTCCACGAAGGTGCGGCGCAGCAGCGCGGCATCGGCACCGGCAGGCGCCTTGCCGGCCAGGCAGTTGAGCTGGGGCACGCCCAGCGCATGGCCATAGGTCACGGCCTTGGCCACGCCGGCGCGGAACTCGTCCACACGGTCGGGGTGGCAGGCAATGCCGCGCTCGCCCGCATCCCAGTCGCCGGCCGGCAGGTTGTGCAGCACGATCTGCAGGCCGTGGGCGTCCACGCGCTCCTTGATCTCTTCGACCGTGTGGGCGTAGGGAAACAGGAATTCCACGGCCTCGAAGCCGGCGCGCGCCGCGCGCTCGAAACGGTCGAGGAAGGGCACCTCGGTGAACAGCATGCTGAGGTTGGCAGCAAAACGGGGCATGTCAGAAGTCTCCGGTAGTCGTTTGGTGGGTTGGGAGCGGCAGGGCACGCAGGGTGCCCCGCCGATAGAAAAAGCAGTGCAGTGCAATGCCGTGCGATGTGCCGTGGCGGGCCGGTCAATCCAGCAGTGCAAGCGCGCTGGGCACGTCGGCAGGCGCTGCGGCCAGGTCCTCGAACTCGATCACGTTGTCGATCTCGGCGCCCATGGAGATGTTGGTCACGCGCTCCAGGATGACCTCGACGACGACCGGCGTGCGGTGCTCTGCCATCCAGGCCTCGGCCTGCTGCATGGCGGGCGCGAAGTCCTCGGGACGGTGCACGCGGATGGCCTTGCAGCCCAGGCCCTCGACCACCTTGACGTGGTCCACGCCATAGCCCTTGGACTCTTCCTTGTCGTCGACATTGATGTTGTCGAAGGCCAGTTGCACGCAGTAGTCGATGGAGAAGGCGCGCTGCGCCTGGCGGATCAGGCCCAGGTAGCTGTTGTTGACCAGCACATGGATGTAGGGCAGCTTGAACTGCGCACCCACGGCCAGCTCCTCGATCATGAACTGGAAGTCATAGTCGCCCGACAGAGCCACGATCTTGCGGGCCGGGTCGGCCACGCGCACGCCCAGGGCGGCTGGCACGGTCCAGCCCAGCGGGCCGGCCTGGCCGCAGTTGATCCAGTTGCGCGGCTTGTAGACATGCAGGAACTGCGCGCCGGCAATCTGCGACAGACCGATGGTGGAGACGTAGCAGGTGTCCTTGTCCAGGCTGCGGTTCATGCACTGGTAGACGCGCTGCGGCTTCATGGGCACGTTGTCGAAATTGGTCTTGCGCAGGTACTCCACATTGTTCTTGCGGGCCTGGCATTCGGCCACCCAGCCGCTGCGGTCCTTCAGGCGGCCGGCCGCCTTCCACTCGCGCGCCACCTCGACGAAAAGCTTGAGCGCAGCGCCCGCGTCCGAGACGATGCCGTAGTCGGGCGCGAACACGCGGCCGATCTGCGTGGGCTCGATGTCCACGTGCACGAACTTGCGGCCCTTGGTGTAGACCTCGACCGAGCCCGTGTGGCGGTTGGCCCAGCGGTTGCCGATGCCCAGCACGAAGTCGGAGGCCAGCATGGTGGCATTGCCGTAGCGGTGGCTGGTCTGCAGGCCGCACATGCCGGCCATCAGGCGGTGGTCGTCAGGGATGGTGCCCCAGCCCATCAGGGTGGGAATCACGGGCACGTCCAGCAGCTCGGCGAACTCCACCAGCAGCTCGGAGGCATCGGCATTGATCACGCCGCCGCCCGAGACCAGCAGCGGGCGCTCGGACTCGTTGAGCATGGCGATGGCCTTTTCCACCTGCTTGCGCGTGGCAGCCGGCTTGTAGACAGGCAGAGGCTCGTAGGTGTCGATGTCGAACTCGATCTCGGCCAGCTGCACGTCGATGGGCAGGTCGATCAGCACGGGGCCTGGGCGGCCCGAGCGCATCAGGTGGAAGGCCTGCTGGAAGGCGCGCGGCACCTGGGCCGGCTCCAGCACCGTGGTGGCCCACTTGGTCACGGTCTTGGCGATGGAGGCAATGTCCACGGCCTGGAAATCTTCCTTGTGCAGACGCGAGCGCGGCGCCTGGCCCGTGATGCAGAGAATCGGAATCGAATCCGCGCTGGCCGAGTACAGGCCCGTGATCATGTCCGTGCCGGCCGGGCCGCTGGTGCCGATGCACACGCCGATGTTGCCGGCCACGGCGCGGGTGTAGCCCTCGGCCATGTGGCTTGCGCCTTCGACGTGGCGCGCCAGGATGTGGCCGATGCCGCCATGGTCCTTGAGCGCTGCGTACAGCGGGTTGATGGCGGCACCGGGAACGCCGAATGCGACGGTCACGCCTTCTTTTTCCAGCACGCGGACTGCGGCTTCGATTGCTTTCATTTTTGCCATGGGAGGTCTCCTTCAAATTGGAGTCAACTCTAGGCAGACAGGCCGATTGGCGGAACGCCTGCACAGACCATAAAATTTATTCCGTGCAGGAATAACTACCAATGAAAAAGGAGACAACGCCATGGACAGACTCGATGCCATGCACATGTTCGTGCGCGTGGTGGAGACCAGCAGCTTCACCAAGGTCGCGCACGAATTCGCCACCACGCAGCCCACGGTCACCAAGCAGATCGCAGCCATGGAAGCGCGCCTGAAGGTGCGCCTGCTCAACCGCAACACGCGCGGCGTGAGCCTGACCGAAGCGGGCGCGCTGTACTACGAGAAATGCAAGGCCATCGTCAACGACGTGGCCGAGGCCGACAAGGTGGTCCAGGTGCGCCAGACCCAGGTGCAGGGCCAGCTGCGCATTGGCAGCTCGGTGGCCTTTGGCCGACGCGTGCTGATACCGCTGGCGTTGGAATTCATGGCGCACAACCCCCAGGTGCAGGTCGACCTGAGCTTCGAGGACCGCTACACCGACCTGGTGGCCAACGGCATCGACGTGGCCCTGCGCCTGGGCAAGCTGGCCGACTCCAGCCTGGGCGCACGCACGCTGGGCGTGAACCCCTGGGTGCTGGTGGCCTCGCCCACCTACCTGCGCAAGCGCGGCACGCCGCGCCGCCCCTCCGACCTCAAGGAACATGCCACGCTGATCTACAGCAGCGTGCAGGGCAACGACATCTGGCGCCTGCGCAACGCCAGCGGAGAGCCGGTCTCGGTGGCGGTCACGGGCCGGCTGCGCTCCAACAACCTCTCGGCCCTGCTGGCAGCCTCACGCTCGCACATGGGCATCGCCGCCCTGCCCCGCTACGTGGCCCACGACTCCCTGGAAGCCGGCCGCGTGGTCGAAGTCCTCAAGACCTGCCGCCTGCCCGAGCAGGAAATCCACGCCGTCTACCCCTCGCCGCGCCTGGTGCCGCAGAAGGTGCAGTCCTTCATCGCCTTCCTGCAGGGGCGGTTCGATGCCGAATGGTGGGAGACGCTGCCGCGCGGGGCGTGACAAAGAAAGCCAGGCCGAGCACAGCAAAGGCCCGTGCCACCACCCCTTATGGCCGCGCCTGCGTCGTGCCATCTGCGGGGTGGCAAGCCTGCCGAAGGACAGGCTTGTTTCGTGATCTGACTCGCCGTGCTTGTCTGAACGGAGCGCGTAGCGCGCAGTGAGTTGCACGGCGCACCCCGCAGATGGCACGGCGCAGGTTGCCCCAGCGCGCAGCGCTGGGGTCGCGGGCATCAGGGCGCGTTTCTTTGCTTACTTTCTTGCCGCGCGGCAAGAAAGTAAGTCGGCCGCCGGGCCGAAACCCGGCCTCGAAAAACAACCACCCGGCAGGAGCAAAAACCTAGAGAACCAGAATCGCCCGGAAGTCATTCACGTTGGTATGCGTAGGCCCGGTCACCACCAGATCCCCCAGCGCATCAAAGAACCCATACGCATCATTGCGGTCCAGGTACTCGGCAATCCGCATGCCCTGGTCCTGGGCCCGCGCCAACGTATCCGGTGACACGCGCGCCCCCGCGTTGTCCTCCACGCCATCGATGCCATCGGTATCGGCCGCCAGCGCCCAGACCTTGTCCTGCCCCTGCAGGGCCTGGGCCAGGCCCATGCAGAACTCGCCCGCGCGGCCGCCGCGTCCCTTGGGCGTGCCGGCCGGGCGCTGCCGGATCGTGACCGTGGTCTCGCCGCCGGACAGGATCACGCAGGGCTTTGCAAACGGCTGGCCGTGGCGGGCCACGGCGCGCGCCAGGGCGGCGTGGACCTTGGCGACTTCGCGCGATTCGCCCTCGATCTCGTCGGACAGCACATGGGTGCGCAGGCCCGCCGCCTCGGCCACGCGTGCGGCCGCCTCCAGCGAGTGCTGGGGCGTGGCAATCATGTGGACCTCATGGCCGTCGAAGCGCGCGTCGCCGGGCTTGGGTGTTTCAAGCTCGCCCGCCTCCAGCGCGCGGCGCACGGATTCGGGCACGTCGATGCGGTAGCGCGTGAGGATGGCCAGCGCGTCGGCGCAGCTGCTGGCATCGGGCACGGTGGGGCCGCTGGCGATGATGGAGGGGTCGTCGCCCGGCACGTCGCTGATGGTCAGCGTGACCACGCGCGCAGGCGCGCAGGCCGCGCCCAGGCGCCCGCCCTTGATGCGCGACAGGTGCTTGCGCACGCAGTTCATCTCGCCGATGGCGGCGCCGCTTTCCAGCAGGGCGCGGTTGATGCGCTGCTTTTCCTCCAGGTCGATGCCTTCGGCCGGCAGGGTCAGCAGGGCCGAGCCGCCGCCCGAGATCAGGCACAGCACGAGGTCGTCCTCGGTCAGCCCTTCGGTCAGCGCGAGGATGCGTTCGGCGGCGGCCAGGCCTGCCGCGTCGGGCACGGGGTGGGCGGCCTCGACCACCTCGATGCGCTGCGCCAGCCCTTCGGGGCGCGGCGGGATGTGGTGGTAGCGCGTGACCACGAGGCCGGACAGCGGTGCGTCCGCTGGCCACAGCGCCTCCAGCGCCTGGGCCATGGAGCCGCCGGCCTTGCCCGCGCCCAGCACCAAGGTGCGGCCCTTGGGAGGCTTTGGCAGGCATTGGGCCATGCTGTACAGGGGCTGCGCATCCTTGACCGCAGCGCGGTAGAGGTCGAGCAGAAAGGCTTGGGGATCGGTGAGGTGCAGGTCCGTGGTGCTGGTCATGGTGTGTTGTCTCCGCCGGGCATTATGGAATTTCCTGCACCGGCGGTGGCATGCGGTCAAGTCACAACTGATTCGCCCGGCCTCGTTCCTCGTGCCAACTCAACTCAATCCAGGGCCACCTTGGCGTCCTTGACCAGCCTGGCGAAGCGGTCGGTGTCGTCGCGGATCTGGCGCGCCATCTGCTCGGGCGATCCGCCGATGGGCTCGGCGCCTATCTCTTCCATCTTCCTGCGGAACTGCGGGGACTCGATGATGCGGTTCATGTCCGCGCCCAGCCGCGCCAGTACCTCGCGGGGCGTGGCGGCCGGTGCCAGCACGCCGAACCAGGTGCCCATGTCGAAGCCCTTGAGCCCGGCCTCGTCCAGCGTGGGCACATCGGGCAGGGCCACCGAGCGCCTGGCCGTGGTCACGGCCAGCGCGCGCAGCTTGCCAGCCTTGATGTGGGGCAGCACAGGCGTGACGGTATCGAAGGACATGGCGATCTGCCCGCCCAGCAGGTCCGTGGTCAGCGGCCCGCTGCCCTTGTAGGGCACGTGCAGCAGCTCCACGCCGCCCATGGACTCGAACTGCGCGCCGATCAGGTGCTGGCCCGTGCCCGCGCCATTGGAGCCATAGGCCAGCTTGCCGGGCTGGGCCCGGGCCTGGGCCAGCAGCTCCTGCACGGTTTTGGCGGGCACCTGCGGATTGACCACCAGCACATTGGGGACCACGGCCACCACGGTGATGGGCGCCAGGTCCTTCTGGAAGTCATAGCCCAGCCTGCGGTAGACGCTGGTGGCAATGGTGTGGTGCACGGCTCCCATGAGCAGGGTGTAGCCGTCAGGTTTCGCCTTGGCCACATGGTCGGCACCCAGGGTGGCGCCCGCGCCGGGGCGGTTTTCCACGACCACGGGCTGGCCCAGACTCTTGGACAGCTCCTGGCCCAGCGCACGTGCCAGCACATCGGTGGTGCCGCCTGCGGGAAACGGCACGATGAGGTTGACGGGGCGCGATGGCCAGGCCTGGGCCCAGGCCGAAGACATGGCGGCTGGAATGGTGGCGGCGGCCAGCGCGCACGCGGCGGCAACCCTGGTGATGCGGTTCATGGCTTGTCTCCTGTCTGTTCTTTTGTGGGTTATCGGACCATGCAGCGCGCGCTCAGGCAGGCACGGGCTCGGCCTGGGCCTCGGCGGTCTGCGCGCGCAGCCGTGCGCAGATCGCGTCGGTGACCTGGCGCGTGGTGGCCTTGCCGCCCAGGTCGCGCGTGTGCAGCGCAGCATCGGCCGTCACCTGCTCCACGGCCTGCATCAGCCGCTGCGCGGCGCGGTGCTCGCCCAGGTGCTCCAGCAGCATCACGCAGCTCCAGAACGTGCCCACGGGGTTGGCCAGGCCCTGGCCCATGATGTCGAAGGCCGATCCGTGGATGGGCTCGAACATGCTGGGGTAGCGGCGCTCCGGGTCGATGTTGCCTGTGGGCGCAATGCCCAGGCTGCCGGCCAGCGCGGCCGCCAGGTCGCTGAGGATGTCGGCATGCAGGTTGGTGGCGACCAGGGTGTCCAGCGAGGCCGGGCGGTTGACCATGCGCGCCGTGGCCGCGTCCACCAGCTCCTTGTCCCAGCGCACGTCGGGGAACTCGGCGGCCACCTGCACCGCAATCTCGTCCCACATCACCATGGCATGGCGCTGGGCGTTGGACTTGGTGATCACCGTCAGCAGCTTGCGCGGCCGCGACTGCGCCAGGCGGAAGGCAAAGCGCATGATGCGCTCCACGCCCGCACGGGTCATCATGCTCACGTCGGTGGCCACCTCGATGGGATGGCCCTGGTGGGCGCGGCCGCCCACGCCCGCGTATTCGCCTTCGGAGTTCTCGCGCACGATGACCCAGTCCAGATCCTCTCGCGCGCAGCGCTTGAGCGGCGCATCGATGCCGGGCAGGATGCGCGTGGGCCGCACATTGGCGTACTGATCGAACCCCTGGCAGATCTTCAGGCGCAGGCCCCACAGCGTGACATGGTCGGGAATGTGCGGATCGCCGGCCGAGCCGAACAGGATGGCGTCCTGGCCGCGCAGCGCGTCCAGCCCGTCGGCCGGCATCATCTCGCCGTGCGCGCGGTACCAGTCGCCGCCCCAGCCGAAACTGGTGAAGGCAAAGCCCAGGCCGGGCTGGGTTTCGGCCAGCGCCTGCAGCACCTCCTGCCCTGCCGGCACCACTTCCTTGCCGATGCCATCGCCGGGAATGCAGGCGATGCGGTATGTCTTTGTCATGAGGACTCCTTGGATTGCGGTGGATGAAGCGCCATGCGGATGCATGGCCTTGTCCGTGAATCTATCGATGGAACAACGCCGCGCGCGCCTCTAGAGTGATGGCATCGTTCACTTTGATTCAACAATGAGCACACCCGTCTCAGCGCCATCGGAGATGGCCTTCTTCTGCCTGCTGGCCCGCAGCGCCAGCCTGTCGGCCACGGCCCGCGAGCTGGGCATCACCACGCCGGCGGCGAGCAAGCGCCTGTCCCAGATGGAGGCGCGGCTGGGCGTGCAACTGGTCAGCCGCACGACGCGGCGCCTGGGCCTGACCGATGAGGGCCAGACCTACCTGGCCCATGCGCGGCGCATCCTGGACGACATTGCCGCCATGGAGCAGGCCGTGGCCGGCATGCCCGGGCAGCCGCAGGGCCTGCTGCGCATCAATGCCACGCTGGGATTCGGGCGCAGCCATATCGCGCCGCTGATCGCCAGCTTCGTGCGCAAGCACCCGCAGATCCAGGTGCAGCTGCAGCTGTCGGCCTCGCCGCCGCCACTGGTCGATGACAGCTTCGACCTGTGCATACGCTTTGGCGAGCCGCCGGACGCGCGCGTCATCGCGCGGCGCCTGGCGCCCAACCGGCGGCTGCTGTGCGCGTCTGCCGCCTACCTGGCGCGGCGCGGCACGCCGGCCACCCCGCGCGAGCTGATGCAGCACGACTGCATCGACATCCGCCAGGGCGACGACACCCACGGCGTCTGGCGCTTCACCCACAACGGCCCCGGCCGCAAGACCGAGGCCATCCGCCTGCGCGACAGCCTGAGCACCAACGATGGCGAGATCGCCGTGGGCTGGGCCCTGGCCGGCCTGGGCATCGTCATGCGCGCCGAATGGGATATCGCCCGCTACCTGCGCAGCGGCCGCCTGGTGCAGGTGCTGGCCGACCATGCCACGGCGCCGGCCGACATCCATGTGGTCTATCCGCAGCGGCATGCGGCAACCCAGCGCGTGCAGCGCTTTGTCGAGCACCTGGCACGGCACTTCGATACGGCCGCGCCCGGTTTCTGAAAAGGGATGCCGTATGCGGGGAAACGCCAATAAGCAGTAGACAGAAACTGTATACAACTCTTGTGACCAGCCGCTATGATGGCTGAATGGAGACTTCCACCACCAGTTTCATTGTCGAGAGCCTGACCCGGGCCATCGTCGAACACCGTCTTCTGCCCGGAACCAAGCTGGCCGAGCAGAAATTGGCAGACCATTTCGGCGTCTCGCGCACCCTGGTGCGCCAGGCGCTGTTCCAGCTGTCGCAAAACCGCCTGATCCGGCTCGAACCCGCGCGCGGGGCCTTCGTGGCCACGCCCTCGGTGGACGAGGCGCGCCAGGTCTTCGCCGTGCGCCGCATGCTCGAAGCCGAGATGGTGCGCGCCTTCATCGCCCAGAGCACGCCGGCCAAGATCCGCGCGCTGCGGCAGCACGTGGCGGCCGAGAAAAAGGCCATGGACGGCAACGACGTCGGCCAGCGTACCGAGCTGCTGGGCGACTTCCACGTGCGCATGGCCGAGCTCATGGGCAACGAGGTGCTGGCCCAGCTGCTGGGCGAACTGATCTCGCGCTGCGCGCTGATCACGCTGATGTACCAGTCCAGCACGGCTGCCGAGCATTCCCATGACGAGCATGCCGAAATCGTCACGGCCCTGGCCGGCGGCGACGCCGACCACGCCGTGCAGCTCATGCAGCAGCACCTGGACCACGTGGAAGCCGGCCTGACCTTCGACCGCGACATGCCGACCAGCGATCTTTCGATGGCCCTTTCCTCCGTATCCGCATGACCTACGACGCCACTGCCCCCTATCCCCGCGACCTGATCGGCTACGGTCGCACGCCCCCCCACGCCCGCTGGCCAGGCCAGGCCCGCGTGGCCGTGCAGTTCGTCCTCAACTATGAAGAGGGCGGCGAGAACTGCGTGCTGCACGGCGACGCCGCCAGCGAGCAGTTCCTGTCCGAAATGTTCAACCCGGCCGCCTACCCCGAGCGCCACATGAGCATGGAAGGCATCTATGAATACGGCTCGCGCGCAGGTGTCTGGCGCATCCTGCGCGAGTTCGAGAAGCGCGGCCTGCCGCTGACCGTGTTCGGCGTGGCCACGGCCCTGCAAAAGCACCGCGAGCTGGCCCAGGCCTTCGACGAGCTGGGCCATGAAGTGGCCTGCCACGGCCTCAAGTGGATCCACTATCAGAACATTCCCGCCGAGGTCGAGCGCGAGCACATGCGCCAGTGCATGGAGATCTTCGGCGAGCTGTATGGCCACGATGGCGACCACGGCCTGGGCTGGTACACGGGCCGCGACAGCCCCAACACCCACCGCCTGGTGGCCGACGACGGCCGCTTCGCCTACGACAGCGACTACTACGGCGACGACCTGCCCTTCTGGATGAAGGTCGGCAAGAGCGACGGCAGCACCCGCAGCCAGCTCATCGTGCCCTACACGCTGGACTGCAACGACATGCGCTTCGCCCTGCCCCAGGGCTACTCGCACGCCGACCCGTTCTTCCAATACCTGAAGGACACGTTCGACGCCCTCTACGCCGAGGGCGATCCGGCCGGCGATGACTCCCCCAAGATGATGAGCATTGGCATGCACTGCCGCCTGCTGGGCCGCCCCGGCCGCATCACGGCACTGCAGCGCTTTCTGGACCACATTCAGCGGCACGACAAGGTCTGGGTCTGCCGCCGCATCGACCTCGCGCGCCACTGGGCGCACCACCATCCCGACAAGGAATAACGCAGCATGGCTCTGACGCTGGAACAACTCAACGCCGCCGACCTGGCCACCGCCGCCGGTCTGCTCGACGGCCTCTACGAACACTCGCCCTGGATTGCCGAGGCCGCGCTGGCCCAGCGCCCCTTCCGCTCGCTGGCACAGATCAAGTACGCCATGGCCCAGGTGCTGGACAAGGCGCCCGTGCAGGCCAAGCTCGACCTGATCCGAGCCCACCCGGAGCTGGCCGGCAAGGCCATGGAGACCAACACGCTCACGGCCGAATCCACCAACGAGCAGAACAAGGCGGGTCTGACCCGCTGCACGCCCGAGGAGCTGGAGCACATCCGCAAGCTCAACGCCGAGTACGGCAAGCGCTTCGGCTTTCCCTTCATTCTGGCCGTGCGCGGTCCGCGCGGCGCGGGCCTGGCCAAGGCCGAGATCATCGAGACCTTCGAGCGCCGCCTGCACAACCATCCCGACTTCGAGCTGGGCGAGGCGCTGCGCAACATCCACCGCATTGCCGAGATCCGCCTGAACGACAAGTTCGGCTACACGCCCGAGCTGGGCAACGATGTCTGGGACTGGCAGGAAAAGCTGGCCCAGCACAGCGACCCCGGCTATGCCGAAAAGGGCCAGCTCACCGTCACCTACCTGACCGATGCCCACCGCGCCTGCGCCCAGCGCATCAGCCACTGGATGCGCGACTGCGGCTTCGACGAGGTCGAGATCGACGCCGTGGGCAACGTCGTGGGCCGCTACAAGGCGGCCACCGAGGACGCCAAGACCCTGCTGACCGGCAGCCACTACGACACCGTGCGCAACGGCGGCAAGTACGACGGCCGCCTGGGCATCTTCGTGCCCATGGCCTGCGTGCGTGAGCTGCACCGCCAGGGCAAGCGCCTGCCGTTCCACATCGAGGTCGTGGGCTTTTCCGAAGAGGAAGGCCAGCGCTACAAGGCCACCTTCCTGGGCTCGGGCGCACTGATCGGCGACTTCAGGCAGGAATGGCTGGAGCAAAAGGACGCCGACGGCATCACCCTGCGCGAGGCCATGCAGCACGCCGGCCTGTGCATTGACGACATTCCGAAGCTGCAGCGCGATCCGGCCCGCTACCTGGGCTTCATCGAAGTGCACATCGAACAGGGCCCGGTGCTCAACGAGCTGGACATCCCGCTGGGCATCGTCACCTCCATCAACGGCAGCGCGCGCTACATCTGCGAGATGATCGGCATGGCCAGCCACGCCGGCACCACGCCCATGGACCGCCGCCGCGATGCCGCCTGCGGCGTGGCCGAGCTGGCGCTGTACATCGAAAAGCGCGCCGCGCGCGACGGCACCTCGGTGGCCACCATGGGCCAGCTCAATGTGCCCAGCGGCTCGGTCAACGTGGTTCCCGGCCGCTGCCAGTTCAGCCTGGACCTGCGCGCGCCCACCAACGAGCAGCGCGACGCCATGGTGGCCGACATCCTGGCCGAGATCGAGGCCATCGCCCAGCGCCGTGGCCTGCGCTACAGCACCGAGCTGGCCATGAAGGCCGCCGCCGCCCCCAGCGCCCCCGAATGGCAGCAGCGCTGGGAAACCGCCGTGGACGCCCTGGGCGTGCCCCTGTACCGCATGCCCAGCGGCGCCGGCCACGACGCCATGAAGCTGCACGAAATCATGCCCCAGGCCATGCTGTTCGTGCGCGGCCTGAACGCCGGCATCAGCCACAACCCGCTGGAAAGCTCCACCGCCGACGACATGCAACTGTCCGTCGATGCCTTCTCCCACGTACTGAACCAGCTGGCCCAAGAGCAGCAATGACCGACATGAACCAAGACAAGCAAGCCACCTACGCCGCCCTGGACGCCTGGATCGACCAGCATTTCGATGAAGAGGTGCAATTCCTGCAGGCCCTGGTCCAGGTTCCGACCGACACCCCGCCCGGCAACAACGCACCCCACGCCGAGCGCACGGCCGAGCTGCTCAAGACCCTGGGCTACGAGGCCGAGAAGCACACCGTGCCCGAGGCCGACGTCAAGGCCTACGGCATGGAGTCCATCACCAACCTGATCGTGCGCCGCCCCTACGGCAGCGCAGGTGACGCCGGCGGCGGCCTGACCATTGCGCTGAACGCCCACGGCGACGTGGTGCCGCCCGGTGAAGGCTGGACCCAGGACCCCTATGGCGCCGCCATCGAGGACGGCAAGCTCTACGGCCGCGCCGCCGCTGTGAGCAAGAGCGACTTCGCCACCTTCACCTACGCCGTGCGTGCGCTCGAAGCCGTGGCCCGGCCCTCCAAGGGCGCGGTGGAACTGCACTTCACCTATGACGAGGAATTCGGCGGCATCCTGGGCCCCGGCTGGCTGCTGGCCAACAACCTCACCAAGCCCGATCTCATGGTCGCGGCCGGCTTCAGCTACGAAGTCGTCACCGCCCACAACGGCTGCCTGCAGATGGAAGTGACCGTGCAGGGCAAGATGGCGCACGCCGCCGTGCCCCACACGGGCGTGGACGCGCTGCAGGCCGCCGTGGTGCTGATGAATGCGCTGTACGCTGAGAACACCAAGTACCAGCAGGTGACCTCCAAGGTGCCGGGCATCAAGCACCCCTACCTGAACATCGGCCGCATCGAAGGCGGCACCAACACCAACGTGGTGCCCGGCAAGGTCGTGCTCAAAATCGACCGCCGCATGATCCCCGAGGAAAACCCGGCCGAGGTCGAGGCCAGCATCCGCGCCGTCATCGCTCAGGCCATTGCCGACTTCAACGCCAAGGGCGGCTACACGGGCGAGGATGCCGTGCGCGTGGACATCAAGCGCCTGCTGCTGGCCAATGCCATGACGCCGCTGGCGGGCAACAAGCCCCTGGTGGACGCCATCCAGGCCCATGGCGAAGCCGTGTTCGGCGAAAAGCCCCCGGCCGTGGGCACGCCGCTGTACACCGATGTGCGCCTGTACGTGGAGCGCGGCATTCCCGGCGTGATCTACGGCGCAGGCCCGCGCACCGTGCTGGAATCCCACGCCAAGCGCGCCGACGAGCGCCTGGTGCTGGAGGACCTGCGCCGCGCCACCAAGGTCATTGCACGCATGCTGTGCGACCTGACCGCCTGACCGCCTGACGGCCCGCATCAAGGCCTGACACCCAAGCCCGGCGCCGCCGGGCTTTTTTGCGCCCGGGCACCGCATCGGGGCACATGCACCGCCGCAGCCCATGCCGTGCGCCAGAGCCGCGCACGAGCCACGCACGAGCCGCGCCCAAGCTGCGCCAAGCCGCGCGGTAGCGGCCGCCAGGCACCAGCACGGTGCCTGGTGCTTGCCAGGCGGCTGGCATCCATCTTGCAATGCACCATGGCACTCCCGCCCTGGCAGGCGATGCGCACCAAAACGGGTTGGCGCGACTGCCGCAACAGGGTTTACCGGGAGCAGAAATTTCCCATGATCTGTATACACTTTTTGTATGGATGTTGGCGCCGAACCCTGCCACGCCGGCGTCCGTTCCCATAAATCCCGAGGAGACAAATCCCCATGCAATCTTCCGTTCATCCCGTCGATGAGATGCTGCCCGCAGGCAAGCTCACGGCGCTGGGCCTGCAGCACGTTCTCGTGATGTATGCGGGCGCCGTGGCCGTGCCCCTGATCGTCGGCCGCGCACTCAACCTGCCGCCCGAGCAGGTGGCCCACCTGATCTCGGCCGACCTGTTTTGCTGCGGCCTGATCACGCTGATCCAGGCCATGGGCGCCACCCAGTGGTTCGGCATCAAGCTGCCCGTGATGATGGGCGTGACCTTCGCCAGCGTGGCGCCCATGGTGTC
>NZ_JADDRN010000015.1:0-159083 GCF_017355445.1 Delftia sp. SD018
ACATTCCGTTCTAAATCCGACAAGGATTGTTTTTGTTGATTCGGGCCCGCCTGCTCTTCGGAGAGGCGGGCTTTTTCTTTACCTGTCGCATGCCGACCCCGCTGAAGCGAACCGAGGCCCAGGCCGCAGCGGATGTGCCGCAGCTGTGCAAGCCAGCCAGACCTTGATCATCTCCTGTATAAAGAATAAAATATTTATCTTTGGATGAGTCTTTAATATTTAAAGACAAAAATAATGAATCTTGGGCTTTACTCTTCCTCACAGATCGCGGCAGAGCTATCGTCACGGCTGCGCAAGCATCGCATCGCCCAAAGGTTCACTCAGGCGGAACTGGCCAGCCGTGTAGGCGTATCCAAGGCCACCATCGTCAACATGGAGGCAGGCAAGAACGTCTCATTCGAGACCGTGATTGCCGTTGTACAGGTGCTGGGCCTTGCCATTCAGCTTGAAGAGCTGTTTCTTTATCAACCACGCACGATTGAAGAGCTTGAAAGGATTTCAACTCTTCCTCAGCGGGTGCGTTCCCCGAAAGCTTCACATGGTTCAGAAGATTAATGTCTACTACGAAGGCTGGGGCGACAAATTCCATTGGGCTACCCTTGGTGCAGCCGACGCCAGAAGCAGCATTATTTTTGAATATACCGACGAGGCTTTTTCCAAGGGACTGGAGCTATCGCCCTACCTTTTCCCGCTTGTAAAGGGACGCGATTTCTCCAAATCTCTACCAAGACACCAATTAGGTCTGCCAGGCCCAGTCTACGATTCCTTGCCGGATGGATGGGGTTTGCTCCTGATGGACAAACTATTCCAAAAGCGTGGTTTGGATCCTGCTCGGTTATCTGCGCTGGATCGATTGGCATATGTCGGCGACAGCGCATTAGGTGCAATGACATTTGCACCTGCTGATAGTTTCATGAAACAGCCTCAAGCAGATATTCCTATGGCAATGCTTGCACAAGAAGTGCAACAAGTGCTTGAGGACAAGGACACAGCTCTGCTCGCGCAACTCGCCCTGGTGGGTGGTTCGCCTCATGGGGCTCGGCCCAAGGCGCTGGTCTATCTGAATAGCGAGACACATCGCGCGAGCACCGTACCCATGGAGGGTGCTGAACCTTGGCTGGTGAAATTTCCCGCAATGAATGAACACTCCGAGGTTTGTGCCATTGAGGACCTCTACGTCAAGTCTGCCAGTGCATGCGGGCTTGAGGCGCCGCCTACCGTGAGCTTGGATCTGGGACAGGGTCTGTCTGCCTTTGGCATCAAACGCTTCGACAGAGAAGGCAAGTACCGCGTTCCTGTCCACACCTTGGCTGCATTTGTTGGCGCTGATTTCCGGGTAGCCGGGTCCATCGGCTATATCACCTTGATTCAGGCAACACGATTCCTGACCAGAGATTCAAGGGAAGTGAAAAAAGCCTTTGAACGCGCTGTGTTCAACGTGATTTTCAACAATCGGGATGACCACGGAAAGAATTTCTCCTTCAGGATGGGAAAGGATGGCCATTGGAAGCTTGCCCCGGTTTATGACATAACCTTCAATCGAGGGCCGGGCGGCTACCATCAAATGGACGTGGCAGGCGAGGCATCCATTATTCGATTGGCGCATCTGCACCAGCTCGGCAAGGAAGCTGGAGTCAGCAAGAAAGAAACAATGGAAGTCATTTCGAGAGTTGCGCAGGAGGCATCTTTATTCTCTGCACGAGTGCAGGAATACGATGGCGCCATCCGCAGGCAAACAGAACAGAATATCTCGAGAATTCTTCAAGCGAATATCAAAGCGGCCACATCATAGGCGCCGCATCCATAGCGCCTTCATGATCGGCGCGGCGCTTCCCGCCCCCGCACACCCACCCCCTCTTACAATCGCGCCCGTGATTTCAGTCCACCGGCACCGTCAACCCGAGGCTCGCCAAGCGCGCAGCCGCGATGCCGCACGCCTTCACAGCTTCACGCTGGCCCGCATCGCGCGCGGCTCGCAGAGCCGGCGCTCGGGCTGCACCCGCCTGGCGCCGCCGTAGCACGGCCGAACCGTACAAGCCGCCAGGTTGTTTCGGGCATCGCCCGACGCCCGGCATGTTCATTCCCGTCTACAAAATCCTGCCCCGCCCTGTCACATCCAGCGCGGCGGGGCTGGCCATTTCCATGTCGAAACACCCCCATCCCTTTCGCGCCGAGTGGGCGCCCAGCATTCCGCGCGAGCTCATGGCCGGCGCCGTGGCCACCTTTGCGCTGATCCCCGAGGTCATCGCCTTTTCCTTCGTGGCTGGCGTCGATCCCGCCGTCGGGCTGTTCGCCTCCTTCATCATCAGCATCGTCATCGCCTTCACGGGCGCGCGCCCGGCCATGGTGTCGGCGGCTGCGGGCTCGGTCGCCCTGGTGGCGGCGCCGCTGGTGCATGCGCATGGCGTGCAGTATCTTTTTGCGGCCGGCATTCTTGCGGGGGCCGTGCAGATCCTGTTCGGCCTGCTGCGCCTGGGCGTGCTGATGCGCTATGTGTCGGGCTCGGTGCGCACGGGCTTCGTCAATGCGCTGGCCATCCTGATCTTCTCGGCCCAGATGCCGCACCTGATCGGCGCCAATGCCGCCACCTGGGCCATGGTGGGCGCCGGCCTGCTGATCATCTACGGCCTGCCCCGGCTGACCACGGCCGTGCCCTCGCCCCTGGTCTGCATCGTGGTGCTGACGGTGGCGGCGCAATGGCTGGACCTGCCCCTGAAGACGGTGGCCGACCTGGGCCTGCTGCCGGACGGCCTGCCCAGCTTCGGGCTGCCGCAGGTGCCTTGGTCGCTGGAGACGCTGCGCCTGATCGCCCTGCCCGCGCTGGCGATCGCCATGGTGGGATTGCTGGAGTCCATGATGACGGCCAGCGTGGTCGATGAACTCACGGACACGCCCAGCTCCAAGAACCGCGAGTGCAGCGGCATCGGCGTGGCCAACATCGCGGCCAGCCTGTTCGGCGGCATTGCCGGCTGCGCCATGATCGGCCAGACCGTGGGCAATGTGCGCTACGGCGGCCGCGGCCGGCTTTCCACGCTGTTCGCGGGCGCCTTCCTGCTGATCCTGATGGTGCTGCTCAAGCCCTGGGTGTCCCAGGTGCCGGTGGCGGCGCTGGTGGCCATCATGGTGATGGTGTCGGCCTCCACGCTGGACTGGGGATCGGCCCGCGCCCTGCTCAGGCATCCCAAGCTGTCCAGCGCCGTCATGCTGGCCACCGTGGTGGTCACCGTGGCCACGGACAACCTGGCCGCCGGCGTGGGCGTCGGCGTGCTGCTCAGCGGGGTGTTCTTCACCTTCAAGGTCTCAAGGCTGCTGTCCGTCGAGAAGAAGGAGGACGGCGCAGGCCTGACCTACCGCGTCTCCGGCCAGGTCTTCTTTGCATCGGCCGACCAGCTGGTCGATGCCTTCGACGTGCGCGACATCGAAGGCCGGCCGGTGCGCATCGAACTGACCAACGCGCATTTCTGGGACATCACGGCCGTCAATGCGCTGGACAAGGTCTGCCAGCGCCTGCGCAAGCACGGCAGCACGGTCGAGGTGACGGGCCTGAACGAACACGGCCGGGCATTGGTGTCGCGGCTGGATATCGGCATCGAGTAGGAAACCTGCCCCGGGCATGGTTTTCCAGCGCTGGCAGACCACTTGCTTTCCTGGGGCAGACGCGGCCTGCTCGTTCGCAAAGAGAAATCCGTCAAATATCGAATGGGTCATTCAAGAAAATTCTCTATTTCAAAGAGTTACTCTTTTGAAATAAAGATTTCAGCCCGCTCATTTAGGATCTGGACCGCCGTCATCTCCCCGAACCCGTCCCACCTCTTCCATGCGACTCAGATCCGTTATCTTGGGCCTTGTCCTCCTGGTCTTTGCCGCATCCGCATCCTGGTTGGCCGTGTTTGGGTTTCTCATCTCCCAGGAGGACTACTCGCCTGAGAGGGGATCGCTCAGATATTACGTAGGCATCTCTTCCCTGATACGCAATGCGCCAGCGACAGGGACGATGGCGCAGCCCGCCTACTTCGGCTCCGTCGGTGATGGCAACAAGCCCCCGCAGTCCGAGATGACCTTCGAGACCAGCGCCAAGGACATCACCGAGGCCACTGCGGCCATCAACAGCTACCTGCGCCAGAAGGATTTCCACCAGAGATCCATCGATGCCGGAAATGCCGCCGCATCGTTTGTCCCCGAGGGAGAGCGCCTTGTCCAATACGCGCAATACGCGTCATCGGCCGGCGAAGTTGCCGTACTGGCGGTCACCCAGGCAATCGCAACAGGGCTGTGCAAAGTCACGCTCACCCATTACGACTGAACATGTCCAGCAGATCCCACATACCCCGAAGACTCATCTATACCTGCAACTGCGGATGGATTGACCTGGGCCACCTCCAATCGGTCGAGAGCCATCGCAATCGCTACGCCAGTGCGGCCTATCTCTGGAAAGACATACTGCATGAGCGCGGCATCGGGATTCCCGGTCACTCCGACAGCCATCTGATTCAATACAAGCAATCCATGGGGCGCTTTGGCCTGACCCAGGAATTTGCCAAGTTCTATCTCGTCAAGAAAGGCCTGTCTCTTTCAGCGAAGCGCTCCGTGGCCCTGGCCATATTCATGGAGGTTTCCATGGGCTTCGAGAGCCTGCAGGCATCCATGTCGCTCCTCACAGACAGTGGATTCAGCCAGGAAGACCTCGTTTCCAACCTGATTGGCTTTTACATGGTCGTGCACGGGGCACTGGACTGGAAGAACCTGTGCAAGCCGGTTTCCACCGAGGCATCGCTTGCCGTCTGGGATGCCAACGGTCCCGTGGGAAGCCATAAAAACAAAGTCTTCCAGCCGCAGTTCCACGCCTGCGAGGAATGCAAGAGCAAGCACCATGTGCAGTTGCCCCGCTTTCCTTCTGCGTTTCAGTCCATACAGCCCGCATCCAAGGGTCTGCACTTCATCGAAGCATCTGATGGACTGCCAGTGCCAAAGCACATGCTTTCGACACTGTTTCCCTGAGTCTTCCTGCCCTGCGCCAGAACGCAGGCGCCCTCACCGCTCATCGAACGACAGCACCACGCGCTCGGTCAGCGGATGCGCCTGGCAGGTCAGCACGAAGCCGCAGGCGACTTCGTTCTTGTCGAGGGCAAAGTTGCGCTCCATGCGCACCTCGCCCTCGACCACCTTGGCGCGGCAGGTGCCGCAGACGCCCGAGGTGCAGGAATAGGGCACTTCCAGCCCGGCCGAGGAGGCCGCGTCCAGGATGCTGGCCTGGCCGCGCGTGAAGGGGATCTCGCGCGAGAGGCCGTCGCGCACCAGGGTGATGCGGGCGGTGGCGGCGTCGCCGGGCTGGGCCTCGTGCACCACGGCGCCCACCGTGCCCTGGCCTGCGGCCGGCAGGGCCACGCCGAAGCGCTCGATGTGGATGCGCTCCTCGGCCACGCCGGCGGCCAGCAGGGCGGCCTCGGCCTCGTCGTTCATCTGGAAGGGTCCGCAGATGTAGACATGGTCGATGTGCGCGGCCGGCACCACGCCCTGCAGGAATTCGGCGATCTTGCTGCGGTCCATCACGCCCATGTTCAACGGCAGGTCGGTGTGCTCGTCCGAGAACACATGCTGCAGCGACAGCCGCGACATGTAGCGGTTCTTGAGGTCCTCTATCTCCTCCTTGAACATGGTGGACTGCAGCTGGCGGTTGCCGTAGATCAGCGTGAAGCGGCTGGCGGGCTCGCGCGCCAGCACGGTCTTCATGATGGACAGGATGGGCGTGATGCCGCTGCCGCCGGCGATGCCCACATGGTGGCGCGCGGCCCCGGGCTCGATGGGCACGAAGAAGCGGCCCTGGGGCGCCATGACCTGCAGCGTGTCGCCGGGGCGCAGATGCTCGTTGATCCAGTTGGAGAACTGGCCGCCGCGCACCTTGCGCACGCCCACGCGCAGCTCGCCGTCATCCACGCCTGCGCAGATGGAGTAGCTGCGGCGCAGGTCCTGGCCGTCGATCTGGTGGCGCAGCGTCAGGTACTGGCCCTGGGTGAAGCCGAAGACCTCGCGCAGCTCGGGGGGCACGTCGAAGGAGACGACCACGGCCTCGGCCGTGTCGGGCGCAATGCTGCGCACGCGCAGCGGGTGGAACATCGTGGTCGTGGTCATATCGGCTTGAAGTGTTCGAAGGGTTCGCGGCAGTCCAGGCAGCGGTGCAGGGCCTTGCAGGCCGTGGCGCCGAAGGCCGACAGCCGCTCGGTGTGCACGCTGCCGCAGTGCGGGCAGGCAACGGGCTCGGGCACGGCAATGCCCTGGCGGCGGCGCACCAGGCGAATGGGCGAAGTGCCCTCCGGCAGGCCGGAGTCGCCGCAGCGCCCGGGGGGCGCGATGCCGTACTCGCGCAGCTTGCGCCGGCCGTCGTCGCTGATCCAGTCCGTGGTCCAGGCGGGGGCGCGGCGCAGCACGGCACGCGCGGGGCCCAGGCCTGCGGCCTCGATGGCATCGAGCACGCTGCGCTCGATGACCTCGGTGGCCGGGCAGCCCGAGTAGGTGGGCGTGAGCACGATCTCCATGCCCTGGCCTTCGGGCAGGGCATGGACCTCGCGCACGATGCCCAGCTCGCAGACCGAGATCACGGGCACCTCGGGATCGGGCACGTCCTGCAGCGCGGCCCAGGCCAGGCGCTCGCGCTCGGCCGAGGCGGATGTGACGGCCACAAGCCGTGCGGCAGCCATCACCACACCCCGCCCGGATAGGCGCGCTGCAGGTGCTGCATCTCGGCCAGGATGAAGCCCATGTGCTCGCTGTGCACGCCGTTGCGGCCCGTGCTGCGGAAGGCGGATTCGGCCGGCATGTCCAGCGTGGCCTCCTGCAGCAGGGCGGCCATTTCGGCCTGCCAGGGCTCGCGCAGCTCGGACCAGGCCGGGCCCAGGCCGCTGGCGCGCGCGGCAGCGTCCGTGGCGTCGTCGGTGAACAGCTCGGCCGCATAGCGCCACAGCTGGGCCAGCGCCGCCTCCATGCGCTGGCGCGATTCCTCGGTGCCGTCGCCCAGGCGCACCACCCAGTCGCCCGCGTGCTGCTCGTGGTAGCGCGCTTCCTTGAGCGCCTTGGCGGCGATAGCGGCCAGCTCGGCGTCGCTGGAGTGCACCAGGCGCTCCCACATCAGGCGCAGCCAGGTGGCGGCCATGGCGTTGCGCAGCACGGTGAAGGCGAAGTCGCCGCGCGGCAGCTCGGCCAGCGTGGCGTTGAAGTAGTCGCGCTCGTCGCGCAGAAAGGCCAACTGGTCCTCGTCGTGCGCGCGGCCTTCAAGCTGGCCGGCGCGGGTGAGCAGCGCACGTGCCTGGCCGACCAGGTCCAGCGCCATGTTGGTCATGGCGATGTCTTCTTCGAGGATGGGCGCGTGGCCGCACCACTGGCCCAGGCGCTGGGCCAGGATCAGGCAGGTATCGCCCAGGCGCAGCAGGTACTGCACCTCGGGCCGGGCGTCGATGGCGATGGAGGAGGCGGAGGCGTTCATGGCTGCGCCCCGCTCACATGTGGTCCACCGAGGGCGGCAGCTGGTAGAAGGTCGGATGGCGGTAGACCTTGTCCTGGGCCGGGTCGAAGAACATGTCCTTGTCGCCGGGGTCGCTGGCCACGATCTGGTCCGAGCGCACCACCCAGACGCTCACGCCCTCCTGGCGCCGCGTGTAGACATCGCGCGCCATCTGCAGAGCCATCTGCGGGTCGGCCGCATGCAGGCTGCCGCAGTGCTTGTGGTCCAGGCCGGCCTTGCTGCGGACGAAGACTTCCCACAGCGGCCATTCGTTGGTGATGTTCTGTTCGACGGCGGTCATGCGGCCTCCTTGCGGGTCTGGTTTCTCTGTGTCTGCTTGCGGGCATGGGCCAGGGCGGCCTCGCGCACCCAGGCGCCTTCGTCCCAGGCCTTGACGCGGGCGCCCAGGCGCTCGCGGTTGCAGGGGCCGTCTCCGGCGATCACGCGCCAGAACTCGTCCCAGTCGATGGGGCCATGGTCATGGGCCTGGCGGGCCTCGTTCCATTTCAGGTCGGGGTCGGGCAGGGTCACGCCCAGCACCTTGGCCTGGTCCACCGTGGCGTCGATGAACTTCTGGCGCAGCGCGTCGTTGGAGATGCGCTTGATGCCCCAGCGCATGGACTGCGCGCTGTTGGGCGACTGGTCGTCGGGCGGGCCGAACATCATGATGGACGGCCACCACCAGCGGTTGACAGCGTCCTGCACCATGGCCTTCTGCGCCTCGGTGCCCTGCTGCATCATGGTCAGCAGCGCCTCGTAGCCCTGGCGCTGGTGAAAGCTCTCCTCGCGGCAGATGCGCACCATGGCGCGTGCATAGGGCGCATAGGAGCAGCGGCAGATGGGCACCTGGTTCATGATGGCCGCGCCATCCACCAGCCAGCCGATGGTGCCCATGTCGGCCCAGGTCAGCGTGGGGTAGTTGAAGATGGAGCTGTACTTGGCCTTGCCCGTGTGCAGCGCGTGCAGCATCTGGTCGCGGCTGCTGCCCAGCGTCTCGGCGGCGGCGTAGAGGTACAGGCCATGGCCGCCCTCGTCCTGCACCTTGGCCAGCAGGATGGCCTTGCGCTTGAGCGTGGGCGCGCGGCTGATCCAGTTGCCCTCGGGCAGCATGCCGACGATCTCGCTGTGCGCGTGCTGGCTGATCTGGCGCAGCAGCGTCTTGCGGTAGTTGTCGGGCATCCAGTCCTTGGCCTCGATGAATTCGCCGGCATCGATGCGCTCGTCAAAGCGCTGCTGCAGGCGCAATTCGTCGGCCGAGCGCACGGCCTTGCCGCCATCGCCCGCTTCCTTGCCCATGGTGTCCATGGCCTGGGTATACATGTGCGATCTCCTTGAATGAAATGGTTGACGACGGCCGGCGGTGCCTCAACGCGGCCGCTTGTCGTACACGCGCCGGGCCTTGCCGGTCTGCGTGCGCTCGATGGTGTCGGGATCGAAGACGCGCACCGCCGTGGAAATGCCCACCAGGGTCTTGATGCGCTGCTGCACCCACTGCGCGATCTCGCCGCGCTCGGCATCGCCCAGGCCGCGCCGCTGCGGCTGCAGCTCGCAGTGCACCTCGACGGTGTCCAGCAGGCCTTCACGGCTGATGTGCATCTGGTACAGGCCCGTGAGGCTGGCATTGGCCAGCACGATTTCCTCGATCTGGGTCGGAAAGACGTTGACGCCGCGGATGATCATCATGTCGTCGCTGCGACCCACGATCTTTCCCATGCGCCGGAAGCTGCGCGAGGTCGGCGCCAGCAGCCGCGTCAGGTCACGCGTGCGGTAGCGAATGATGGGCATGGCTTCCTTGGACAGCGACGTGAAGACCAGCTCCCCCTCGCTTCCATCGGGCAGCACCTCGCCCGTGTCGGGGTCGATGATCTCGGGGTAGAAATGGTCTTCCCAGATCACCGGCCCGTCCTTGCTCTCCACGCATTCGCTGGCCACGCCCGGGCCCATGACTTCGGACAGGCCGTAGATGTCCACGGCATCCAGCCCCGCCTTGCCCTCGATCTCGCGGCGCATGGCCTCGGTCCAGGGTTCGGCGCCGAAGATGCCGATCTTGAGCGAGCTCTCGCGCGGGTCCATCCCCTGGCGCTGCATCTCCTCCACGATCACCTGCATGTAGCTGGGCGTGACCATGATGATGTCGGGCCGGAAGTCCTGGATCAGCTGCACCTGCTTTTCGGTCTGCCCGCCCGACATGGGCACCACCGTGCAGCCCGCGCGCTCGGCTCCGTAGTGCGCGCCCAGCCCGCCCGTGAACAGGCCGTAGCCGTAGGCCACATGCACCATGTCGCCGGGCCGCCCGCCCGCCGCGCGGATGGAGCGCGCCACCAGGCTCGCCCAGTTGTCGATGTCCTTCAACGTGTAGCCCACGACCGTGGGCTTGCCCGTGGTGCCCGAGGAGGCATGCACGCGCGCCACCTTCTGGCGCGGCACGGCGAACATGCCGAACGGATAGTTCTCGCGCAGGTCCTTCTTGGTGGTGAAGGGAAAGCGGGCCAGGTCGGACAGCGTGCGCAGGTCGGACGGATGCACGCCCTTTTCATCGAAGGCACGGCGGTAGTGCGGCACGTTGTCGTAGGCATGCTGCAGCGACCAGCGCAGGCGCTGCAGCTGCAACGAGGCGATCTCGTCGCGGCTGGCGGTTTCGATGGCGTCGAGGTCGCCGGGGGCGGGGCGCAGGTCTTTGTTCATCGGGGTTCTGGCGTCGTGAGGCAAGGGGTTCAGAATAATTGACCGACCGGACGGTAGGATTATAAGATGCAGCTTTCTTGAGCAACAAGGCTTGTTGTCCGGTACTAACCCTGATAGCGACGCCACATTCCAAACCAGGAGACATCCCATGCCCGCCCACGCCCTCTACGAACGCCACCGCCCCCTGCTCGACGACGCCCTGCAGGCCCTGTCCCGCCGGGGCCACTGGTCGCCCTTCCCCGAGGCGCCCTCGCCCAAGGTGTATGGCGAGACCGCCCAGGCCCAGGGCCACGCCGCCGTGCAGGCGCTGTTCGGCAAGGACTATCCGCTGCAGCAGCCCGGTGAACGCGCCCGCGTGGCCACCGAGCAGTCGCCCTATGGCGTGGCCCTGGACATCCGCTACCCCGAGTGCGATGCCCAGGCGCTGGTGGATGCCGCCCAGGCGGCCGAGCCCGCATGGCAGGCGCTGGGACCCCAGGGTCGCACCGGAGTGCTGCTGGAGGCGCTGACGCGCATCCACCAGCGCAGCTTCGAGATCGCGCATGCCGTGATGCTGACCACGGGCCAGGGCGCGATGATGGCCTTCCAGGCCGGCGGCCCCCATGCCCAGGACCGTGCCCTGGAAGCCATTGCCGTGGCCTGGAAGGCCATGGCCGACGTGCCTGCCGAGGCCGTCTGGGAAAAGCCCCAGGGCAAGCATGCGCCCGCCGTGCTGCACAAGCGCTTCGAGATCGTGGGGCGTGGCGTGGCCCTGGTCATCGGCTGCGCCACCTTCCCGACCTGGAACACCTACCCGGGCCTGTTCGCCGCGCTGGCCACGGGCAACCCCGTGATCGTCAAGCCCCACCCCAACGCCGTGCTGCCGGCCGCGCTCACCGTGAGCGTGCTGCGCGATGTGCTGACCGAGCAGGGCCTGGACCCCAACCTCGTGACCCTGGCCGTGAGCGACAAGCCCGAATTGACCCAGGCCCTGGCCACGCATGCGGCCGTGGCCTCCATCGACTTCACGGGCGGCAATGCCTTCGGCCAGTGGCTGCAGTCCAACGCGCCGCAGGCACGCCTGTATGCCGAGATGGCCGGCGTGAACCTGGTGGTGATCGAGTCCACCGATGCCTACGCAGGCATGCTGCGCAATCTGGCCCTGTCACTGTCGCTGTACAGCGGCCAGATGTGCACCACCACGCAGAACCTGCTGATTCCGGCTGGCGGCATAGAGACTGACCAGGGCCACAAGAGCTTCGAGCAGGTCGGCGCCGATCTGGCCGCCGCCATCGACCAGTTGCTGGCCGATCCCAAGGTGGCCTTCACCGTGCTGGGCGCCATAGGCTCTGCGCAGACCGTGGAGCGCGTGGAACAGGCCGCCACCGTGGGCCGCGCCGTGCGCGCCTCGCAAAAGCTCACCCATCCCGAGTACCCGCAGGCCGAGGTGCGCACGCCCGCGCTGCGCGCGCTGGACGTGGCGGACGCCGCCATCTACGAGCGCGAATGCTTCGGCCCCGTCTCCTACCTGGTGGCCGTGCCCTCGGCCCAGGCTGCGCGCGAGCTAGCCGAGCGCAGCGTGCGCGCGCATGGCGCGATGACCCTGGGCCTGTACTCCACGGATGCGGCCTTTGTCGATGCCGTGGCGGCCTCGGCGCTGCGCTCGCGCGTGGCCCTGTCCATCAACCTCACGCAGGGCGTGATGGTCAACCAGTCGGCAGGCTTCTCGGACTTCCACGCCACGGGCGGCAATCCCGCGGCCAATGCCAGCTACACCACGCTGGCCTTCGTGGCCGACCGCTTCGTGGTCGTGCAGCGCAGGTGGTGAGGGACCGGGCCGAGCCTAGGCCTGGCGGGCCTTGCGCGGCTTCTTGCCGTCAGGCACGCTGACCGCGCGCACGCCGCCGAAGAACAGCTGGGACACCATGGTGCCTATGGCGTCATGGTCCAGCGTGCCGCCCGGCTTGAGCCAGGTGAAGGTCCAGTTGATCATGCCGAACAGCAGCATGGCCAGGGGCTTGCCCAGGACGCTGTCGGCGGGCTCGCCGCGCACCTGGGCAATGGTCTGCGCAAAGGCGGCGACCACGCGGCGCTCCACGTCCAGGATGCGCTGCTGGTCTTCCTCGCGCAGGAAACGCACGTCCTCGGTCAGCACGCGGTGGGCATTCTGGGCCTGGGCGTACTCCTGGCCGAAGCCGCGGATCAGTGCATGCAGGCGCTGCTCGGGATCGGCATGGGCCTGCAGGGTGTCGTTGACCAGGGCTTCGAGGCGCAGCACATGCTCTTCGGCAATGCGCACGGCCAGGTCGTGCTTGTCGATCACATAGTGGTAGAGCGTGGCCTTGGAGACGCCGCAGGCCGCAGCCACCTCGTTCATGGAGGTGCCCGCATAGCCGCGCTGCGCGAACAGCTGGGCGGCGTGGGAGAGGATCATTTCACGCTGGCCATCGTAGCCAGCAGGGTCACGTACGCGTGCCATGCGGCGGCGTCCTTTCGGTAGGTGTCGTTGCCAGGGTCCGCCCGTGCGGCCCGGGCCGGAATTATGGACGGCGCAGCGGCGCGCGCCCCCGCGATTACCAGTTTTCAGGGATATGCAAAGATGCGGGCTTCGCCCACAGTCGGGCGGCCATCCTGCCCCTTATTACGCCCGCCGCTGCGCACGCCTTTTCCATGCCCGCCCACCTGCTTGTCCCAGAGTCCACGCTTCCGGCCCCGGTGCTGGTGGTGGAGGACGAGCCGCTGATCCGCCAGCGGCTGCAGTCCGTGCTGGGCCAGCTGGGCTACACGCCCGATGCCCTGCTGTTCGCCGGCTCCCTGGCCCAGGCGCGCGCCTGCCTGGCCGAGCCCGTGGCGCTGGCCCTGGTGGACCTGGGCCTGCCCGACGGCAGCGGCATCGACCTGATCGCCGAGATGCGCAGCGCAGACCCGGCCGTGGGCATCCTGGTGATCTCGGCCTGGAGCACGGAGGACGCCATCCTGGCGGCGCTGCGCGCAGGCGCCACCGGCTATGTGCTCAAGGAACGCGACGACCTGGAAGTGTCGCTGTCCATCCGCAGCGTGCTGCGCGGCGGCGCCCCCATCGACCCCTTCATCGCGCGCCGCGTGATCGCCGAGCTGCAGGGCGCGGCACCCGCCACGCCGGAGAGCACCGGCACCGAGTCCACGCTGAGCGCGCGCGAAAGCCAGATCCTGCGCCTGGTGGCCGATGGCCTGACCAACCGCGAGATCGCCGAGCAGCTGCACCTGTCGCGCTACACGGTGGAATGCCACATCAAGCACATCTACCGCAAGCTGGCCGTGTCCTCGCGCACGCGCGCCGTCAACACGGCACGCGTGCGCGGATTGCTGGGCTGACGGCCATGGGCGGGTGGCGCCGGTGGTTCGGCCCGGTGCGGCACTTCGCCCTGGGCCTGGGCCTGGCGGTCCTCCTGTGCAGTACCTGCGCCCTGGCCCAGGCCTGCCTGCCGCAGATCCTGTCCATCCAGTCCGCCAAGGCCGCAGGCCTGGGACCGCCGCCCATCGCCAGCGCGGTACGCGACTGGCACAACGTGACCCTGCCCGACCACTGGCTTGACCGCTGGCCCGGCTACAGCGGCGCCGCCTGGTACCGCATCGACTGGCAGCGCGGCTGCCCTCACCCCGCTGCCGCTTCTGCCACCGCTCCCGCCGCCGCCGATCCCGTGGCGCTGGCCCTGCACTCCATGGTCATGGCCGGCGAGGTCTTCGTGAACGGCGACCTGCTGTGGCGCGACCGGCACCTGGTCGAGCCCCTGTCGCGCAGCTGGAACATGCCGCGCTTTTGGCTGCTGCCCGAATCCGCCCTGCATGCGGGCACCAACAGCGTGTGGATCCGCGTGCACGGCCTGGCCGAGCAGACGCCGGGCCTGGGCGAGGTGCGCCTGGGCGAGCCCGAGGCGCTGCGCCAGTGGCACGAGCAGACCTGGTGGAACCAGCGCACGCTGTTTGCCATGAACATCGTGGTCTCGCTGGTGCTGGGCGTGCTGTTCGCCTTTGCCTGGCTGCAGCGGCGCGCCAGCAAGGCCTTTGGCTGGTACGCGCTCAATGCCTTCTGCTGGGCGCTGTTCCTGGCCAATATCCTGGCCACCGAGGCCTGGCCCTTCCCCGACACCCTGGCCGTGGCACGCGGCAATTTGCTGGTCTTCTTGCTGTTCGGCCAGAGCTTTTGCCTGTTCACCTGGCGCTTCGGCAGGCTGCACCTGCCCCGGCTGGAAAAGCTGCTGTGGGCGCTGACGCTGGCCGGCATGGCCGCCGCCATCTTCGCGCCCTGGTCGCTGGTGGACGGCGTGCTGCACATCGGACTGGTGTACTTCGGCATCTGCGTGGCCGTGTCGCTGCACTTTCCGCTGCACGCCTGGCGCACGCGGGAGCCGGGCCACCTGGTCTACGCGGCCTGCCTGCTGGTCTTCCTGTGCGCGGGCCTGCACGACATGCTGGCGCTCAAGAAGGTGATCGGCCCCGCCACGCCCTGGATGCCCTATACCGCACCGCTGACCATGCTGGCCCTGTCCATGGTGCTGGGCCGACAGTTCGTGCTCAGCATGCGCCGCATCGAACAGTTCAACCAGGAGCTGACCGACAGCGTGGCGCGTGCCTGCGACGAGCTCGGCGGCACGCTGGCGCGCGAGCATGCGCTGGCACTCAGCCACTCGCGGCTGCAGGAACGGATGCAGCTGGCGCACGACCTGCACGACAGCCTGGGCGGCTCCCTGGTGCGCTCCATCGCCATGGTGGAGCAGGCGGGCGGCCCCATGCACAACCGCCAGTTCCTGTCCGTGCTCAAGCTGCTGCGCGACGACCTGCGCCAGATGATCGACAGCGGCACCAGCGTCTCCGTCACCGTGCCGGACACGCCCCAGGCCTGGATCGCGCCGCTGCGCCACCGCTTTGCCAGCCTGTTCGACGCGCTGGACATGCAGTCCGACTGGCAGGTGCCTGCCGCCTGGCCGCAGCCGCCCGGTGCGCTGCAGTGCCTGGCGCTGACGCGCGTGCTGGAGGAGGCACTGGCCAATGTGATCAAGCACAGCCGCGCCCAGTGCGTGCAGGTGCAGCTGCAGTGGCCCGAGCCGCATTGGCTGATGCTGCGCATCACCGACGACGGCGCAGGCTTTGACGTGGCCGCCGTGCAGCAGGCCGGCATGGGAGTGGGCCTGCGCAGCATGCAGGCGCGCCTGCAGCGCCTGGGCGGCCATCTGGACATGGATTCAGAGCCCGGCGCCACCGTGCTGGCCGCCTGGCTGCCCGTGCCCGGCGATCACCTGCACGACGGCACGGAGCAGGCCACCCTCAGCGCGAAAAGCGCCCTATCCCCGCACTGACGCCGGCCGGGGTCAGCACATCGTCGAAATACTCCAGCGTGAGCTGGTTGCCGTCGAATGTGGCCTTGGACAGGCTGCCCGGCGAATCGCCCTCGGGCACGAAGCTGAAGACCTCGCCATCCCAGTGGCTGAGCAGCATGCGCTGCGAACCCAGGCTGACCTGCAGTCCACCGCCACCCGTCTGCAGGCTGACCTGGGCCGGCCCGTAGAAGCGGTTGGCGTAGCTGCCCACATAGGCGCCCAGCGGCCGGGGCGGTCGGGGGAAAGGGGGCCGGGTCTTGCCTACCAGCTCGCCATGCGGCTGCATGATGGGTGCCAGCCGCTTGGTCCAGATGCTCTCCCAGTCCTGGCGCTGGCGGCCCCATTCGACCTGGTCCAGGAACTGCGAGACCACGATCTCGGGCACGCCGATGGGCATGCCGTTGGTCAGCACCACGATGCCCAGCTTGAGCTCGGGCATGACTGTGAAGCTGGTCGCGCTGCCCGTGCCGAAGGCGCCCGAGTGGCTGTAGGTGGTGCGCCCTGCCTCGGACACGCCCACGTTGAAGCCGAAGCCGTAGTAGCGCGCAGGCTCGCCGTTGCCGGCCGGCGACTGCAGCATCTGCGGCGACAGCGCCGTGCGCAGGGCCTGCGCATCGACCACCTGGCGGCCCTCGAAGCGGCCCTCGTCCAGCAGCATGGTCATCCAGCGCGCCATGTCGCGCACCGTGGAGCTGACGCCGCCTGCAGCCGACTGCGCATCGGGCCGGCGCACCGGCCCGGCCTGCCACACGCCGTTGACGCGCAGGTGGCCGGTCGCGCGGTTGGCGCGCGCCTCGAAATCGGCAAACAGCGAACTGGTCTGCGTCATGCCCAGCGGGCCGTAGACGGCTTGCTGCGACAGCGCAGCCCAGGACTGGCCCGCGATGGCAGCCACCGCCTCGGCGCCCGTGGTCAGGCCGAAGTTGCTGTAGGCGTACTGGGTGCCCACGGGCCGCAGCGGCAGATAGCGCAGGCGCTCCAGGATCTGGCGCTGGCTGTAGCCCAGCTCCTCCAGCGCATCGCCGGCCTGGCCGGGCAGGCCCGAGCGGTGGGCATACATGTCGCCCACGGTGATGCGCTGGGCAGCGTCGGCGTCCTCCAGCGTCCACCAGGGCAGGCCCTGCTGCACGCGCGTGTCCCAGGACACGCGGCGCTGGCCCACCTGCTGCGCCACCACGGTGGCGCCCACGGACTTGGAGACGGAGGCGAGCTGGAACACCGTGTCCGCATCCACGGCCAGCGACGAGCCCAGACGGCGCACGCCCATGCCCTGGGCATAGACCAGGCGCCCTTCATGCACCACCGCCACGGCCACGCCGGGCACGCCCGTGCGCCGCATCTGCGCGCGCACCTGGCCGTCGAGTTGATCGAGCGCACGCTTGACGCGGTCCGTCACGGGCGGATCGATGGGATCGCCCCAGGACACCTCGCCGTTGCATCCGGCCGTGGCCACGGCGCCCAGGGCCGCTCCCAGAAAATGCCGGCGCGCAAGAATCGATGAAGCCATGGGGTCTCCTGTGGTGCTGTCGTGAAGAACAAAAGGAAAAAGAAAAAGGGGCGGTTGTGCCGCCCCCCGTGACGATAGCAAAACGCGCCGGGCCGAATCCTGCCCGGCATCAATGCCGCGTCAGTGCCGCATCAGTGCTGCATCAGTGCGGATCCACCGCCGCGATGATGCCGCCGCCCAGGCACACGTCGCCGTCGTAGAGCACGGCCGACTGGCCGGGCGTGACGGCCCATTGCGGCTCGGGAAAATCCAGCCGGAAGCCTTCGGGCGTGGCGCCCGAGATCAGGGCCGGCGAGTCGGGCTGGCGGTAGCGCGTCTTGGAGCCGTAGGCCTTGCCCTCGGCGGGCGCGTGGCCGGCCACCCAGCTGACCTGGTCGGCCAGCAGCGACTGCGACAGCAGCCAGGGATGGTCATGGCCCTGCACCACGCGCAGCGTGTTGGTGTCCAGCTCCTTGCGCGCCACGAACCAGGGCTCGTGGTCGCCGCCACCGCGCGGCGCGCCCTTTTCCTTGACGCCGCCGATGCCCAGGCCCGAGCGCTGGCCCAGCGTGTAGAACGACAGGCCCACATGCTTGCCCAGCTTGCGGTTGCGGTCGTCGAGGATGTTGCCGGGCTCCTTGCTGATGTAGCGGTTCAGGAAGTCGCGGAAGGGCCGCTCGCCGATGAAGCAGATGCCCGTGGAGTCCTTCTTCTTCGCGTTGGGCAGGCCGATCTCCTCGGCAATGCGGCGCACCTCGGTCTTCTTCAGCTCGCCCACGGGGAACATGGACTTGGACAGCTGGGCCTGGTTGAGGCGGTGCAGGAAGTAGCTCTGGTCCTTCGCCGGGTCCAGCCCCTTGAGCAGCTCGAACAGCTGCGTGTCGGGGTTCTGGCGCACGCGGGCGTAATGGCCCGTGGCGATCTTCTCGGCGCCCAGGCGCATGGCGTGGTCCAGGAAGGCCTTGAACTTGATCTCGGCATTGCACAGCACGTCGGGGTTGGGCGTGCGGCCGGCCTGGTACTCGCGCAGGAACTCGGCAAAGACGCGGTCCTTGTACTCGGAGGCGAAGTTCACATGCTCGATCTCGATGCCGACCACGTCGGCCACGGCGGCGGCATCGACGAAATCGACATTGGACGAGCAGTATTCGCTGTCGTCGTCATCTTCCCAGTTCTTCATGAAGATGCCGACCACTTCATGGCCCTGTTGCTTGAGGAGATGGGCCGTGACAGCGGAGTCCACACCGCCCGACAGGCCCACCACGACGCGGTGTTTAGTCATGGGCAGCGATTATCCCCGCGCCCTTCAAAGGCTGCGCGCCACGGGCTTTGCGAGCGCTTTCTACACCGGCGCGGCCGCCCTGCACCCCGCCAGGATGTCCAGTGCGGTACGGCACCCACATTGAAACAATCATTTACACAAGCAACAGCCGGTTCGCAGATGATCGGGCGCAGCCAAGCTCTGCCCCTTCGCAGGCGCCCAGCCAGGCACATATCAATTCACAACAGCAAAGAGGGGGTTCCATGCCCGGTTTCGTCCGCAAGATCCTTATTTTCATCACCGGCTACGCGTGGCTGGTTCTCTTGGCAGGCCCTGGTCTGGCCGCACTGTCGCTGTACAGCGGCTGGAAGGCCGAAGGTGACCATGCCTACGTGGCCCGCGAGCAACTGGCCACGGTCACGGGCAAGGTGGTCGAAGCCGCCGAGGTCACCGTCAAGAAAAAGCGCCGCTCCACCAAGCACTACTACCAGATCAGCGTGCAGCCTGATGGCGGCGGCGAGGTGCGCAAGCTGCGCATCGACTACAGCACACCCCAGCAGCTGGTGGCGTCCCTGATCGACGAGCAGGTCACCGCGCTGGCCGACCCGGATGACAGCGACCTGACCTATGAGGTCAGCGTGGCCGGCAAGGCCCTGATCAGCTACGAGGAAACACGCCAGCGCCTGCTGGCCGAAGCCAGCGCCTCGGCCCAGTCCTTCAGCGGAGCAGGGCTGTGGATTGCCGCCCTGATCCTGACGCTGATCGGCGCCGGCGGCGTCTGGCTCAACCGCCGGCTGCGCGCCGCACAGGCCAGCGCCGAAAGTCAGGCCGTGGCCGCCTGAGCCGCGCGGCTCGCTGCACAGCGCGGCACGCACACATCCCATCACGAGAGAGAGAGGGGGCCGGGCGCCTGCGCGCCCCGTCCCTGTGGTCCTGCAACCTTTGGAGAAGTGATCCATGAATCCCAACGTCCTGACCCCCGAGTCGCCCGACGGCGCACCATTCGAGCGCCGTGATTTCATCGTCGCCACCTACAAGCACCTGGGCGCGGCCATCCTGGCCTTCGTCGTGCTGTCCGCGCTGCTGATGGTCAGCGGCTTTTCCGGCGCCACCGCCAAGATGCTGGTGGCCAGCGGCAGCAAGTTCCTGTGGCTGGGCGTGATGGGCGCCTTCATGCTGGTGGGATGGCTGGCCTCGCACCTGGCCGACAACGCCGAAAGCCCGCAGACCCAGTTGATGGGCCTGGGCCTGTACGTGCTGGCCGAGGGCCTGATCTTCGCGCCCATGTTCGGCATTGCCCAGCTGGTGGCGCCGGGCGCCATTGGTGCGGCGGCCTTCATCACGCTGCTGCTGGTGGGCGCGCTGACCTGGACGGCGTTCACCAGCAAGACCGATTTTTCCTTCCTGGGCGGCACCCTCAAGGTGGTGGGCCTGGTGGCCCTGGGCACCATCATCGCGGGGGCCATCTTCGGCTTCAAGCTGGGCATCTGGTTCTCGGGAATCATGGTGGCCTTCGCGGGTGCCTGCGTGCTCTACGACACCTCGCGCATCATCCGCGACTACCCGGCCGACCGGCCTGCAGGCGCGGCCCTGCACCTGTTCGCCTCTATCGCCCTCATGCTCTGGTATGTGCTGCGCATCCTGATCAGCCTGGCCAGCAGCGACGACTGATCACGGCACACGGCAACGCAGACGACACGGGCGGCATGCGCAGGCATGCCGCCCGTGTCGTCTTTTCTTTGGCCACCCTGAAATAATGACCGCTTCCCGACCCCTGCACCGCCAGCCCGCATGCGCTACGACCTGACCGATCTCAAGCTGTTCATGGCCATCGCCCAGGCCGGCAATCTCTCGCGTGCCAGCCAGGCGCGGCACCTGACGCCCTCGGCCGCCAGCCAGCGGCTGCGCAATCTGGAGCAGGCCCTGGGCTGCCAGCTGTTCACGCGCGAGCACAAGGGCATGCGGCTGACCGAGGAAGGCCACGCCATGCTCGAGCATGCGCGCGGCGTGTTCGCCGCCATCGACGGCATGGAGGCCGAGGCCGCCCTGCTGGGCAGCAGCCTGCAGGGCAAGGTGACGCTGGCGGCCAACAGCTCCTCGCTGCACGGCTTCATCGGTCCGCACATCGGCGAGTTCCTGACCGCCTTTCCCGAGGTGAACCTGACCCTGGTGGAGCAGACCAGCGAGACGATTGCCGCCAGCGTGGCCGAGGGCGAGGCCGACCTGGGCGTCTACGCGGGCGAGCCCATGGCGGGCGCCGTGGCCTGCGAGACCTTTGCGCTGGACCGCCTGGTGGTGATTGCCCCGCCCGGCCATCCGCTGGTGCCCCAGCCGGGCGAGAGGCAAGACGACGGCGAAGGCCCTTCCTGCCGGTTCTTCGACACCCTGTCCCATGCCTTCGTGGGCATGGCGCTGACCAGCAGCAACTACGCCTTTCTGCGCGAGCTGGCCAAGCGCCATGGCCGGCCGCTGCGCTGCCGCATCCACGTGGACGATTTCACCTCCATCGTGCGGCTGGTCTCGCAGGGCGTGGGCCTGGCCATCATTCCGCACAGCATCTACCGCAGGCTCGGCACCGCGCATGCGGTGGCCTGCCTTCCGCTGGAGGAAACCTGGGCACGGCGCCCGCTGCAGCTGGTGCGCTCCAGCGAACGGCCGCTGACGCCCACCGCGCAGCGGCTGCGCAGCTTTCTGAAAGGGCTGGCCGACAAGGCGTAGGTTCAGGGCTGGGGCTGGGCTTGGGCCTTGGCCTGCTTGCGCTCCAGGAAGGCATTCATGTGATGCTGCGGCTCGCCCGTGTTGAAGGCCGCGCCGAACTCGGCCACGCTGTCGGTGATGGCCGAGTCCACGCCCATGCCTTCCCAGCGGCGCAGCAGGCGCTTTTGCTGGCGCAGCGCCTCGATGCCGATCCCGCCCAGCCCCTCGGCAATCTGCGCGATGCGCGCATCGAGCTGGTCGCCGGGCACGCATTCGTTGAGCAGGCCCCAGCGCTCGGCCTGCAGGGCGCCGATGTTCTCGCCCGTGAGCAGCAGCCAGCTGGCGCGCGTGCCGCCGATCTGCGCGGGCATCATGGCCGCGTGGATCACCGAGGGAATGCCGACCTTGACCTCGGGCATGCCCACCACGGCATCATCGGCCGCGATGCGCAGGTCGGCCGCCATGGCCAGCTCCAGCCCGCCGCCCAGCGTATGGCCCTGCAGCCTGGCGATCACGGGCACGGGGAAATGCCGCACCGCGTTGCACAGGTCGCGCAGCCCGCTGATGAAGGCGCGTGCCGAGGCGGCGTTGAGCGACGCCATCTCGCGGATGTCGGCCCCCGCCACGAAGGCGCGCGTGCCCGATCCGCGCAGCACCAGGCAGTGCAGATCGGGGCGCTCGGCCAGCTCGGCCAATTGCGCGGTCAGCGCGCGGATCACGGGCGTGCCCAGGATGTTCAGCGGCCCGCCGCCGGTGATGGTGAGCACGGCGGTCTGCGGGGTGGGAAAGGTCACTTGTGCATGCACGGCAGATCTCCTCAAAGTTTCTCGAATCCGATGTCGCGGATCAGCTGGGACCAGGCGCGGTTGGAGCGCTCCACCGTCTGCCTGAACTGCGCAGGCTCCTGGAAGTCCACGACGGCGCCCTGCTGCTCTATGGTCCTGATCAGCTCGGGCTTTTGCAAGGTCTTGCGCATGGCTTCGCTGAGCCTGGCAAGAATGGCGGGATCGAGCCTGGCAGGCGCGCCCAGGCCGTACCAGGACATGTCGTTCATGGGCTTGAGCCCGGCCTCGGCATAGGTGGGCACGCCGGGCAGGGCCGGCAGGCGCACGGGGCTGGACACGGCCAGCGCACGCAGCTGGCCGCCTGCGATGAGCGCACCGGAAGACGGCATGTTGTCGAACACCACATCGAGCTGCCCCGCCATCAGGTCGTTGAGCGCCGGCCCCAGGCCCTTGTAGGGCACATGGGTGAGGGTGGTGCCCGTGGTGCTGCCGAACAGCGCACCGCTCAGGTGGCTGAGCCCGCCATTGCCCGAGGAGCCGTAGTTGAGCTTGCCCGGCGCGGCGCGCGCCGCGTCGCTCACATCCTTGGCGCTCTTGTAGGCCGAGCCTGCGCTGACCACCATCACGCCCGGCACGTTGGCGATGTTGGTGATGGGGGTGAAGTCCTTCACCGGGTCATACGCGGGCTTGGCGTAGACGTTGGGGTTCACGGCATGCGAGCTCTCCACCATCATCACCAGGGTGTAGCCGTCGGCCGGCTGCTTGGCCGCATAGGCCGAGCCCGTGCTGCCGCCCGCGCCGGGGCGGTTTTCCACCACTACGGGCTGGCCCAGCGTCTCGCCCAGGTAGCGGGCCGCCACGCGCGCGATCACATCGGTGGCGCCGCCCACCGCATAGGGCACGACCAGGCGTACGGGCCGCTCGGGATAGCTTCCTGCCCCTGCCGCCCCCGCTGCCCCTGCTGCATATGCCAGCGGCATCCCCGCCAGCGCGGCGGCTGCCACGGCGGCCTTCAGTGCTTTCATGCGTTTCGTCATCCTTGTCTCCTTCTTGGCTTGTCGATGTCTAGTGATTCAGGGGTCCTGCGGCGCCGCTCCGAGCACGGGCGGCGGCGGCACCTGGGCGCCGCTGCCGGCCGGCACCATGGGGTTGCGCACCAGCTTCAGCGTGCCCAGCTGCGGGTGCTCCACCGTCTGCAGCATCTGGCGGTGCCGGACCTGCGGATGGGCGAAGACCTGTTCCATGGTGTTGATGCAGCCCCAGGGCACCTGGGCGGTGTCCAGCGCATCGGTCAGGGCCTGCAGCGGCCAGCGGCCCAGCGCCGCGTGCAGCAGCGGGCGCAGCTGCGGCATGCCGGTCAGGCGCGCGGCATTGGTGGCAAAGCGCGCGTCCAGGTGCCAGTCCGTGCCCAGCACGGAGCACAGGGCGGCGAACTGCCCGTCATTGCCGATGGCCAGGATGAAATGCCCGTCTTCGCAGGCAAACACCTCGTAGGGCGCGCAATTGGGATGGGCGTTGCCCGTGCGGCGCGGGTTCTCGCCGCTGACCAGGTAGTTGGCCGCCTGGTTGGCATTCATGGCCACGGCCACGTCCAGCAGCGCCAGGTCGATGTGCTGGCCGTGCCCCGTGCGCTGGCGCTGCACCACGGCCGCCAGCACGGCGCTGGTGGCATACATGCCCGTCATCAGGTCCACCACGGCCACGCCCGTGCGCAGCGGGCCCGCGCCCTCCTCGCCATCGGCCACGCCCGTGTAGCCCATGAGGCCGCCCAGCCCCTGGAACACATAGTCGTAGCCGGGCTTGTGCGCAAACGGGCCGCTCTGGCCGAAGCCCGTGATCGACAGGTAGATCAGCCCGGGGTTGATGGCGGCCAGCGCCGCGTAGTCCAGGCCGTGGCGCGCCAGCGCGCCGGCCTTGTAGTTTTCCACCAGCACGTCGGCCTCGCGGATCTGGCGCAGCAGCCAGGCATGCGAGGCCGGCTCGGTGAAGTCCAGCGCCACCGACTGCTTGCCGCGGTTGCAGGACAGGAAATAGGCCGACACGGCCTCGCCACCGGGCGCCTGCACGAAGGGCGGGCCCCAGGCGCGCGTGTCGTCGCCCGTGCCGGGACGCTCGATCTTGAGCACCGATGCGCCCAGGTCGGCAAGGTTCTGGGTGCACCAGGGTCCCGCCAGGATGCGGGACAGGTCCACCACGCGCAGGCCGTCGAGGGCGCCGGACAATCCATGGGTTTGTTGCATGGGGGTGATGGTCGCGGCAGGGGGGCTGGCGGTCCATCGGTCATTGCTTCATGCTGCGTTCGCGTGGGCTTCATGCTGCTTGTGCCTTGGCGTGTCCAGCGGCTTGCCTGCGCGGCAGGCAGGGGCCGGGTCTCGGCCCGGCGGCCGACCCCCTTTCTTGATCGCCAAGAAAGGGGGACAAAGAAGGCGACCCCGAATGTCCGCGACCCTTCGCTTCGCTGCGGGCAACCTGCACCGGGCCGCCTGCGGGGTTCGCCGTGAAACTCACTTCGCGCTACGCGCTCCGTTCAGACAATCACGGCGAGTCAGAAGACGAAGCAGTCCTGTCCTTCGGCAGGACTGCAACCCCGCAGACAACCCGGCGCAGGCGCTGACATACGGGGGAGTTGCTGCGGGCCGTCGCTGCGCTCGGCCCCTTTACCGGGCATGCGCTACTGCTTCCTCCACCGTTTCCCAGATGAACCGGCCCGACGGGCTTTGCTGCTCCTCCACCACATGCGCCACCAGCCCGGCCGCCCGCGAGATGACGGCAAAGCCGCGCATCACGGCCGTGGGCACGCCGATCTCGCCCAGCAGGGCGGCCACGGCCCCCGTGGCGTTGATGGTGATGGGCCGGCCCGCTGCGGCGTCCACGGCGGCGGACAGGGTTTCGAGCGCGCGGATTCTGCTGCCCGCCAGTTCGGGTTCGGCGCGGCCCATGTCCAGCAGCTTGTAGGCGCGCGGGTCCACGGGCTTGTGCAGGTGGTGGCCGAAGCCGGGCACGGGGCTTTTCAACGCCTTGTGGTGCCGGGCGATGGCGCAGGCCTCGGCCTCGAAGTCGGCGGCGGCGGCAATGCGGTCGAGCAGCGCGGCGCAGTTCTCCATGGTGCCCACGAAGGAGCTGCCCACGGCCAGCAGGCCGGCCGAGACGGCGCCCTGCAGGTTCTCCGGCGCGCTCATGTAGATGAGGCGCGTGGCGATGGCGCTGGGCGTGAGGCCATGCTCCATGAGCACGATAAGCACCACATCGGCGATGCGCAGGTCCACGGGGCGCGGCGTGCGCCCCAGGATCTGCATCAGCATCACCTCGGTGAAGGTCTTCTTGCCCATCAGGTCCTCGACCAGGTCGGCATCGCGGTAATGCAGGCTGGTGAGGGTGTGGGTGCACAGGCGGGTGACGGGGGGTTGGGGGGTTGCCATGGCCAGGGTTTCCTTGTGATGGTATGCGGGATCAACGGGGTGCCAGCGCAAGCTCGCGCACGGCCGTCTTGAGCAGCTTGCCCACGGGCGAGCGCGGCAGGCTGGCGTGAAAGTGGATGTGCTTGGGTGTCTGCACGGGGCCCAGGCGCTGGCGCACGAAGGCGATCAGCTCGGCCTCGTCAGGCCGCTGGTCGGGGCGCAGTTCGGCGCGCAATTGCACGGCGGCCTGCACGGCCTCGCCCCAGTGATCGTCGGGGATGCCGAAGACCACGCACTCGTGCACGGCCGGGTGCTGGCCCAGGGCGTTTTCCACATCCACGGGATAGACGTTGAAGCCGCCCGTGATGACCAGGTCCTTCAGGCGGTCCTTGAGGTGCAGGTAGCCCTGCGCATCGATCAGGCCCCGGTCCCCCGTGTGCAGCCAGCCGTTCACCAGGGTCTCGGCCGTCTTGCCTGGCAGGCGCCAGTAGCCGCTCATCAGCAGATCGCCGCGCGCCACGACCTCGCCCACCTCGCCCCGGGGCAGCAGGCGGCCGTCGGGCGCCATGATGGCCAGGTCGCTGAACCAGGTGGTCCGGCCCACGGAGGTCCACAGGCCTTCGTCCTCGAAGTCCTCGGGCCGCATGGCCGTGAGTATCTGCGGCGCCTCGGTCTGGCCATAGGTGGTGGCCAGCACGGGGCCGAAGAAGGCGCGCACCTGGCGGATTTTCTCGGGCGGCATGGCGGCGCCGCCGTAGATGAGGCGGCGCAGGCCGGGGAAGTCCGCACGGCTGGCGCCCGGCAGCGCCATCAGCATGTAGATCAGGGTGGGCGGCATGAAGCACACGGTGCCGCCGCGCAGGGCAAAGGCGCTGCGCACGGCCTCGGCACCCGCACCATCCAGCAGCACATGGCAGCCGCCCTGCGCCAGGATGGGCAGCAGGTAGGTGGACGTGCCATGCGTGATGGGCGCGGCCATGACGTAGCGGTCATGCTCATCGAACCCCCAGGCCTGGATCTGGTTGGCAATGCCGGCCATCCAGGCGCGGCAGGGCTGCATCACGCCCTTGGGCAGGCCCGTGGTGCCGCCCGTGAACTTGATGGCCTGGATGGCATCGGCGGGCAGGTCGGGCATCACAGGCAAAGCGCCGGTCTGCGCCTGCTCCAGCGCCGCCGTGCCCTCGCCCAGCACCAGGTGGATGCCCGGCGCCCCTTGCACCAGTGCAGCGCCACCCGCATCGCACAGCACGATGGAGGGCTCGGTGGCATCGATGATGCGGCGCACCTCGGACTGCGTGCTCTTGGGATTGAGCGGCACCCAGACCTTGCCGCTGGCCATCACTGCCAGCAGGGCGGCGATGTGGTCTGCACTGTTGCCCGCGCAGATGCCCACGCGGCTTTGCACGGCGGGCTCCAGCGCCTGCAGGCCGGCCGCAAGCGCGGCCACCTTGCGGGCCAGCGCGTCATAGCGGATGCAGCCGCCCGGCGCGTCGATGGCGATGCGCTGCGGCCAGCGCTCGGCCGCGCGCCAGAAAAAATCAATGGGTTGCATGGGGGTCGTCTCCTTGTGGGGCGGTTGTGTTGAGCTTTTGCCGAACGTGTGTCGAACTACTGGGCGGTGGCGCCCGAGGCCTTGACCACCTCGCGCCAGCGCTTGATCTCCGACGCCGCAAAGCTGCGCATCTGCGCCGGGGTGCCGGGCTCGGGCGTGGCGGCCATCTCGCCCAGGCGCTGGCGCAGCTCGGGTGCGGCCAAGGCGGTATTCAGGGCATGGTTCAGGCGCTCGATCACGGCGGGCGGCGTGCCCGCAGGGGCGGCCAGGCCGAACCACGACTGCACGTCGAATCCCGCATAGCCCGACTCCGCCAGCGTGGGCACATCGGGCAGCAGCGCCGAGCGCCGGGCGCTGGTGATGGCGATCGCGCGCAGCTTGCCGGCCTGCACGTGGGGCAGGGCCGAGGGCGCGTTGTCGAACATGGAATCCACCTGCCCGCCCAGCAGGTCGGTGATGGCCGGTGCGCTGCCCCGGTAGGGCACGTGCAGCATGCGCAGGCCCGACAGCTGCCGGAACATCTCGCCCGACAGGTGGATCGACGAGCCGCTGCCCGACGAGGCGAAGCTGATGCCCTGCGCACTCTGCCGGGCGTAGCGCACATAGTCGGCCACGTTCTGTATGGGCAGGCGCGGGTTGACCACGAGGATGTTGGGAATCTTGGCGATCAGGCCGATGGGCTCGAAGTCCTTGACCGGGTCATAGCCGAGCCGGGGGTAGAGCGAGGCATTGATGGTGTTGGCAATGGTGTAGACATACAGCGTGTAGCCGTCCGCAGGCGCCCGCGCCACGGCTTCGGCGCCCACATTGCTGTTGGCGCCCGTGCGGTTGTCCACCACCACGCTCTGGCCCAGCTGCTCGCCCATCCGGGCGGCCACCAGGCGTGCGATCACGTCGGTGGCGCCGCCCGCCGCATAGCCCACCACCAGCCGCACGGGCCGGGCAGGCCAGGCCGCCGGCTGCGCCAGCACGGGCGCGGGCGCCATCGCCACGGTCGCGACAGTCGCGGCGGCCATGCCGGCCAGTGCGCAGGTGAAGGAACAGGCCAGCAGGCGCCGGCGCGCCCACGGATTGAAACGGGCAGGGATTGTCATGTCTTGTCTCCAGGTGATCGTTCTGATGTCTGCTTATGTCTGCTTGTGTCCGCTTATGTCTGCCTGTGTGGGCTTTCGACGGCCTGCGGCACACTGCGCGCTGCACGCAGGCCCTTTTCTGCCCTGCCTGCAATCACCGGGAAATTCTTTTCCATGCCTTCGCGCAGCACCAATCCAAACGTCCGGCCAGCGGACATTCCAGTCTCCGCCGACGATGCCGGCAGCCGCACGCTGCGCCGTGGCCTGCAGGTGCTGGACGCCGTGCTGGCCGCAGGCCGCGAGGGCCTGCGCGTCGCTGACCTGTGCCGCGCCACGGGGCTGGAGCGCGCCACGGTGTACCGCCTGCTGTCCACCCTGGTGGACAGCGGCTATGTGGCGCACAGGGGGCGCTTCGGCTATGCGGCCGGCCACCGGCTGGCGGCCACGGCCGCCAGCGCGGGCCAGCCCAACATGGCCGTGCGGCTGCAGCCCGTGCTGGAGCGCGTGAGCGCGGGCTGCGCGGACGCGGCCTTTGCCATCGTGCGCGAAGGCGCGGCATCGCACTGCATCGCCCGCCATGTGGGCACGCATCCGGTGCAGATCCTGGTGATCCAGGTGGGCACGCGCCAGCCGCTGGGCGTGGGAGCGGCGGGCCTGGCCCTGCTGGCCGCCCTGCCCGATGCCGAGGTGCAGGCCGCGATGGCGGCCAACGCGCCCGTGCTGGAGCAGTACGGCGGCATGACGCCCGAGCGCATGGCCCTGCTGGTGAAGGCCACGCGCCAGCGCGGCTGGTCCGTCATCGGCAACCACGCCACGCGCGGCGTGCTGGCCGTGGGCATGGCGGTGCGCAATGCCGAAGGCGAGCCCGTGGCCGCCGTCAGCGTGGCCTCCACGCTGGAGCGCATGCCCGGCGAGCGCCAGAAGCTGATTGCGCGCTCGATAGGCGAAGCCCTGGCGGCCCTGCTGCCGCGCGGCATCTGAGGCCAAGCCCCCGGTGCAGCGGCCCGCCCGGTCTGCACCGAGAATCTGCACCGACGATCTGCACCGACAATCGCCGCTGCCATCCACAAGCGCCGCCCCCATGGAACTGAGACAACTCCGCTACTTCGTCCGCATCGTCGAACTGGGCTCCATGAGCCGCGCCGCCCTGGACCTGGACATGGTCCAGTCCGCGCTGAGCCAGCAGGTCAGCCGCCTGGAAAGCGAGCTGTCCACCCGGCTGCTGCAGCGCACGCCGCGCGGCGTGGTCCCCACCGAGGCGGGCGTGGCCTTCTTCCGCGAGGCCCAGCTCACGCTGCGCCATGCCGAGCAGGCCGTGCGCAGCGCGCAGCAGGCGCGGCTGTCGGGCTCGGTCAGCGTGGGCCTGGCGCCCACCACCTCGGCCATGCTGGGCCTGCCCATGATGCAGGCCATGCGCGCGCGCTACCCCGATGTGCGCCTGCACATGGTGGAGGGCATGTCCGGCCACCTGACCGACATGCTCAATGCGCGCGCGCTGGACATGGCCGTGCTGTTCGACGCCCGCCTGCACGGCGGCCAGGCCCGCGCAGGCGGGCGGCGCTGGCAGGTGCACCCGCTGATCGAGGAAGAACTGTTCCTGATCCGCGCGCGCGGCCACCACCCCGAGCCGCTGCCGCCGCAGATGGCGCTGGCCGACCTGGCCGGCGAATCGCTGATCCTGCCCACGGGCCTGCACGGCCTGCGCAGCACGCTGGACACGGCCTTCTCGCAGGCGCGCTTCACGCCGCATCTGGTGCTGGAGGTGGACTCGCTGTCCATGGTCATGGCGGCCGTGGATGCAGGCCTGGGCAGCACGGTGCAGCCCTGGGCCTCCATGGGCCGCTATGCCGATGCCGCGCAGCGCTTCGAGTGGTCGCGTATCACGGACAAAGATGCCCTGCGCACCAACCTGCTGTGCAGCCTGTCCGAGGATGAGCTGTCGCCCGCCGCCCTGGCCGCGCGCGTGGTGCTGATCGACTGCGTGCGCCAGCTGCTGCGCGGCGGCGCCTGGGCCGGCACGGCCCTCATCCATCACGAAGACTGATACCCCCATGCCGGCGGGCCCCTGCCCGCCGCACGGCGTTCTCCCTACATTCGCAATCCCCACGATGGCGAATGCAAGGAGAACTCCATGGACCCCGATGTCCTGGTCATAGGCGGCGGCAATGCCGCCCTGTGCGCGGCCCTGATGGCGCGCGAGGCAGGCCGCAGCGTGCTGCTGCTGGAGGCGGCGCCGCGCGACTGGCGCGGCGGCAATTCCGGCCACACGCGCAACCTGCGCTGCATGCACGACGCGCCCCAGGACGTGCTGGTCGAGGCCTATCCCGAAGAGGAGTTCTGGCAGGACCTGCTCAAGGTCACGGGCGGCATCACCAACGAGCACCTGGCGCGCATGGTGATCCGTGCCTCCTCCACCTGCCGCGACTGGATGCGCCGCCACGGCGTGCATTTCCAGCCGCCGCTGTCGGGCGCCCTGCATGTGGCGCGCACCAATGCCTTCTTCATGGGCGGCGGCAAGGCCCTGGTCAATGCCTACTACCGCAGCGCCGAACGGCTGGGCGTGCAGGTGCGCTACGCGTCGCCCGTGGACCGGCTGGAGATCGAGGGCGGCGAGTTCAAGGCCGCCTGGGTGGGCGAGCAGCGCATCACCGCAAAGACCTGCGTGCTGGCGGCGGGCGGCTTCGAGTCCAACCGCGAGTGGCTGCGCGAGGCCTGGGGGCAGAACGCACGCGGCGAGTGGCCGTCCGACAACTTCCTGATCCGCGGCACGGCCTTCAACCGCGGCGTGCTGCTGCGCCACCTGCTCGAAGACCATGGCGCCGACCGCATCGGCGACCCCACCCAGGCCCACATGGTGGCCATCGATGCGCGCGCGCCGCTGTACGACGGCGGCATCTGCACGCGCATCGACTGCGTCTCGCTGGGCGTGGTGGTCAACCGCGAGGCCGAGCGCTTCTACGACGAGGGCGAGGACTTTTGGCCCAAGCGCTATGCCATCTGGGGCCGCCTGGTGGCCCAGCAGCCGGGCCAGACCGCCTGGTCCGTCATCGACGCCAAGGCCATTGGCCGCTTCATGCCGCCGGTCTTCCCGGGCGTGCGCGCCGACTCCCTGCCCGAGCTGGCACGCAAGCTGGGCCTGGACGAGGAACGCTTCATGCAGACCCTGGATGCCTACAACGGCGCCTGCCGCGTCGGCCACTTCGACCACACGGCGCTGGACGACTGCCATACCGAGGGCCTGGCGCCCGCCAAGACCCACTGGGCCCGCCCCATCGACACGGCGCCCTTCTACGGCTACCAGTTGCGCCCCGGCGTGACCTTCACCTACCTGGGCCTGGAGACCGACGACACGGCGGCCGTGCGCTTTGCCGGCCAGCCCAGCACCAGCCTGTTCGTGGCCGGCGAAATGATGGCCGGCAACGTGCTGGGCAAGGGCTATACGGCCGGCGTGGGCATGTCCATCGGCACGGCCTTCGGCCGCATCGCGGGCCGCAACGCGGCCCTTGCTGCCGCCGGACAACCCGCCGTGCGCGGCGCAGTGACAGAGAAGGCTTGACCGAGATGCAGACCCTGAACGCCCTGGCCCAAGAAGCCCAGGACCTGGCCGCCGGCCGGGTCATCCCCATCCTGCCGGTCTCCACCGAAACGGCCGCCGAAGGCGAGGTGGCGCGCGCCCTGCAGATCTGCAACGCCTGCCGCTACTGCGAAGGCTTTTGCGCGGTCTTCCCGGCCATGACGCGGCGCCTGGAGTTCGGCAAGGCCGATGTGCACTACCTGGCCAACCTGTGCCACAACTGCGGCGCCTGCCTGCATGCCTGCCAGTACGCGCCGCCGCATGAATTCGCCATCAACATCCCCAAGGCCATGGCCGAGGTGCGCGGCCAGACCTATGCCGACTACGCCTGGCCGCCCGCCCTGGGGCGCCTGTACCAGAGGAACGGGCTCACGCTGTCGCTGGCGCTGGCCGCAGGCCTGTCGCTGTTCCTGGTGCTGGCCGTGGCCCTGCAGGGCGGCCTGGGCCGGCTGTGGGGCGCCGACCTGGGCGCCAACTTCTACAACCTGTTCCCGCACAACCTGCTGGTGGGCATCTTCGCGCCCGTGTTCCTGTTCGTGGTGCTGGCGCTGGCCATGGGCGTGCGCCGCTTCTGGAAGGACGTCAAGCCCGCCACCGGCGGCGTGGACGTGGGCACGCCAGCGGCGGCCGAGGCCGCGCACGATGTGCTGCGCCTCAAATACCTGGACGGCGGCCACGGCGACGGCTGCCACAACGAGGACGATGCCTACACCCTGAGCCGCAGGCGCTTTCACCACCTGACCTTCTACGGCTTCCTGCTGTGCTTTGCGGCCACGGCGCTGGCCACGGTCTACCACTACGTGTTCGGCTGGGCGGCGCCCTACGAATTCCCCAGCCTGCCCAAGCTGCTGGGCGCCGTGGGCGGCACCAGCCTCATGCTGGGCACCGCAGGCCTGTGGCGCCTGAACCGCAGGCGCCACCCGCTGCATGGCGACGCGCGCCAGAAACCCATGGACCTGGGCTTCATCGCCCTGCTGTTCCTGGTCGCGGCCAGCGGCATGGCGCTGTGGCTGGGCCGCGGAACGCCGGCGCTGGCCCTGCTGCTGTGCCTGCACCTGGGCGCGGTGATCGCCCTGTTCGCCACCCTGCCCTACGGCAAGTTCGCGCACGGCGTGTTCCGCACGGCGTCCCTGCTGCGCCACAACACCGAAAAGCGCCAGCCCAGCCCCATCGGGCTGGGCGCCGACTAGCCGCATGCGCCCCGATTCCCAGCCAATGACGGAGACAACCCCATGATGAACAAGCGCAACTTCCTGCACGCCAGCGCCCTGGCCGCCTTCCTGCTCGCACTGGCCGCCAGTGCGCAGGCCCAGGACTTTCCTCCCAAGAAGCCCGTGTCCCTGGTCGTGGGCTTCGCCGCAGGCGGCGCCGCCGATGCGGCCGCGCGCCTGATCGCCAAGAAGCTGGGCGAGAACATCGGCCAGAGCGTGGTGGTGGAGAACAAGGGCGGCGCGGGCGGCAACATCGCCCACCAGCAGGTGGCCAATGCGGCGGCCGACGGCTCGGTGCTGCTGTTCGGCTCGGTGGGGCCGCTGACCATTGCGCCGCACCTGATGAAGCTGCCCTACGACCCCTTCAAGGACCTGGCACCCATCTCGGGCGGCGTGAACTTTCCCAACGTGCTGGTGGTGCACAAGGGCGCGGGCGTGAAGACCCTGGCCGAGTTCGTGGCCAAGGCCAGGAAGAACCCGGGCACGGTGGACTACGCCTCGACGGGCGCGGGCTCGGCCTCCCACCTGGCAGGCGAGCTGTTCAACCAGCGCGCGGGCATCGACATGGTGCACGTGCCCTACAAGGGCGGCGCGCCCGCGCTGCAGGACCTGCTGGGCGAGCGCGTGACCAGCTACTTCGCCGCGCCGCCCACGGCCCTGCCCCACATCGAGGCCGGCAAGCTGATCCCGCTGGCCACCACGGGGCTGACACGCCCGGCGTACATGCCCGACATCCCCACGGTGGCCGAAGCCGGCTATCCCGGCTTCGAGGCACTGAACTGGTATGCCTTCGTGGCACCCGGCAAGACGCCCAAGCCGATGCTGGACCGCTGGAACACCGAGATCGTCAAGGTACTCAATGACCCGGGCGTCAAGGAGGCGCTGAACAAGCACGGCCTCACCCCCCAGCCCACCACGCGCGCCGAGTTCGCGGCCTTCATGAAGAAGGAATACGAGCAGTGGGGCAGGCTGGTGAAGGAGCGAAAGCTCTCCGCGGAGTGAGCGGCTTGCAGGCGTTCAGAGCTTGATGGGCTTGCGTGCCACGGGGGCTGCAAAGCCCGCGCACAGGCGGTTCCAGACATTGATGCTGCCGATGGCATAGGTCAGCTCCACCATCTCGCGCTCGCTGAAATGCGGGCGCAGCGCCTCGAAATCCTGCTGCTCGGGATGGGCCTGGCTCAGGCGCGTGCAGCGCTCGGCCCAGCTCAGGGCGGCGCGCTCGCGCCCGTCGTAGAAATCCACCTCGGGCCAGGTGACGATGCTGTTGATGCGCTGCAGGTCCTCGCCCCGGGACAGCAGTTCGCGCGTGTGCATGTCCACGCAGAAGGCGCAGCCGTTGATCTGCGAGACGCGCAGGAACACCAGCTCCAGCAGCTGGATGCCCAGGCTGGACTGGTTGAGCAGCGCGTTGATGCCGGCCTGGGCCTTGTACAGCTCGGGGGCCACGGCCTGGAAGTTCAGGCGCGGCGTGGGGGCGGCAAGAGGACGGGCGCCGGTGGCAGCGGAAGACGAAGCGGTCATGGAAAACACTCCTTGAGGGATGTAGCAGCCGGCCGGAATGGCTGGCCCATACCTTCAAGACGCGCGGGGCGTGCGCGTTGTGACAGCGTTGGCGAAAATTTTTTCGCAGCCCCTATCCTCCCTTCCGCCGGCTGCCCCTCAATCCGCCACGATGCGCCGCTCCGTGGCGATCTTGCGGTACAGGGCGTTCTCGGCCGCAATCTCGCGCGCGAACTCCTCGGGGCGGTTGCCGATCACGCGCGAGCCCGTGTCCTCGATCTGGCGGCGCACCTCGGGGCTGGCCAGCGCGCGCTGGGCGGCCGCATGCAGGCGCGCCACGATCTCGGGCGGCAGCCCCTTGGGGCCGTAGATGCCATAGAAGGCGCTGCGGTTGACAGGCTCCAGCCCCAGCTCCTTGAAGGTGGGCACCTGGGGCAGCTGGGCCAGGCGCTCGGGCGCGGCCACCGCCAGCGCGGTAAGCCGGCCCGCCTTGATGAAGGGCAGGGCCGAGGGCAGGTTGTCGAAGACGATGGGCACCTGGCCCGCCACCGCATCGTTGAGCGCGGGGCCCGATCCCCGGTAGGGCACATGCGTGAGCGACAGCCCCGAGCGGCTGGACATCAGCTCCATCAGCATGTGGCCTATGGAGCCCGTGCCCGCCGTGCCGTAGGCATGCTTGCCGGGGTTCTTCTTCACCTCCTCCACGAAGGCCGCAAAGCTCTGCGCCTTGAAGCCCGGATGCACGGCCAGCACATTGGGCGTGGCCGCAATGTTGGTGATGGGCGTGAAATCGGTGAGCGGGTTGTAGGGCAGGCGCGGGTTGATGGCCGGATTGGTGGCCGTGGTGGACACGGTGGCCACGCCCAGCGTGTAGCCGTCGGGCTGGGCACGCGCGGCCTCGTGCGCGCCGATGGCGCCTCCGCCGCCGCCCTTGTTGTCCACCACCAGCGGCTGGCCCAGGGCCTCGGCCATGCGCGGCGCGATCGCGCGCGCCACGATGTCGGTGGTGCCGCCGGCCGCAAACGGCACGATCAGGCGCACCGGGCGCGTGGGATAGGCGCCGGCATCGGCCGCCATGGCGCCCGGTGCGGCACCAGCGGCCAGCAGGAGGGCGCACAGGCTGCGGCGTGAAGTGAAGTGGTTCATGGAATGTCTCCTGGAAATGGCTGTGTTTTGAACGGACGGTGGAGGGTTCTGTCAGGCCGATGCGCGGCGCACGATGTGCGAGCGGTCCAGCGCGCCGCAGGAGGAGGCGCCCAGCATGGCCAGGTTGCGGTCCACCTCGTCGCGCAGCAGGCCGATGGCGTGCAGCACGCCGGCCTCGCCGCCCACGGCGGCGGCATAGTTGAAGGGCCGGCCCACCAGCACCATGCGCGCGCCCAGCGCCACGGCCTTGAGCACATCGGAGCCGCGCCGAAAGCCCCCGTCGATCAGCACCGGATAGTCCGGCCCCAGGGCCGCCACCACGTCCTCAAGAATGCGCATGGCCGACACCGCGCCGTCGAGCTGGCGCCCGCCATGGTTGGACAGCACGATGCCGTCGGCCCCCACGCGCCGCGCCTGCAGCGCATCCTCCACGCTGAGCACGCCCTTGATGACCAGCGGCCCCTTCCAGCGGCGGCGGATGGCCTCGATGTGGCGCCAGCTCAGGTGGTCGCGTGCCGAAAAGTCGCGCATCACGCTGGACGACATGATGGGCGCGCCGCGCGTGGCAAAGGAGTTCTCGAAATGCGGCATGCCGTGGCGCAGCAGCGTGCGCAGGAAGGTGCCGGCCACCCAGCCCGGGCGCACCATGCCGTCCCAGGCCAGGCGCAGGCTGGGCTTGAGCGGCGTGGAAAAGCCGGTGCGGATGTTGTTCTCTCGGTTGGCGGAGATCGGTATGTCCACCGTCACCACCAGGGTGCGAAAGCCTGCGCGCTCCACGCGGTCGATCAGCGCGTCGATGCGGGCCTGGTCCCCGGGGATATAGGCCTGGAACCAGGTGGCCGGGCTCGCGCGCGCCACCTCCTCCATGGGGATCAGCGAAGTGCCGCTCATCACCGACACAATGCCCGCGCGCTGGGCCGCGCGGGCCAGTACCAGATCACCCCGGTAGGTGGACAGAGCATTGATGCCCATGGGCGCAATGCCGAAGGGGCTGGCATAGCGCTCGCCGAACAGCTCCACGGCCTGCGAGCGCTGCGACACATCGGCCAGCACGCGCGTGGTCAGGCCCCATTCGCCGAACACCTCGCGGTTGTCGCGCAGCGAGGCGTTGTCCTCTGCCGCCCCGGCGATGTAGCCGAAGATGGGCCGGGGCAGCCTGCGGCGCGCGGCCTCCTCGAAATCATGCAGCGACAGCATGCGGCGCAGCACGGCCGGGGCGCGCGGCGCCGGCAGGGCGGGTGCCGAAGGCGTGGAGGCAGAGGCAGAGGAGGAAGCGATGGCGGCCATGGTGCGGACCTCGGAATGTTCAGGAACCGGCGCCACTGTAGGCCGCGCATCCATTGAATGAAAGTGGATTATTTAGAATGCACTTGTTCGCTTTTTGCCAATGACAAACGCATGTCCACACCCTCGGTCAAGCAGCTCGAAGCCTTCTGGTGGGCCGCCACCTGCAGCAACTTCGCCACGGCAGCGCAGCGCGTGCACCTGTCCGTGTCCTCGCTGTCCAAGCGCATCACGGAACTGGAATCCGCGCTGGGCCAGCCGCTGTTCGACCGCAGCGGCCACCGCGCCGTGCTCACCGATGCCGGCCAGCGCCTGCTGCCCGCCGCGCTGGAGGTGCTCAACGCCATGGCCGCGCTGGGCCAGGCCCTGGACACGCGCGAGGCGCTGGCCGGGCATTGCCGCTTCGGCGTGGGCGACCTGTCGGCGCTGACCTGGCTGCCGGCCTTCGTGGCCGCCGCACGCCAGGCCCATCCGCAACTGGTGCTGGAGCCCCATGTGGACGTGGGCGGCGTGCTGGAGCAGCGCCTGGACGACGGCGAGCTGGACTTTGCCGTCATCGCGGGCCGCTCCTCGCGCAGCAGCCTGCTGTCCCGCCCCGTGGGCGCCGCGCGCTTTGCCTGGGCCGTGGCCCCCGGCCTGGCAGGCGCGGGCCGCCTGGGCGCCACGGCCCTGCTGCAGCGCCATGCACTGGTCACCCTGCCCCCGCAGGCAGGCACCACGCGCCTGCTGGACGACTGGCTGCTGGCCCAGGGCGCCAGCGTGCGCGAGCGCATCCTGTGCAACAGCTGGGGCGCCGTGGCCGGCATGCTGCGCGCCGGCCTGGGCGTAGGCTTCCTGCCCACCGGCTGGATCGCCGCCCTGGGCCTGCGCGCCGTCGGGGGCGCCCATCCCAAGGCCGCCCTGGCCCCCCTGCACTACGCCTTCCAATGGCGGCGCGGCGACGCCCGCGCCCTGATCCCGGCCATGCAGCAACTGGCGCAGGCGCAGGTGGATTTCACGGTGATGCCGGGGTTGGTGGGGACAGGGCCGCACGCCTCGCCGCATCACACTCGCAGCAAAGGCCATCCAGCCGAAATCGGGCAAGATGGCACTTGGAAGCAGACCTCCCGCAACCTGTACGACACAGACGAAGATGCCGCCTGCCATCGCTGAAGTCATTGAAATCCAGGGCCGCTCCGAGCAAGGCGCGCAAAAGCCGTTTCTGTGCCGGGCCGACGATGGCCGGACCTACTACGTTAAAGGACGGCAGACGGATCGGTCCAGCCTGTGCAACGAGTGGATCTGTGCGCATCTGGCCGTGCAGTTGGGCCTGCCGCTGCCGCCCTTCAAGCTGCTGCATGTCAGCCAGGAACTTCTGGACGAGGCGCCCAGGCCATGGCGTGAATTGGGCTGCGGCATAGCATTCGGCTCGCAGCGTCATCCCGGATGCACCTGGTTCGACAAAGCCCAGATCCTGCATGTACCGCAGGACCTGCAGGCCAACATCCTCGCCTTCGACTGGTGGGTACAGAACGTGGACCGCATGGACGGCAACTCCAACCTGCTGTGGGATGCGCATCGCAGCGCATTGGTGGTCATCGACCACAACCTCGCCTTCGACCCGCATCTGGACGCCGCAACCTTTATCGAGAATCACATTTTCAGAGGCTGCTGGCAGAAGACAGATCTTGTGTCGCGCGACCGGCTACAGGATCAACTTTCCGAGGCGATGGATGCCGTTTTCCGCTTTGCCTGCGACAATATTCCACCGGAATGGCATTGGAACAACCCGGAATGCGACATCCCCGCCAGGGTGGACATCAATGCCATTGCCGCGACGCTTGCGAAGTGCAAATCGCCCGACTTTTGGAGGTTCACATGAAGCCTCTTGCCTGCCGCTATTCGATAGTCCAATTTGTCCCGTATGCCGAGACCGGCGAGTTCGCCAACGTCGGCATTGTGCTGACCTGCCCGCAAAGCGGGTACTTCGGTTTTCTGCTGCAAAGCCGCAAGTCCAAGCGCGTCACCGATTTCTTCGATGCGCTTGACAGGGATTTTTACAAGAGCGCAGTCAAGGCCGTGGAGGAAGAGTTGTCGCGGCTCGAGACTCTCACCCACAGCCTTGCGCCGCAGGCGAAGACAGATGCTTTGAGGGGGATGATGGCCGCGCTCGAGCAGCCACGTGAAGCCATTGTGCGCTTCAGCCCCGCCAAAGTGGTGCTCACCCAGGATCCGGCCCGGGAGTTGCAGCAGCAGTTCGACCACTATGTCGACCATGCTTTTGCCACGCCCGAGTACGTGGAACGCACGATGAACGAACGCCTGAGGGCTTTGCTGGGCGGCCTCGAATTGGATGCGCCGTTCAGGCCGGCGCGCATAGGCAACGAATACGTCAGTGCCCGGTTCGACTTCGTGCAGACGGTGGGCGACAAGCCCCGCAAGATCATCAAGGCCCTGCATCTGGGCCAAAGCGATGCCAACGACATTGCTGCGCATGGCGACGTCTGGACCGGCAAGATCGCGCGACTGATCCGGCAGCGTGAATTGCCCGGAGACATCCTCGTCAACGTGAACCTGCCTCCACAGGACAAGCAGGCTCACAGGGAAGTCAGCCAGGACATCATGCGGGAGCTCGAGCACCACAAGGTGATCGTGGTGGCTGGCGAAGGCCAGTCCGCCATGCAGAGCATCAAGGAATTCGCGCAGCATTAGGCGCGGCCCTGCGGACCGCGCGTTTACTGTGCACAGCGCCGTCCAGCGGTCAGCCCTCCCCCCACTCCACCAACTGCGGCCGCACCTGCACCACCTGCCCCGCGCGCAGGCCGTCCCCATCGATGGCGCGGAAGGCCTCGGCCATCAGGCCTTCGACGTTCTGGCGCACCATGTGCACCGGAAAGCGCAGGCATTCGGCATAGGGATCCCAGTCATAGCTGCCAAAGCTGCATTGCGCCAGTTCCGCATCGGGCAGTCCACGCAGGAAGCGGATGGCGCCTTGCAGCGTGATGCCCGATGAAAACAGCAGCGCGCGCGGCAGGCCGCCCAGGCGCTGGTAGAGCGCGGCCATGGCAAGGCGGGCCGCTTCGGGGTCGTAGCCGCAGCAGAGGATGTGCTCGTCCGCCACCGGCGTGTGGGGCGCCAGGGCTTCGCGAAAGCCGGCCAGGCGCTGCTCGGTGGCGTACTCCTTGCGGACGCCGCCCAGAAAGCAGATGGCGTCCTGCGGCGCACCTGCCGGGGGCCTGGAGCGCGCCAGCAGCAGGCGCGTGAGTTCGGCCGCACCCCAGCGGTTGTCGCTGGTGACGGAGGGCGCCTTTTTCCCCGGCAGATCCACGTTGACATGGCGCACGCCGGCCTTACGGCATTCGGCGCTGATGGCGTCGGGCCGGGTGGCGCCCGTGACGATGAGGTGCTCCACGCGAAAGGCGATCAGCGAGCGCACGGTCTCCACCTCCAGCGCGCCGTCGCGCAGCGTGCTGACCACCAGCGGGCACAGGCCGCGCGCGTGGGCCAGGCGCTCGAAGGCCTGGGACAGCGCGCCGAAGAAGCGGTCCTCGTGCGTGGGAATCACCATGCCGATCAGCCCCGAGCGCTGGCGGCGCAGGCCGCTGGCCTGGCGGTTCACGGCAAAGCTGTGTTCCTGGGCGAGCTGCTGCACGCGGCGCGCGGTCTCCTCGCTGATGCGCCGCGACTGCCAGCTGCCGTTGAGGATGGCGCTGACCGTCGAGGCCGAGGTGCCGGCCAGTTCGGCCAGGTCGTAGATGGTGGAGGTTCGGGGGCGGTTCACGGTGCTCTGCAGGGGGTTGGGACGGGAGCGCTCGGCGGCCATCGTAGCCGCTGCGGCAGCGATTCGGGCGGACCGGCACCGGCACGCAGCAGCGGCCCGGGAAATCCCGCATCGGCAATGGAAGTCCATCTGTCTATAGTTTGCGCAATCGATTGTGCAAAACACAGGGAGGAGCGCCATGTTCCATGGATTCAGCCGGTTCTCGAGGGCACTGCTGGCCTGCACCCTGGCGGTGCTGGCAGGCGCGGCCGGTGCCGAGGATGTGTCGGTGGTGGCCAAGGTCGGGGGCATTCCGTGGTTCAACGCCATGGAGACCGGCATCCGCAAGGCAGGCCGCGAGCTGGGCATCTCCAGCGGCATGGTCGGCCCCACCGAGGCCGATGCGGCCCAGCAGGTGCGCGCGGTCGAGGACCTGATCGCGCGCCGCAGCAAGGTCATCGCCGTGGTGCCCAACGATGCCAGGGCACTGGAGCCCGTATTCCGGCGTGCGCGCAGCGCGGGCATCAAGGTGCTCACGCACGAGTCGCCCGACCAGAAGGGCGCCGACTGGAACATCGAGCTGAGCAGCGTCGCGGGCTTTGGCGAGCGCCACATGGACAGCCTGGGCAAGGCCATGGGTGGCGAAGGCAAGTACGTGGTCTTCGTGGGCTCGCTGACCGTGCCGCTGCACAACGCCTGGGCCGATGCGGCCATCGCCCACCAGAAAAAACAGTGGCCGAAGATGCAGCTGGTGTCCGAGCGCTTCGGCGTGGCCGAGAGCCTGGACGACTCCTACCGCAGCGCCCAGGACCTGATGCGCGCCCACCCCGACCTCAAGGGCTTTCTGGCCTTCGGCAGCCAGGGCCCCATTGGCGCGGGCCGTGCGGTGGCCGATGCGCGCAAAGCCGAGCGCATTGCCGTGGTGGGCTCGTTCTCGCCGGGCCAGGGGGCGAAGCTGGTGCGCGAGGGCGTGATCCGCGAAGGCTTCATCTGGAACCCCGCGCTGGCCGGCGAAGTGATCGTGCATGTGGGCAAGATGCTGATCGACGGCCGCGAGCCCACGGACGGCATGGAGATACCGGGCCTGGGCAAGGTGCAGGTGGACCGCGAGCGCCGCAACATCCAGGGCCAGAGGCTGGAGCCGATCAACCGGCAGACCATAGACCGGCTGGTCGGCCTGGGCCTGTGAGCCGGGCGCTGCCATGGATGCCACCACAACGGCGCTGGTCCGCATGCAGGCGGTCACCGTGCGCTTTGGCGACGCCACCGCGCTGCATGCGCTGGACTGGGACGTGATGCCCGGCGAGGTGCACTGCCTGATGGGCAGCAACGGCAGCGGCAAGAGCACGGCGATCAAGGTGCTCAGCGGCGTGCACGCGCCGCAGCCGGGCGCGCGCATCGACATCGGCGGACAGCCCGTGCAGCGGCTGGACCCGGCGCTGGCCAAGTCCCTGGGCATCCAGGTGATCTACCAGGACCTGTCGCTGTTTCCCAACCTGAGCGTGGCCGAGAACATTGCCTTCGACCAGGCCATGGGCCGCTGGTGGGCGCCCGTGCGCCGCAGGCGCCAGCGCGAGGCGGCCCAGGCCGTGTTGCGGCGCCTGGGCATTGCGCTGCCGCTGGATGCGCGGGTGGACGACCTGCCCATTGCGGGCCGCCAGCTTGTGGCCATCTGCCGGGGCATGGCGGCCCGGGCCAGGCTGCTGTTCATGGACGAGCCCACGGCCTCGCTCACACGTGCCGAGGTCGATGCGCTGCTGGCCGTGGTGCGCCGGCTCCAGGCCGATGGCATGGCCATCGTCTTCGTGAGCCACAAGCTGGATGAGGTCATGGAGATCGCCGACCGCGTCACCGTGCTGCGCGACGGGCGCAAGCTGGGCACCTGGCCCGCCGCGCAACTGTCGGGCCGGCAACTGGCCGCGCTGATGACCGGGCAGGAAGTGGATGAGCGCCTGCATGCGCGCGACATGTCCGCCGCGCCCGCGCTGCTGGAAGTGCGCGGCCTGGGCCGCGACGGCGACTACGAGGACGTGAGCTTCGACGTGCGCGAGGGCGAGATCCTGGGCCTGACCGGGCTGCTGGGCGCGGGCCGCACCGAGCTGGCCCTGGGCCTGTTCGGCATGCGCCGGCCCGACCGCGGCAGCATCCGCCTGGGCGGCCGCACGCTGGCGCTGCGCAGCAACCGCGACGCCATGGCGGCGGGCATTGCCTATGTGCCGGAGGACCGCCAGTCCATCGGCCTGAACCTGCGCCAGTCCGTGCAGGACAACCTGGTGCTGGCCATGCTGCCGCGCCTGTCCGGCCCGCTGGGCTGGCTGCCTGTCAGCCGCCGCGCCGCCACCGCAGCCCAGTGGCGCGACCGCCTGCACATGCGCCTGCCCGCGCTGGACGCGCCCGTGCACCAGCTGTCCGGCGGCAATGCCCAGCGCGTGGTGCTGGCCCGCTGGCTGGCGACCGCGCCACGCCTGCTGATTCTCGACTCGCCCACCGTGGGCGTGGACATCGGCAACCGCCAGGGCATCTTCGAGATCGTGCACGGGCTCGCCGCACAGGGCATGGCGGTGATCGTCATCTCGGACGAGGTGGCCGAGGTCCATGCCCACTGCGACCGCGTGCTGCACATGCGCGGCGGGCGCATGGCCGGCGAGTTCGTGCCGGGGGTGCATTCCGAAAGTCAGATCGAGGAGGCCGTCCATGCCTGAACACGCACACGCGCTGCTGCACCACCCCGTGGCCCGGCTGGGCCTGGCCATTGCCGCCATGGCCCTGCTGTTCGGCACCCTGGCGCCGGGCTTCTGGACGCTGGGCAACTGGATGGACGTGGCCGAGGGCGCATCGGTCACCGCCATCATGGCCGTGGGCCTGCTGGTGGTATTGGTCGCGGGCGGCATCGACATCTCGTTTGCGGCCACGGCCACGGTGGCGCAGTACCTTGCGGCCCTCGCGGCCACACGCCTGGGCTGGGCACCGGCGGCCAGCATCGCGCTGGGCCTGGCCACGGGACTGGCGCTGGGCGCATTCAACGCCCTGCTCATCCACCGCCTGCGCGCCACCTCCATCATCATCACCATCTCCACGCTGAACCTGTACTTCGCGCTGCTGATGCATGGCACGGGCGGCCGGTCCATCTACGACCTGCCGTCGTGGTGGAGCGATTCCGTGGTGCTGGCCCGCTTCGCAAGCGCCGACGGCGCAGACCCCGTGCGCCTGACCCTGCCCATCGCCGTGGCCGCTGCGGCCGCCGTGCTGACCGCGCTGCTGCTGGGACGCAGCGCGCTGGGGCGGCGCCTGTACGCCTTCGGCGGCAACCCCGAGGCCGCGCACCGCATGGGCATCGGGCTGGGCGCCATCCAGGGCGTGGCCTATGGCTGGCTCGGCATGATGGCGGCCATCGCAGGCCTGGTGCAGGCGCACCGCGTGGGCGAGTCGGTGCCCAACGCCCTGGTCGGCACGGAGCTGTTCGTGCTCGCGGCCGCCGTGCTGGGCGGCGCCAGCCTGTTCGGCGGCACGGGCAGCGTGGGCGGCGTGCTGATGGGCGTGCTGCTGCTGGCCGTGCTGCGCAACGGGCTGAACCTGCTGGGCGTGTCGCCGTATTTCTTCCAGGTGCTGCTGGGCGCCGTGGTGCTGGCCTGCGCCGCCGCAACGGGACTGCGGCGCACGCAGCGGCGCAACCAGCAGCGCAGCGCTGACGCCACTCCTGCAGCGCCTTTGGCGGGGGCTGCGCCATGAACCGCAGCCCTGGCGCGCCGCTGGGCCTGATCGCGCTGCTGGCACTGCTGTGCGCCGTGTTCACGCTGCTGCTGCCCGGCAGCTTCGCCACCCTGGGCACGCTGCAATCGGTGCTGCTTCAGATCCCCGAGCTGGGCCTGCTGGCACTGGCGCAGATGCTGCCGCTGGTCAGTGGCGGCATCAACCTGGCCGTGGTCGCCAGCGCCAACATGGCGGGCCTGGCCATGGCCTGGGTGCTGGTGGGAGGCCTGTCGGCGCTGGGCCTGGACCTGTCGGGCCATGAGGGCCTGCTCATCGCCGCGGCACTGACCGTGGGCGCCCTCGCCAGCCTGCTGGTGGGGCTGGCCAGCGGCTGGCTGGTGGCGCGCGTCCATGCCCATCCCATCCTCGTCACGCTGGGCACCATGTCGCTGATCAACGGCCTGTGCGTCTGGCTCACGCGCGGCAAGCCCATTGCAGGCTTTCCCGAGACCTTTCTGGCCCTGGGCTCCGCCCAGTGGCTGGGCCTGCCGCTGCCGTTCTGGATCTTCGCGGCCGTGTGCCTGCTGGTGGGCCTGTACCTGGGCAGCACACGCCACGGGCTGGCCATCTGCATGGTCGGCTCCAATGCCGAGGCCACGCGCCATGCGGGCATCGATACGCGCCGCGTGCTGATCGGCGTCTACACCCTGTCCACGCTGCTGTGCTGGATCGCGGCGGTGCTGATGATGGCGCGCTTCAACTCGGCCAGTGCGGGCTACGCCCAGTCCTACCTGCTGGTCACGGTGCTTGCGGCCATCCTGGGCGGCACCGATCCCATGGGCGGCTTCGGCCGGGTGTCGGGGCTGTTCGTCGCCCTGCTCATCCTGCAGGTGCTGTCCAGCGGAGTGAACCTGCTGGGCGCCAATGCCCAGCTCACGCAGGCCCTGTGGGGCGCCACCATGATCGCCGCCGTGGCCGCGCGCCACCTGCTCGCGCGCTGGCGGGGCCGTGCCCGGGCACCCGCCGAACCCTCCCCTTCACTCTCTCGCAGAGTCCACCCGGAGCCCCTATGAACCCCCTCGGCATCCACGCCCTTGTCTGGGCCGGCGACCTGTCGCCGGCCTCCACCCGCCATGTGATCGAGCAGACGCGCCAGGCCGGTTACGACCTGGTCGAGCTGTCCCTGCACGGCCCCCGGCTCATGGACCTGGCGCTCACGCGAGATCTGCTGCAGGAGCATGGCCTGGGCGTAGGCTGCTCGCGCGGGCTGACCTTCGAGGCCGATGTCTCCAGCGAAGACCCCGCCGTGGTCGCGCGCGGCCTGGCGCTGCTGCAAGAGGGCGTGGACATCACGGCGCGCCTGGGCGGGCGCTACTTTGGCGGCATCCTCTACGGCGCCATGGCGAAATACGGCCACCCCTGCACGCCGCAGGGCCGGCGCAACGCGATCGAGGCCGTGCGGCGCATTGCAGACTTCGCGGGCGAGCGCGGCGTCACGCTGGGCCTGGAGGTGGTCAACCGCTACGAAAGCAATCTGCTGAACACGGCCACGCAGGCGCTGGAGTTCATCGACGAAGTCGGCCAGCCCCATGTCTGCGTGCACCTGGACACCTACCACATGAACATCGAGGAAGCCGACCTCGCCGCGCCCGTGCTGGCCTGCGGACAGCGGCTGGGCTATGTGCACATCGGCGAGAACCACCGCGGCTACCTGGGCGCGGGCCACATCGACTTCGCGCAGTTCTTCGGTGCCCTCGCGCAGATCGGCTACCAGGGCACCGTCACCTTCGAGAGTTTCTCGTCCGCCATCGTCAACGAGCAGCTGTCGAACGCGCTGGCCATCTGGCGCCCCATGTGGGAAGACGGCATGGACCTGGCCCTGCACGCCCGCGGCTTCATGGCCGACGGGCTGGCCAGCGCGCAGCAGGCACGCGCATGACGGCCATCCTGCCGCCCGAGGCCCTGGCGCGTGCGTTTGCGCTGGCACGCTCCGGCCCCCGCCGCCTGCTGGGCCTGGCTGGCCCGCCCGGCGCAGGCAAGAGCACGGCCTGCGCCGCCCTGCTGCAGGCGCTGGGCCCGCTGGCGGCTGCCGTGCCCATGGACGGCTTCCACCTGGCGCAGTCCGCGCTGCAGCGCCTGGGCCGCGCGCAGCGCAAGGGCGCACCCGACACCTTCGACTCGGCCGGCTACGTGGCCCTGCTGCGCCGCCTGCACACGCCCGTGGCCGGTGAAACGGTCTACGCCCCAGAATTCCGGCGCGCCATCGAGGAGCCCATTGCAGGCGCCATCGCCACCGCGCCCGGCGTGCCCCTGGTCATCACCGAAGGCAACTACCTGCTGATGGAGGAACAGGATGCGCCGGGCACGCACTGGCATGCCGTGCGCGCGCTGCTGGACGAGGTCTGGTACGTGGACATGGACGACCGCCTTCGCATCGAACGCCTGACCCGCCGCCACGAACTCCACGGCCGCAGCCCCCAGGCCGCACGCGACTGGGTGGCGCAGGTGGACGAGCCCAATGCGCGCCGCATTGCGGCAACGCGGGGGCGGGCGGATTGGGTGTTGCGCTGGGGGTGAGGCTGCCGGACACAGCCCCCGCTCAGAACGCCACCACGCCCCCATCCTTGCGCGGGTCCGATCCGCCGATGTAGTGGTCGCCGTCGCGCAGCACCAGCTGCGCGCCGCCGAAGGCGAAGACGCCATGGCCTTCCTCCACCGTGACTTCGTGGCCGCGTGCGCGCAGGGCGGCGACAACCTCGGCGTCGAAGGCCGGCTCCACAGCCACGCCCTTGCCGCCCGTCACGCGCCAGCGCGGTGCGTCGGCGGCTGCCTGGGGGTTCTGGCCGTAGCGCAGCACGCGCAGGGCCATCTGCAGGTGGCCCTGGCTCTGCATGGGGCCGCCCATCACGCCGAAGGCCATCTGGGGCGTGCCGTCGGCGTTCATCGCAAAGGCCGGGATGATGGTGTGCGAGGGGCGCTTGCGCGGCGCGACCTCGTTGGCATGGCCGGCTTGCGTGGTGAAGCCGTGGCCGCGGTTTTGCAGGCTGATGCCGGTGCCCGGCACGACCACGCCCGAGCCGAAGCCCATGTAGTTGGACTGGATGAACGAGACCATCATGCCGCTGGCATCGGCCGCCGCCAGGTAAACGGTGCCGCCGGGGCGCGGTGCGCCGTAGGTGGGCGCGCTGGCGCGCTCGCGGTCAATGAGCGCCGCGCGTTCGCGCAGGTAGCCGGCGTCCAGCAGATGGGCGGATTCGACGCGCATGTGGTCGCCGTCGGCGTTGTATTCGTGCAGGTCGGCCAGCGCCAGCTTCATGGCCTCGACCTGCAGGTGCACGGACTCCACGCCGTCCAGCGGCTCGGCGCCCACGCCCAGTGCGTCCAGCATGCCCAGCGCCATCAGCGCGGCAATGCCCTGGCCGTTGGGCGGGATCTCGTGGATCACCGAGTCGCCAAAGGTCTGCGACACCGTGCCGACCCAGTCGGCCTGGTGGGCGGCCAGGTCGGCCTCGGTCATGGCGCCGCCGCAGGCCTTGGCGTGCTCGGCCATCGAGCGCGCCAGTGCGCCACGGTAGAAGGATTCGCCCTTGGTGGCGGCGATCTCCTCCAGCGTGCGCGCATGGGCTTCGCTGCGGAACACCTCGCCCGCCTTGGGGGCCTTGCCATCGGGCAGGAAGCACTCGGCAAAACCGGGCTGGTCGCCGAGCTTGGCTCCGCCCAGCGCCCACAGCGTGGCGATGGTGGGCGAGACCGCAAAGCCGTCGCGCGCATAGCGGATGGCGGGCTGGGCCAGTTGCTCGAACGGCAGCTTGCCGAAGCGGCGCGACAGCTCCACCCAGGCCGAGACGGCGCCGGGCACGGTGACGGCGTTCCAGCCCTTCTCGGGGATGCCGCCCAGCGCGGCGAAGTACTCGGGCGTCCAGGCTTCGGGCGAGCGGCCCGAGGCATTGAGGCCGTGCAGTTCCTTGCCATCCCACAGGATGCAGAAGGCATCGCTGCCCAGACCGCAGCCCGTGGGCTCGACCACGGTCAGCGCCATGGCCGTGGCAATGGCCGCATCCACGGCATTGCCGCCGGCCAGCAGCATGGACAGGCCGGCCTGCGCGGCCAGCGGCTGCGAGGTGGAGACCATGTTGCGGCCCAGCACCGAAGAGCGGTGCGAGGCGTAGGGAAGTGTCCAGTCCTTGATGGTGCTTGTCATGTCTCGATGGGGAAAAGGTTAGTCAAGGGTGATTTTGTTTTCTTTGATGACCTGCGCCCAGCGCGCGCTGTCGGCCTGCACCATGGCAGCGAACTGCGCGGGCGTGCGGGGCGATGCGGCCTCCACGCCCTGCTTGGCCAGGCTGGCCACCACCTCGGGATTCTGGATGGCCTTGTTGAAGGCCTGATTGATCCGCGCCACCAGCTCGGGCTTCATGCCGGCCGGGCCATAGACGCCGAACCAGGTGACCGAAGAATAGCCAGGCAGGCCGGACTCGGCCACCGTGGGCAGGTCGGGCGCCAGCGCGCTGCGCTTGTCGCCAGTCACGGCCAGGGCACGCAGGCGGCCGCTGGCCACATGGGGCATGCCGGTGGGAATGGAGTCGAACAGCAGGTGCACCTGGCCAGCGGCCAGGTCGGTGATGGACTGGGCCGTGCCCTTGTAGGGCACATGGGTCAGTTGCAGTCCCGCGCGCGCCGCGAAGGCCGCCGCGTTCAGGTGGACGATGGTGCCGTTGCCGCTGCTGGCGTAGTTGAGGGCGCCCGGATGGGCCTTGGCATAGGTGATCAGCTCCTGCACGTTGCGCACGGGCAGCGAGGGCGTGAGCAGCAGGATGCTGGCCGCGCCGCCGATCTCGGCAATGGGCGTGAAATCCTTGTCGGCCTTGTAGGCCAGACGGGTCATCAGATGCGGCGAGATGGCATGCGTGCTGCTGGTGGTGAACAGCAGCGTGTAGCCGTCCGGCGAGGCCTTGGCGGCCTCGCCCGTGCCGATGGTGCCGCCCGCGCCGGGGCGGTTGTCGATGACCAGCTGCTGGCCCAGGTCCTGCGACATGCGCTGCGCCACCACGCGCGCCACGAGGTCGGTGGCGCCGCTGGCCGGAAAGGGCACGACCAGGCGCACCGGGTGCGAGGGCCAGGACGCCTGGCCCTGTGCCACGGCGGGCAGGGCGATGGCGCCAGCCAGGGCACAGGCTGCAGCCAAGATGGCGCGGCGTGGAAGTAAAACGCTGGGCAATGCCTTCATGGGCACACTCCTGGACAGGGGTTGGACGGCTGCAGCCGCTGCTCCCCAGCAACGCCGCAACAGGCCATCGTAGAACCCTCGCCCCTTTGCCGCCATCAGCAAATTTGCAAACCTGCGTTGCCTCTGCGGCAAATTGATGACAATCGGGGCGACATGCCCGACGCCCGCCACCTTCTTTTGCAGGACACCGCATTGCGCTACTTCCACGAAGTGGCGCAATGCGGATCGCTGACCGAGGCCTCGGCGCGGCTGCATGTGGCGGCCTCGGCCATCAGCCGCCAGATCGCGGCGCTGGAGGGGCTGCTGGGCACGCCGCTGTTCGAACGCCACCCGCGCGGCATGGTGCTCAATGCGGCCGGTGAGATCCTGGCCGACCATGTGCGCCGCGCCGGCCTGGACGCCGAGCGCGCGCTGGGCGAGATCGAGGCCCTGCAGGGGCTGCGCAGCGGCCGCGTGCGCATCGCAAGCTCCGACGCCTTTGCCAACGAGTTCCTGCCGCGCCTGTGCGCAGCGTTCCAGCGCGCGCATGCCGGCATCGTCTTCGAGGTGATGGTGCTGCCCACGCCTGCCGTGCCAGAGGCCGTGCGCAGCGGCACGGCCGACATCGGCCTGTGCTTCAGCCGCGCGCCTGAAAAAGGCATTGCCGTGGCCTGCCGCGTGGCGGCGCCCCTGGTCGCCCTGGTCGCACCCGGCCATGCCTTGGCCCAGGCGCGCCGCCTGTCGCTGGCCCAATTGGTACGCCACCCCCTGGCACTCACACCGGCCGATACTGCCGTGCGCCAGTTGCTGGACGCGGCCTGCAGCCGCCAGGGCCTGATGCTGATGCCGGTGATGGAGAGCAACCACGGCAAGACCCTGCTGAACTTTGCAGCCCAGGGCGCCGCCGTGGCCGTGGCCAGCGAGATCGCCGCGCGCCACATGGTGGCCACAGGCGCACTGGTGGCCGTGGCGCTCAGCGACCGGGGCATGGACCTGCGCGACATCGAGGTGCAGACCCTGGCCGGCCGCACGCTGCCGCATGCGGCGCAGTCCTTCCTGGAAATGCTGCAGCTGCGGTTGCCCGGTCCCTGGTAACCGGAGGGCATCGCGGGCAGCGCCCGCCAGACACCACGGAAACAGGGCCGGCCAGAAAAGAGACCACAGTCCGAACATGGGCGGAGGGGCAAAACTCGGAAAGCTCCGGTTTTTACTGCCCTGCAGACCCGTGATTCCTCCATCGCCCTGATCGGTCCACCGAAGACGGGAGCGGATCGGGCATGAATCGGATAGGACTACTCTGATTCTGACTCAGCCGATTCGGATTCTCCTGCGCGACCGGACAGCCAGCCGCCGGCGCCGTTCCTATCATTCGCATCTCTGTCGCCGGGCTTCCTTTACGGAACCCCTTGACTCCCGCTCCTGAATGAATACACGGACAACCCGGCCATCGCCGGACCTGCAAACAAGAGGCAAGGCATGTACACGAACCAGGCCGGAGGGCGCAAGCGGCAATTGCAGCGGGAGGCACAGCATGGATGAGCGAACCGAACTGACCTTCATGCTGCATGGCCTGTCGGACCGCGACGCCAAGCTGTTCCGCTCCTATGTGCTGATGGTGAATCACCGCACACGGCACCGCTGGACGTGGCGCGAATCCCAGGCGGACATGACGGTGGCGCATGGCGAACTGGCCGAAGCGCCTGCCGCCCCGCCCGCGTTGACGCTGCGCGTGGGCGGGCAGCCCAAGGGGGCCTTTCCTGCGGGCGGCCATCTGAGCATGCCCCTGCGCGCCGATGCGCTGGAGGAATGCCTCAACACCATGGGCGCACGCATCCTGTCGGTGCACGGCAAACCGGCCAGCGCCAAGGCACACGCCAGCGGCCTGCACACGCAGCATCAGCTGATGCTGCTGCAGCTGCGGCGCTGGCCGTCGCCGCAACTGCTGACGAGATCCCACCATATCCGCCTGGCCACCTTGCTGACAGGCCAGCCCACGACGATGCAGACCCTGTGCCAGCGCTCGGGCCTGCCGCCCGAGATCTGTGCCGGTTTTCTGAACGAGCTGGACGCCGCCGGCCTGCTGCGCTGGGCCTCGGCCCGCCCGCCCGCCGCACCGCCCCCCGGCAACCCTGCGCCGGACAGGGGCGTGCTCGAACGCATACGCCTTCGCCTGGCCCGGTTTGCAGGAGCGCGCCCATGAGCGAACTCAAGATCCTGATCTCCGGCCCTCCAGGCGCAGGCAAGACCACGGCCATCCGCTGCGTCAGCGAGATCGCCCCCGTGAGCACCGACGTGCGCAACACCGATGACACCCTGGACAAGGCGCTGACGACGGCCGGCATGGACTATGGCGAGCTGACCCTGGACAACGGCGAGAAGCTGTACCTCTACGGCACGCCCGGGCAGGAGCGCTTTGACTTCATGTGGCGCATCCTCTCGCGCGGCGCGCTGGGCGTGATCTTGCTGATCGACAACAGCCGCTCCGATCCGCTGGCCGACCTGGATATCTATGTCCAGGGCCTGTCCGATGCCTTGCGCAGCACGGCATGCGTGGTGGCGGTATGCCGCATGCAGGAGTACACAGCGCCTGATCTGGACAGCTTTGCCGTGCACCTGCAATCGCGCGGCCTGCTGTGCCCCGTGGTGCCGGCCGATGTGCGCAACCCCCAGCAGGTGGTGGCCCTGATCGAGCTGTTGCTGCTGCAGATTGAAGCCCTTGCCCAGGAGAAGTCCCATGAAGAATGACGCTGCCTTGAAGGCTGCAGCCCAGGCGGCGGTGCAGTCGCTGATGAGCAGGTTGCACGGCGTGCGTGGCTGCGTGGTCAGCACCGAGGACGGCTTCGAGGTGGCCGCCCGTGCGCAAGGCCAGGGCAGCACGGCGCGGCTGTCGGCCATGGCCAGCTCGATGGCGGCGCTGGGCATGATCGCCGGCGAGGAGAACCAGCTCGGGCATTGCGCCAACGTGGTGGTCGAGGCGGCCGAGGGCTTCATCGTCATGCTGCAGGCACAGCGCCCGGGCCTGACGCTGGTCATCAGCGTGGTGGCCTCGCGCGAGGCCGTTCTGGGCCAGGTTCTCTATGTCTCGCGCGAGGCCGTGCGGACGCTGGAACAAGCGTGATGGCAAAGGCAGGCAAGGGCTGCTCATATGCATCCGGCAAGAAGGCACCGCGAAGGTGCAGAACATTTTCGCAACACAAGGGAGTTAGGAAAACAATGGCCAATATCAAGCAAACCATGGATGAACTGATGCGCTGTGACGGCGCCATGTGCGCTGCACTGGTGGACTACAACAGCGGCATGATCCTGGGGCAGGACGGATCGGGCGTGGACCTGGAGCTGGCTGCCGCCGGCAACACCGAACTGGTGCGCGCCAAACTCAAAACCATGCGCTCGCTGGGCCTGGAAGACACCATCGAGGACATCCTCATCACGCTGAGCAGGCAGTACCACATCCTGCGCCCCTCCACCCACCACGAGGGCCTGTTCCTGTACCTGGTGCTCGACAAGACCAAGGCCAATCTCGCGCTGGCGCGCCGCAAGGTGCAGGACGTGGAGAATGCGCTGGTGGTCTGAACAACAGCCCTTGACTGGCTGCGCCGCTCAGAACCGCTCGGCGCACAGCGCCTGCCACTGCAGGATCTCGATCTCGCCGCGCTGCACCCGGATGAGGCCGCGCGCCTGCAGGCCCTGCAGCAGCACGTTGGTGGTCTGGCGTGAGATCGACAGCATGCGCGCCAGTTGCTCCTGCGTGATATCCAGGCGCGGCCGGGCCGGCACATCGTCCAGCCGCTCGCCGTAGCCACGCGCCATGGCCACCAGGCGGCGCGCCAGGCGCTGGGGTGCGGGCAGCAGGGCCAGGTCCTCCAGCGCCGCGAAGGCCGCCCGCATGCGCCCCGACATCAGCACGCCCAGGTCATGCCAGTGCGCGGGGTGCTGCCGCAGCCAGTCCAGCAGCGGCTGGCGTGGCACCTGCAGCACCACGCTGGGCTCCATGGCGTGGGCATCATGGGTGCGCGGCGAACCGTCGAACAGCGCGATCTCGCCAAACCAGGTGGCCGGTCCCATGCGCGTGAGCAGCGCCTCGCGCGCCTGCTCGCTCTGGCCACCCACACCGGAGAAACCGATGCTGCCCCGGACCACGGCGAACAGCCCGCCCTCCAGCGCATCGCCGCGCAGGAACAGGGCTTCGCCCGTCTCCAGGCTGCGCGGCTGGGCCAGCGCCAGCAGCAAATCGGCAAACTGCGGCGCCAGTGCGCTGAACCAGCGGCCGGCGCGCAGCGTGGGCAGGTAGGAAGAGGCGAGGGAAGCTTGCATAGAAAGGGATGTCGGGTGGCTGACAGACACAGCCGGCGGGCCTGCGTATTTTCGCCGCTGACATCGAACATGCCAGGAGACCTTTCCATGCAAGCCTCACACCCCCTGCCCCGCGCGCTGGCGCGCCCTTCCCGCCTGCTGGCCAGCCTGGCCACAGCCGCTTTGCTGGGCGCTTGCGCCCACGGCAGCCTGCCCGTCTCCGACATGGCCAGGCCCCAGCCGGCCAGCGCCGCCACGCGCGCGGCCCAGCAGGCGGCCTTGGCGCAGCAGCCGCTGGACGATGCGCAGGCCATGGAGGACGCCCGGCGCGGCCTGATCGCACCGGCCGACACCCTGGTCGTGCGCAATGCCCAGGGCCGTCCCATCTGGAGCATGCAGTCCTATGCCTTCCTGGAGCAGGACCAGGCGCCCGACACCGTGCACCCCGCGCTGTGGCGCCAGGCCCAGCGCAACCGCGTCAGCGGCCTGTTCCAGGTGACGGACGGGCTCTACCAGGTGCGCGGCCTGGACCTGTCGAACATGAGCATCATCGAGGGCGAGACCGGCCTGATCGTGGTCGATCCGCTGATGTACACCGAGACCGCCCAGGCCGCCATGGACCTGTACTTCCAGCACCGCCCGCGCAAGCCCGTGGTGGCCGTCGTCTACTCGCACAGCCATGTGGACCATTTCGGCGGCGTGCGCGGCGTGGTGCGCCAGGAAGAGGTGGATGCAGGCCGCGTGCAGGTCATCGCCCCGGCGGGCTTCATGGCCGAGGCCGTGGGCGAGAACGTGATCGCCGGCCACGCCATGGGCCGGCGCGCGCTCTACCAGTTCGGCATGCTGCTGCCGCGCGATGCCAGGGGACAGGTGGACGCAGGGCTGGGCAAGGCGGGTGCGCCCGGCACCATGGGACTGATCGCGCCCACGCGCGTGATCGACAAGCCGCGCGAGACCCTGCGCATCGACGGCGTGGACATCGAGTTCGCGCTCACGCCCGGGGCCGAGGCGCCGGCCGAGATGATCATGTACTACCCCCAGCTCAAAGTGCTGAACATGGCCGAGATCGCCGTGCACACCCAGCACAACCTGCTGCCGCTGCGCGGCGCCCAGGTGCGCGATGCGCTGGGCTGGTCCCGCCACCTGAACGACGCCCTGCACGCCTATGGTGGCAAGGCCGAGATCATGATTGCCCAGCACCACTGGCCGGTCTGGGGCCAGCCCCGGCTGCAGCACCTGCTGGCCGGCCAGCGCGACACCTACAAATACCTGCACGACCAGACCGTGCGCCTCATGAACCACGGCTACGTGGGTTCGGAGATCGCCGAGATGCTGAAGATGCCCGAATCCCTGGCCCGCGACGGCGCAACGCATGCCTTCTACGGCCACCTGCGCCACAACATCCGCGCCATCTACCAGCATTACCTGGGCTACTACGAAGGCAACCCGGCCCAGCTGGAGGCGCTGCCGCCCGTGCCCGCCGCACGCAAGACCGTGGAATACATGGGGGGCGCCGACGCCGTGCTGCGCCGTGCGCAGGCCGACTACGAGCGCGGCGAATACCGCTGGGTGGCGCAGATCGCCTCGCAGCTGGTCTTTGCCGACCCGGCCAACCAGGCCGCGCGCCGCCTGGCGGCCAATGCCTATGAACAGCTGGGCTACCAGATGGAGTCGGCCACGGCCCGCAACGCCTTCCTGCAGGGTGCGGCGGAGCTGCGCCAGGGCGTGCCCCAGCTGCCCAGGCCCGGCAGCACCGCGCGCGATCTGGTGCGCAGCCTGCCGCTGGAGATGTTCTTCGACTACCTGGGCGTGCGGCTGGACGCCGGCAAGGCCGCAGGCCAGCGCATCGTGCTCAACTGGACCTTCACCGACACCGGCGAGCAACGCAGCCTGAACCTGGAGAACAGCGCCCTCACCCAGAGCCCGGGCCTTGCGCCCGCCGCCCATGCCAGCCTGCGCCTGACGCGCGCCACGCTGGACGCCATTGCAGGCCAGGAGACCACGATGGCCGAGGCCATCAAGAGCGGCCAGCTGCGCATCGAGGGCGACGCCTCCAAGGTGACGGCGCTCATGTCCATGCTGGACCGCTTCGACAGCGTGTTCCCCATGGTGGAGCCACGCCCCGAGCGGGCCGCTCAGTAACCGTGCTGGGCGCGGAAGTCGCGCGCCTTGCCGAAGTGCCCGTTGCCGATGAAGGGCACGGGCGGGCGCAGCGCCGACAGAGGCGAGGGATGGTTGCTGGTCAGCACCAGATGGCCCCGGTCGGCCGGAATGAAGGCGCGCTTGGACTGCGCATGGCTGCCCCAGAGCATGAAGACCACGGGGCGCGCGCCCTGGGCGATGTGCCGGATCACTGCATCGGTCAGCAGCTCCCAGCCCTTGCCCGAGTGGCTGGCCGCCTGGCCTTCCTCCACCGTGAGACAGGTGTTGAGCAGCAGCACGCCGTTCCTGGCCCACTTGACCAGGCTGCCGCCCGGGTTGGGGAACGGCGGGAAGGGCACGCCCAGGTCACGCTGCATCTCCTTGAAGATGTTCTGCAGCGAGGGCGGCATGCGCACGCCCGGCGCCACCGAGAACGACAGGCCTTCGGCCTGCCCCCGGCCGTGGTAGGGGTCCTGCCCCAGGATGACCACGCGCACTTCCTCGGGCGGGGTCAGATCCAGCGCGCGCAGCGGCTGGGGCGGAAAGATCACGGCGCCGGCTTCCAGGCGCTGGTGCAGAAAGGTCAGCAGCTGCTGGCCCGTGGCACCCGCGAAGAAGTCCTCGACCAGGGGCTGCCAGTCGGGCGCAACGGGCCAGTCGGCGGGATCGGCGGATTGGAGTTGGTCGGCTTGCGCCGGGGCGATTGCGTCGTCTTGAAGGGCCATGGCGGATGGGGCACCAGCGCACGCATGGCGCGCGATGGTGGTTCCTCGAAGGTACGAAAGAAACGGGAATGCACCGGCGCGCGGCCGGTGCATTGATGTCCTGAGGATACCCGCAGTCGCACAGCCGCCCGGCGTGTGCGACATGCACGTCAGCGCATCAGCGCGTCCGGCGGCGCCGGCGCATTGCCGCCATGGCCAGCAGCACCGAGGCCGATGTGCCCGCCAGACCCGCGAGGTTCCACACGGGAATGGCTGCAGCAGAGGTCGCCGCCATCACCATCAGACCACCCGGATCGACCACCACGCCATTGGCCTGCAGGTCATCGTCGCCCAGGCCACCGTCCTGGACTTCCAGGGTGTAGGTATTGGCCGAGGTCACCTTGAAGCCATCGTTGAATTCATACCAGTGCGGTGCCGGGTTGGCCGCCGTGGGACCGTACTTCCAGTACTGGGCACCCGCAGGCAGGGCCTGCGGCATGGTGACACTGAGCTTCAGCGTCGCGCCTGAGTTGCAGCCCGACGAGCGCAGGTCCAGCACACCCAGCGGATAGGCCGCTGCACCCTGGGGCGGCGCCGTGGGCAGGCTTTGCGCACGCACCAGCGATGCCGATTGCAGGCTGCAGCCGCTGGCCGGATTGCTGACGGTCAGCGTCGCGCTGCCGCCTTGCAGGGTCGAGATGGTGGTGGCGCCAGCGACAGGGGCGTTGACCGTCAGGGGCTGCGAGGCGGGCCCCGCACCGCTGCTGGACTGTGCCGCCACGCTGCAGTTGTAGGCCACGCCGGGTGTCAGGCCGTTGACCGCCACCGTCGGAGTGCTGGACGTGCCCATCAGCACCGCGCCGCCACCTTGCGGGACACATTGCGCCACATAGCCCGTGACCGTCTGGCCGGGGATGGAGGCCACCGGATCGAAGGTCAGCTGCACGGCCGTGCCCTGCGCGAAAAAGCCCGTATCGGCAGGTGGCTGAAGTGCGCCCGGAACGCTGCCGGACCAGACGCTCATCGCATCCACGCCGAAGAACAGGCTTTGCCGGTTGTCCACCTCGGCAATGCGCAGGCGCACGGTCTGGCCCGCGTAGGCCGACAGGTCGAACTGCAGCGACTGGTAGCCGCTGCCGCTGTCCGAAGGACCGGGCGCCGTGGCCGGCGGCCACTGGAAGACATTGGCCAGCACACCGGCGCCCAGGCTGTCGGGCGCGGCGGCAGGGTTCATGACGTCGATGCGCACCTGCTGGTTGGGCGCAGCCACCGTGTAGTCAAGCGTGGCCGGCGCCGCAGCGACCTTGGCCGCATTCTGGACATGGACGCGGGCGCTCAGCGTGGCCGGGCTGCCCGCCGGAATGGCGACGTCCTGGTAGAGCACATGGCTGCCGGGGCCGGGCTGGTCGCTCATGAGGGCAAACGCCCCGTCGGGAGGTGCAGGCACGGCCACGGGCGTGATGGCGCCTTTGGTGCCTTGCTGGGCGGCGAAGCCGCCCTTGGAGCCGGCCTGGGACACGGATTGCCAGCCCGTGAAAACCAGGGAACCCGGACCGGAGTTCTGCTCGAAACTGCCGTTGGCCAGCAGTTCGGCGGCCTGCGCCGGGCCCAGGGCCGCAAACACCGCAAGCCCCAGACAGGACTTGCGGGCAACGCCTTTTACGCTGTGCATGATGCTGCCTTGCGCCGATCAGCGTTCGTAGACGGTGTCGGTGGGCGCGCTGTCCTGGGTGTTGCCCATGACCCGGTTGTTGTTGAACGAGGTGATCTTCCCGCCAGCCACAGCGTTGAACGCCTTGTCATTGCCGAACACCGTGGTGTTGGACAGGTAGACCTGGGCGGTCGTGCTCTGGACACTGATGGCGGCGCGTTCCGGCTCGCCCTGTGCTGGCACTGCATTGCCCAGCAATTGCGAGCGTTGCACCAGAACAGACACAGAAGTAGCGCTCGTCTCGACCTTGACCGCCGCCTGCGTGAAGCCCTGAATCCTGACGTTGTCCAGCACCACTTTGCCTGCCTGGAAGATTCTGACGCCGAACGTTCCTGTGCCGTTGCCGACGATGTCCAGATCCCGCAGCACCACGGTGTCAGAAACACCCGCGTTGATGGTGATGCCCGCGCTACCGGAGACCAGCACGCCGGCAAGCACGCCTGTGCCGTCCACCTGCATGGACTTGGTGATGGTGACTCCACCGACGCCCGCAGGATCCAGCACGTTGATCTCGCCGTTGGCGGCCGTCCTGGCGATGGCCCCCGCAAACGTCTTGCAGGGAGCCGTGCGGCTGCAGGGGTTGACGTCATCGCCCACGCCCGAGACCCAGGTGCGCGTGGCCTGTGCCCAGGCGCCGGACGATGCCAGCGTGGCCGATGCGCAAACGATGAGGGCAGCCCAGCCGCGGCTGGACAGGAAAGGGGCACGGGGCATGAACGACATCGGAGTCTCCGTAGGCGATGGGCTGCGGCCATGTTGCCGGATCGGCATTTCATGCGCATTGTCAATAATTATCATGCAAACGAAAAACTTTTAGAAACACTATTTGCACAAAAAAAGCCCGCACGCATGGCTGCGGCGGGCTGCTTCGGTGGCGCACCACCGAGGGACCGATCCGGTCTTGGCTTCAGGCAAACAGCTTGGCCAGCGCCTCTCCCGGCTCCTTGGCGCGCATGAAGGCCTCGCCCACCAGGAAGCTGTGGATGCCGGCATCGCGCATGGCCTTGACGTCCTCGCGGCTGCCGATGCCCGACTCGGTGACCAGCAGGCGGTCGGCGGGCACGTTCTTTTGCAGGTCCAGCGTGGTCTGGATGCTGACCTCGAAGCTGCGCAGGTTGCGGTTGTTGATGCCCACCAGCGGCGTCTTGAGCCGCAGGGCGCGGTCCAGCTCGGCGCCGTCATGGACCTCGACCAGCACGGCCATGTCCAGGCTGTGGGCGATCTGTTCCATCTCGGCCATCTGCGCGTCGTCCAGGCAGGCGGCGATCAGCAGCACGCAGTCGGCGCCCATGGCCCGCGATTCGTAGATCTGGTAGGGATCGACCATGAAGTCCTTGCGCAGCACGGGCAGGTGGCAGCTGGCGCGCGCCTGCTTGAGATAGTCCACGCTGCCCTGGAAGAACTGCTTGTCGGTCAGCACCGAGAGGCAGGCGGCGCTGACGCCCTTGCCGTCGCCATCGGCATAGCTTTGCGCGATGTCGGCGGGGATGAAGTCCTCGCGGATCACGCCCTTGCTGGGGCTGGCCTTCTTGATCTCGGCGATCACGCCGGCATGGCCGGCGGCGATCTTGGCGCGCAGCGCGCCCACGAAGTCGCGCGTGAGCACGCGGCTTTCGGCGTCGCGGCGCATGTCCGCGAAGGGCATGCGCTTCTGGGCGGCGGCCACTTCCTGCACTTTCACGTCGCAGATTTGCTTGAGGATGTCGGACACGTTGCTTTCCTTGGTTTCTTGTATTCGGTGGTCGATGGGGGCTGCGCGGCTCAGGCCGTCAGCCGGGCCGTGTAGGCCACGAGTTCGTTGAGCTTGGCCAAGGCCGCGCCGCTGTCCAGCGCCGCCTGGGCGCGGGCCATGCCGTCCTCGATGCTGGAGGCCACGTTGGCCGCATACAGGGCGGCACCCGCGTTCAGGCAGACGATGTCGCGCGCGGCACTCTTCTCGCCATGAAGCACGCCCAGCAGCATGGCCTTGGATTCCTCGGGATTGTCCACCTTGAAGGCGCGCGTGCCCACCATGCGCAGGCCGAAGTCCTCGGGATGGATCTCGTACTCGCGCACCACGCCGTCCTTGAGCTCGCCCACCAGGGTGCCCGCGCCCAGGCTGATCTCGTCCAGGCCGTCGCGGCCATAGACCACGATGGCGTGCTCGGCGCCCAGGCGCTGCAGCGCGCGCACCTGGATGCCGACCAGGTCCTCGTGGAACACGCCCATGAGGATGTTGGGCGCGCTGGCCGGATTGGTCAGCGGACCCAGGATGTTGAAGATGGTGCGCACGCCCAGCTCCTTGCGCACGGGCGCCACGTTCTTCATGGCCGGGTGGTGGTTGGGCGCGAACATGAAGCCGATGCCCACGTCGGCGATGCTGCGCGCGATCTGCTCGGGGCTGAGCTGGATGTTGACGCCCAGCGCCTCCATGGCGTCGGCGCTGCCGCTCTTGCTGCTGACGCTGCGCCCGCCGTGCTTGCTGACCTTGCCGCCCGCCGCCGCGATCACGAAGATGGAGCAGGTGGAGATGTTGAAGGTGTTGGCGCCGTCGCCGCCCGTGCCCACGATGTCCACCAGGTGGCGCTTGTCCTCCACATGGACCTTGTTGGAGAACTCGCGCATGACCTCGGCCGCGGCCGTGATCTCGCCGATGGTCTCCTTCTTCACGCGCAGGCCGGTGACGATGGCGGCCGTCATCACGGGCGACAGCTCGCCGCGCATGATCAGGCGCATCAGGTGCAGCATCTCGTCGTGGAAGATTTCGCGGTGCTCGATGGTGCGCTGCAGCGCTTCCTGGGGGGTGATCTGGGTCATTGCGGTGTCTCGGTTGGGTGCCGGCCTGCTCAGGCCTTCTGTTCCAGGAAATTCTTGAGCATGGCGTGGCCATGCTCGGTGAGGATGCTCTCGGGGTGGAATTGCACGCCCTCGATGGCCAGGCTGGTGTGGCGCACGCCCTGGATCTCGCCGTCCTCGCTGGTGGCCGTGATCTCCAGGCATTCGGGCAGGCTGGAGCGCGCAATGGCCAGCGAGTGGTAGCGGTTGACCGTGAACTGCTCGGGCAGGTCGGCGAACACGCCCTTGCGGTCGGTGGTGATGACGCTGGTCTTGCCATGCATCTGCTGGCCCGCGCGCACGATGTCGCCGCCGAAGGCCGCGCCAATGCTCTGGTGGCCCAGGCACACGCCCAGGATGGGCAGGCGGCCCGCGAAGTGCTGGATGGCGGCCACGGAAATGCCGGCTTCCGCCGGCGAGCAGGGGCCGGGCGAGATCACCAGGCGGTCGATCTTCTCGCGCTCGACCAGGGCGATCACCTCGTCCAGCGTGGCCTCGTCATTGCGCACCACGGTGACATCGGCACCCAGCTCGCCGAAGTACTGGACGATGTTGTAGGTGAAGCTGTCGTAGTTGTCGATCATCAGCAGTCTGGTCATACCGGCTCCTGGGTCTCAAAGGGAAAAACGGGTGGCGCGGGCATGCCGCAGCGAAGGCTGGCGCGGGAATGCGCGCAATGCTGCCTGGGTCTGGAAGGGGGAATCTGAGGGCATCTGGGCAATCTCCTGGGTTCTGGGAGCCGCCGTGCCGGGGAGCCATCTGCTGGGTGAGCCTTGCTGCCGTCACGGCGGCAAGGCGCGGTACGCAACCGCAACGACGTGCCGCTTCCTTATTGGAAGCGCCACCACTGTGCAACGATGATCGAAACGGGCGTACCGTTCATGGCTGTCTTGGATCGAGAGTTCAGGTGTCTGGAAGACGGGAATGCAGCAGGCTGCATGGCGAAGCATGCTAACACAGGGTCCGCGCAGCGTGGCGGGACGACCCTGCGGGCGCCTCACTTCAGGAAATCCGGCTGGTCGAACTTCTGCTTCAAAAAACGGCCATTGGCCAGCAGCGCCTGCGCATCGCTGGCCGCCACATGGGCCACCACCTGCTGCATCTGCCCGGCCAGCAGCGCCAGTTGCTCGGTCAGCAGTTGCCTGGGCGTCTTGCCGTCCTGCACGGGCTGGGTGACACGGAACAGCGGCGGCAGCGCCGCATAGTGCGACAGCGTGGCGGGCAGGTACTCCAGCACCGTCTCGCGCACAGTGAACAGGCCGTCGTTGAAGACCGGGCCGGCCTCGGCCAGCGAGGGCAGCACCTCGTGCACCGAGCCGCGCACGCTGTCCAGGTGCTTTTGCATCTCGGGCGTGAGCATCGGGCGGGCTTTTTGCACCAGCTCGTCGATGCGTTCGCGGATGTCCTCGGCGCTCCAGTGCTGCTGCAGCGCCCGCTCGAAGCTGGCGCCCGCGGGCTGCAGGGCCCAGCCCAGCAGCAGGCCCGCGACGTACAGCCCCAGCGTGATCCAGCCCCAGCCGCCGCCGATCACGCCGGCAAACAGCAGCACCGGCCCCAGCAGGGCCAGCGCCAGGCCGGCGAGGTTGCCGTTGCCGTAGAAGAAAAGCTGCAGGCGGCGCATCAGGCGGGTCCCATCGGTGGCGGCGCTGTCACTGGTAGCCCCGGATTTCCTTGAACACCAGCGGCAGTCCGCTCTTGCCGGTGTTGCGCGCATCGAAGGCGCGCCCGCCCGTCAGCGCGGCCAGGGCCTGCATTTCGCCGGACTGCGCCTCGCCAAAGATGATGGGAAAGACGCGCACCAGCGGCGCGCCGCCGTCGCGCGCCATGCGCTGCTCGCGCTCGAACGCGGCCCAGTCGCGGCCGGCCGTGTTGGCGCCATCGGTCAGCAGCACGATGCTGACGAAGCGCTCGGGATCGGCCCGCAGTTCCTGGCGTGCCTGCTGCTGGGCCAGCGTGAGCGCGTCGTAGATGGCCGTGCCGCCGTCGGCCACCAGGCTGTCGGCATAGGCCAGCACCTGGGCGCTTGCGGCCTGCAGGTCGCCCGCCGCGAACTGCACGCGCGCGGGCTGGCCGACCAGGCCCGAGAACGGAATCAGCAGCACGCGCTCGCGCGCCTGGAAGGCGGCGTAGCGCTGGCTGGCGGCCGATGCCTCGGCGCCGGACAGCAGCTTGAGCGCCTCCTTCATCTGCGCCAGCCGCGCACCCTTCATGGAGCCGCTCACGTCCAGCACGAAGATGCTGGTGGCCGGGCGGCGCAGATCGCTCTGGTAGGCCGAGAGCACGGCATCGATCACCTCCAGCCGGTTCGGAAAGCTCAGCTCCACCACGGGCGCCGTGGGCAGCGCCGGGCTGGCCTGTGCCTCGGGGCTGGCGGGGCGCAGCTGGGCCTGGCGCAGCGGCTGGCCCTGGAAGGCGGGGGCCTTGAACTGGGCGACCAGCTTGTCATAGTCTGCGCGCCGCGCAGCGTTGAGCAGCATCAGCGGATAGTCGGCCGAGATCACGCCGTCGCGCGGGTAGACCAGGGTGAGCCGGTCGGCGGCGGGCAGCTTCTCGTTCAGGCGCAGGATCACGGCCTCGTAGTTGACCAGCGCATCGACGGCGCCGGGCTCGCGCTCGAAGGCCTCGGCCAGCCAGCCGGAGCTGCCTGCCGTGAGCTTCTGGCCCGACAGAAAATCCTTGAGCACCTTGGCGTTGACCTCCCTGGCGTCCAGGTCCTCGGTCTTGCCGGCCACGGCCGAGGCCACGGCGAACAGCGCGCTCATGCCGGTGTTGGAGCTGGCCGGATTGGTCATGCCGTAGCGCAGCCGGCCCTGGGCGGCAGCGCGTGCGATGTCGGTCCAGGTGGGCGGTGCCTTGTCCCAGCCCAGCTTTTGCAGCACGGGGGCCTTCACGCCCAGGGCCACGCGCGAGTAGAAAAGCTTTTCACGCGCCAGAGGCTTGTTCGCCAGCGCCAGCGCGGGATAGGCGCCATTGGGCGGCAGGATGGCGTCGTACTGCTCGCCCGCATTGATGCGCTCGACCATCTCCAGCGTGCCCGCATAGCTGAGCTTGAGCGGCACGCCCGCCGCCGTGGCGGCCTGCTCCAGCGCGGGCGCCACGTCCTTGAGTTCGGAGCCGGCCAGCACGGTGAATGCACCCTGGGGAGCGGCGGACGGATCGGACTTGGCGGCGGCCTGCGGCGCGGGTTCGGGCGACTTGCCGCAGCCGGCCAGGGCCAGCGCAAGGCCCAGCAGCCACCAGGCCGCCAGGCGCCGGAACATGCTCACAGCACCACCTCGCCGGCGGGCGCCTGCAGCGCCTCGCGCACGTCCTCGCGGCGGCTCTTTTCCAGATAGGCGCGGGACTTGTCCACCTCCTGCGACAGCGTGTCCACCGTGGTCTGCATGGAGGCCAGGGCCTTGACCTTGAAGTCGGCCATGGCGTCCATGGTCTGGTAGATGTTGCCGAAGGCCTGCTGCAGCCTGGCGATGTCGATGGTGCTGCTGGCCGCCTGCTCGTGGATCTTCCCGCTTTGCTCGCGCAGCAGCTCGCTGGTGCCGGCGATCAGGTTGCCCGTGGTGGTGTTCAGCGCCGTGATCTGGTCCAGCACCAGCTTCTGGTTGGCCAGCGCCTGCGCCACGATGACGGCCGTGCGCAGCGCGGAGACCGTGGTGGTGGTCGCGCGGTCCACGCCCTTGGCCAGTTCGAGGTTGTTCTTGCGCACCAGGTCCAGCGCCAGGTAGCCCTGCACGTTCACCGCCATCTGGGTGAGCAGGTCGGTGACCTTCTGGCGTGCGTAGAACAGCATGTCCTCGCGCACCACGCGCGCCTTTTCCGGGTCGCTGGCGTCCAGCTGTGCCGCCTTGGCCTCCAGCGCCGCGTCCAGCTTCTTGCCGATGTGGATGTATTTCTCCAGCCGCTCCATCAGGCCCCACAGGTTGGCCTTTTCCTGCTCGATGGCGGCGTTGTCGCGCAGCAGCTCATCCTTGCCGCGCTTGAGGCTGTCGATGATGGCGTTCAGGTGGCTCTGGCTGGACTGGAACTTGTCGAAGTAGTCCACCAGCCTGTTGCCCATGGGGATCAGGCCCAGCAGCTTGCGCGGCTTGAACAGGTCGTCCTGGCGCGAGGGGTCCAGCGCCTCCACCTGGCGGCGCAGGTCGATCAGGCCCTGGCCGATCTGGCTGCCCTGGTCGAACAGGCCGTTGTTCAGCGTCTTGACGGGGCGCTCCAGCATGCGGTTGGAGACGGCGGCAGCGGCCTGCACCTCCTTGTTGCCCATGCCGTGGATGCGCTCGACCGCGCCCTTGAAGGCGGGCGACTGGCTGTCGTTGGCGGTGATGTCGTCGATGAACTGCGCCACCTGCGCGTCCAGCTGCTGCACTTCCTCGGCCTTGAGGCGGACCTTGCCGCTGGCCGACTCGATGGGCACGGGCAGGGCGGGCGCAGGCGGCTCCAGCACGAAATCCTGCTCCTGTGCAGGCACGGCCACGGCGGCGCTGGCAGCGGTGGTCTGGGGGGTGTTGCTCATCGGTTGCTCCTGGAACGTTCGGTCATTTGAAGCGCTGCTCCATGTCCACGATCATTCGCTCCAGCCACTCCTGGCTGGGCGGTTCGATCACATCCACCAGCTGCGCGGGCGCCTGCACGCCCTGCCCGGCCCAGCGCTCGGGCCCGTGCGTGTCGCCGCCGGTGCGAAAGCCGTATTCCTGCGCCAATGCGCGCAGTTGCGGATCGGATTCGAGCAGCTGGCCCACGCGATCGCCCGCAGGCGTGTAGGGCACGAGCACATGCTTGGAATACAGCGTGGGCTGTGGGTAGAGCATCACCATCTCGCCGCTCCTGCGCTGCGGGTGGCGCAGCAGGAACTCCACCAGCTGCGATTCATAGGCCACCAGCAGCGGCGCCTTGCCCATGCCCAGGGCCAGGTAGTCCTCGAAGGGGCCGGCCGACGAGCTTTCCTGGAAGCCCTGGCGCAAAAACAGCGGCGCCACCTGGGGCATCACGCGCTCCAGGTCGGCCGGGCTCTGCACCACCTGCTGGCCGTTGAGCACATAGCTGGCCAGCGCCAGGTACATGGCGGCGCTGTTGGAGCTGCGCACATCGGTGCTGGCGGGCAGCACGGCCTTGCCGGTGGCAAAGGCGCCGGAGGCCTTCAGGTCACGCCAGCGCGTGCCCTTGCCGGCCATGGCCAGCAGGGCGGGAAGATCGGTCACGTAAAAGAAGTCGCCCTGCTTTTGCACAACGCCGTTGGCGATCAGGATCTCGGCAATGGGCCGCCAGCTGGCGAACACGATGGGCGTGTAGAACGGCGTATAGACCGTGCCGGCCCTGGCCGCCGCCTTGAGCTGGGCCGCAGCCGGCGCCCCCGAGGGAAAGCCGAAGTCGTACTGCTTGGGGTCGTAGCTGTTGGCAATGCTGCGCGAGCCGGCCTTTTGCACCGTCACCGTCACGCCGTGGCGCGCCAGCACGTCGCGCACGCGCTCGTCCTGGAAGAAGGCTTCCTTCTCGGAGCCGATCAGGCCGCGTGCCGTCACGGACTGCTGCTGCGTCAGCTGCGCCTGGCGGTCCTGCACCAGGGCCGTGCGCGAGTACCAGACGCCGCCGCCCACGGCCGCCAGCAGCAGCGCCGCCAGCCCCGCCGCCAAAGCACGGCGCGCGTTCATTGAGAGGCTCCGCCCTGGATGACGGCAAGATGAAATTCGGTCATGAACGCGCGGGCCGTTGTCATGTCTTGTTCAAAAAAACTTCTTATACGGAAGTTTTGTGACACAACGACGACACGCGGCCCGGCCCGCGCCGCGACTACCTCAGCGCGAGTTGCTCAGTGAAGCTGCGCCCACCGGGCGTTTCGCGGTGCTGCTGGGTGCGGTGCTCCACCAGCTGGTCCCACGTCTGCATCTGGCGCTCTTGCGTCTTGCGCAGCGCGCCGGTGACCTGCTTGCCGGCTGTCTCGATCAGCGTGGTGATGGTGCGGCTGTCCTGCACCTTGGTCAGGTCATAGTTGCCCGACTGCAAATCCAGCATGCTGCGGTTGCGCGCCTTTTTGGATTCGGCGTTCAGGGACTCGGTCACCACCTGGGCGATCGACTCGCCCTCCCTGCCGCGGGACTGCCGGGTGGTCTTCTGGCCCACCTGGTACTCGGCGCGGCCGATTTCGGTCACGGCGCCGAATTCATTGGTGTTCTCGAAGTCACCGCTGAAGCTGGCCTGGAAATCGGCCAGGCCGCTTTGCAGGGACTGCACGGAACGCTCCAGCCCGGAGAGCGCGACGATGGCGCCCGGCGCGGCCGGCGCCTGCGCGTTGTGCAGCTGACTGAAGGCACTCTTGAACATGTCCACCAGCGCCGCATCCGCACGGCCACGCTGCGCGGCGGCATCAAAGCGCTTCAGATGCTGGTCCAGCGCGGCCTGGCGCTGCGAAGCGCTGGCGCCCACGGGGGCATCGGACTCCAGGTTGACGGCCAGCTCGCCCGCCGCGCCCTTCATCGCCACCGATCGGCCATCGGCGCCCACATGCAGGCTGAACGAGGACAGGGGCTGCGAAGGCTTGGGGTTCTTGATGTCCAGGTCCAGGCCGGACAGCACGCTGCGGTCGAAGTCCATCAGCTTGCCCAGTTCCAGCTGGGGCTTGCCCGGCTTTCCCAGGCCTTCCAGCGCTTCGTCCAGCCCGTCGGCCAGCTGGGCAATGGCCGCGCTCTCGGCCTGGCTCAAGGTGCCGGAACTCTTGACCTCGACCCGCAGCCCGCTGCTGCTGCCCGCTTCGCTGCCGTCGTTCGTGGCAATCCGCAGCTCCACGGTCTGGCCCGATTGCGTGCGGATCTTCAGGCTCACGGTGGCAGCGCCCACGGACACATCGCTCAGTGCGGACTTGTCCAGGGCCTGCGCATCCGCGCTGCCTGCGACGGAGTCGGCCGCCGTGGGCGCCTGGTACTCCGCCACCGTCTGTTGGTAGTCCGACGGCGTGGCCGCAAAGCGCGACAGCAGGGCGCCGCCCAGGCCGCGCCAGCGGTCGGCCAGGCTGGCCGACGGACCCAGGCCCAGGTTGCGCGCCATCAGGGTGCTGATGTCGTCCCTGTCTTGCGAGGCCCAGGCCCGGGTCAGCCTGAACTGGCCCAGTTCCACGGGCTGCGGTTTGGCATAGATGACGCTGGACCCTGTGGACTGGCCCAGCGTGACCTGCGTGCCCGGGTCGGCGGGTGCAGCGGGTGCAGCAGCTGCCGTGGTCGCTGACGACCTCACGGACACCGTGGGCCGCATGCCCGCTGCGCTGGCGGCAAAGCTGGCGCCGGTGGATGAAATGCTGGTCATGGATTGATCGTCTTCCTTCGGTCTTGTCTTGACTGAATGGCGGCCCCAGGCCTTTGCAGGCAGGGGATTTTCTCTGTTCATGGACCATCGGCAGATTTCCGATTTTCTTTACCCCCCGTGCACCAATATGGTGTGAAAACCTTGTATTCATTGAAATCCGGCCAATACAGGGAATGTTTGGCTGTTGGCGCAAAAAGACGCCATTGCCCTACTGGACGCAGCGACCGGCGGCAAGCGACATCCTCTCAGTGACGCCGCCCTCTTTGACCTGAGTCAAGACTATGGAGTGAACTGCATCGATATAACGAAACGGCATCGCCAAAATCGGTCGCTGCAGTGCAACATAGATAGAATGAAAAAGACCAGGAGACGATATTGGCATGCAAACCTTTGATTTGCATGCATCAAAACAAGCTATCAAAAGCTTCGTAGTCACAGGAAATACAAACATTCGCCGTGGCGCATATGTCGGCAATGCCGCGCCATGCCCCGTGATTCCTGACGAAGCCGCCCCAAGGCGGCCTGTTTCCCGGCAGACCTTCTGATCTGGAGCATTCGAGATGACGCTATTGGCTGGCAAAAAGGGCCTGATCGTCGGCATCGCCAACCGCGACAGCATTGCCTGGGCCTGTGCCCGGGCCATGCATGCGGCGGGCGCCGAGATCGGCGCGACCTGGCAGAACGACAAGGCCCGTGTGCATGTGGAGCCCCTGCTCGACGAGATCGGTGCCGAGCTGCGCATGCCGCTGGACGTGGGCGACGACGAGCAGATGCGCGCACTGTTCGATGCCGCCGCCGTGCGCTGGGGCCGGCTGGACTTCGTGCTGCACGCCGTGGCCTACGCCCCGCGCAAGGACCTGCAGGGCCGCGTGGTGGACAGCTCCCGCGAGGGCTTTGCGCTGGCCATGGACATCTCCTGCCACTCCTTCATCCGCATGGCCCACCTGGCCGAGCCGCTGATGGCCGCCAGCGGCGGCAGCCTCATGACGCTGAGCTACCTGGGCGCCAGCGAGGTCATGCAGCACTACGGAATCATGGGCCCGGTCAAGGCCGCGCTGGAGTCCACCACGCGCTACCTGGCGGCCGAGCTCGGCCCCTCGCGCATCCGCGTCAATGCCGTCTCGCCCGGGCCCATCGCCACGCGCGCGGCCTCGGGCATTGCCGCGTTCGATGAACTGGTGGCCGACAGCGTGCGCCGCTCGCCCATCGCCGGCGAGCTGCGGCCCGACGACGTGGGGCCGCTGTGCGCCTTCCTGGCCTCGGACGGGGCGCGCGCCATCACGGGCTGCACGCTGTATGTCGATGGCGGCCACCACATCCTCAACTAGCGGCTGCCGCACCGGCACCCCGCAGCACTGCAGATGACCCTCCCATTCCCCCGAACCGCCGCCGCCGCGCTGGCAGCCGCACTGGCCGCCGCACTGGCAGGATGTGCCTCCCTGGCGCCGCCGCACGAGCCGCCGCCCCTGCCCACGCCCGAGGCCTGGCCTGCCCATCTGCAGGCGGGCGCCCAGGGTGTCGCCGCCGCCGGCCTGCCCTGGCGCGACTACTTCACCGACCCCGCGCTGCGCCAGCTGATCGCCACCGCGCTGGAGCACAACCGCGACCTGCGCGTGGCCGCGCTGCGCGCCGAAGAGGCGCGCGCGGCCTTCCAGATCCAGCGCTCCGAGCTGTTCCCGGCCATTGGCGTGGGCGGCCAGGCCGCACGGGCGCGCGTGCCTGGCGACCTCAACCTCTCGGGCCGCTCCGTGGTCAGCGGCGAGTACCGCGCCGAAGTCGGCTTCAGCAGCTGGGAGCTGGACCTGTGGGGCCGCGTGCGCAGCCTCAAGGACGCGGCCCTGCAGACCTGGCTGGCCAGCGATGCGGGCCGCCACGCCGTGCAGACCGCGCTGATCGCCCAGGTGGCCGACGGCTACCTGGGCCTGCGCGAGCTGGACGAGCGCGTGGCCATTGCGCGCGAGACGCTGACCACGCGCCAGGAATCCTTTCGCATCTTCACGCGCCGCGAGGCCGTGGGCGCCAGCTCGCGCCTGCAGCTGGCCCAGGTCCAGACCCTGCTGACCCAGGCCCAGGCCCTGCTGGCCCAGCTGGAGCTGGCACGCGCGCAGCAGCTGCACGCCCTGGCCCAGCTGGTCGGCGCCCACCCGGGCCCGCTGCCCGCCGCCGCACCCTTTGACGACGCCCTGGTGCTGGCCGAGCTGCGGCCGGGCCTGCCCTCGGAACTGCTCACGGCGCGGCCCGACATTGCCGCGGCCGAGCACCAGCTGCGCGCGGCCCGGGCCCAGATCGGCGCGGCGCGCGCCGCCTTCTTCCCGCGCATTGCGCTCACGGCCCGCTGGGGCACGGCCAGCGCCGAACTCGACGGCCTGTTCGACGGCGGCAGCCGCGCCTGGGCCTTCGTGCCCACGGTGTCCCTGCCCATCTTCGACGGCGGCCGGCGCCGCGCCAACCTGGAGCTGGGCGAGATCCGCAGCGACATGGCCGTGGCCCAGTACGAGAAAGCCATCCAGACCGCCTTCCGCGAGGTGGCCGATGGCCTGGCCGCGCGCCGCTGGCTGTCCGAACAGATCACCGTGCAGCGCACCGCCGTGCAGGCCCAGGCCGAGCGTGCGCGGCTGGCGCAACTGCGCTACGACAACGGCTCGGCCGCCTACCTGGAGGTGCTGGACGCCCAGCGCGACCTGCTGGCCGCACGCCAGCAACTGGTGCAGGCGCGGCGCGCCCTGCTGTCCAGCCAGGTGGGCCTGTATGCCGCCCTGGGCGGCGGCAGCGGGGCTGAACCTGCCGCGCTGCCCGCCACCCTGCCGGCCACGCCTGCCGATCCCCCGAATTCCTGAAGCCTCCGGACCCGCCCATGGACAAGAACACCTCTCTGAAGAACAAGATCGTGCCGATCGCCGCCGTGGCGGTCCTGGCCCTCGTGGCCTGGTGGGCCTGGAAGACCTTCACGCCCAAGGGCCCGGGAGAGGGCTTCGTCGGCAGCAACGGCCGGGTCGAGGCCACCGAGATCGACATCTCCACCAAGCTGCCCGGCCGCGTGGAGGAAATCCTGGTGCGCGAGGGCGACTTCGTGCAGGCCGGCCAGCCCGTGGCGCGCATGCAGATCGACACCCTGCGCGCCCAGCGCCAGGAAGCCGACGCCATGCGCCAGCAGGCCGAGCACAGCGTGGCCGCGGCCGAGGCCCAGGTCACCCTGCGCCGCAGCGACCTGGCCGCCGCCCAGGCCCTGATCGTGCAGCGCGAGACCGAGGTGGACGCCGCGCAGCGCCGCTTCAAGCGCTCGGAAACGCTGGCGCGCGAGGGCGCCTCCTCGGTGCAGGAGCTCGATGACGACCGCGCCCGCGTGCGCGGCAGCGAGGCGGCACTGGCCGCCACGCGCGCCCAGGCCGCCGCTGCGCAGGCCGCCGTGAAGGCGGCCGAGGCCCAGGTGGTGGGCGTGCGCTCCCAGGTGCAGGCCGCCACGGCCACGGTGGCGCGCGTGCAGGCCGACATCGACGACGGCGTGCTCAAGGCCCCGCGCGACGGCCGCGTGCAGCTGCGCGTGGCCCAGCCCGGCGAAGTGCTGGGCGCAGGCGGGCGCGTGCTCAACCTGCTGGACCTGTCCGATGTCTACATGACCTTCTTCGTGCCGGAAACTGCAGCCGGGCGCATCGCACTGGGCAGCGAGGTGCGCCTGGTGCTGGACGCCGCGCCCGAGTACGTGATTCCGGCCCGCGTCTCCTTCGTCGCCAGCCAGGCCCAGTTCACGCCCAAGACCGTGGAGACCGCCAGCGAGCGCCAGAAGCTGATGTTCCGCGTGCGCGCCCAGATCCCGCCGGAGCTGCTGCGCCGCCATCTGGAACAGGTCAAGACCGGCGTGCCCGGCATGGCCTGGCTGCGCACCGATGCCAGCCATGAGTGGCCCGCCAAACTGGCCATCAAGCTGCCAGCCCAGCCCGCGCAATGAGCGAGAGCACGACGCCCCATGCCAGCGGCTGGGTCGTGCGCCTGAAGGGCGTGCACCAGCGCTATGGCCAGGTCGAGGCGCTGGCGGGCATCGAACTGGACATTCCCGAAGGCCGCATGGTCGGCCTGATCGGGCCGGACGGCGTGGGCAAGTCCAGCCTCATGGCGCTGATCTCCGGGGCGCGCAAGATCCAGGAAGGCAGCGTCGAGGTGCTGGGCGGCGACATGGCCCAGCGCCGGCACCGCGAGGCCGTCTGCCCGCGCGTGGCCTACATGCCGCAGGGCCTGGGGCGCAACCTCTATCCCACGCTGTCGGTGGAGGAGAACCTGCAGTTCTTCGCGCGCCTGTTCGGCCATGACGCGGCCGAGCGGCGCCGGCGCATCGACGATCTCACCCAGGCCACGGGCCTGCGCAAATTCCTGGAGCGGCCGGCCGGCAAGCTGTCGGGCGGCATGAAGCAGAAGCTGGGCCTGTGCTGCGCGCTGATCCACGACCCCGACCTGCTCATTCTTGACGAGCCCACCACGGGCGTGGACCCGCTGGCGCGCGCCCAGTTCTGGGACCTGATCGCGCGCATCCGCCGCCAGCGCCCCGGCATGAGCGTGCTGGTGGCCACGGCCTACATGGACGAGGCCCAGCGCTTCGACTGGCTGGTGGCCATGGACGAGGGCCGCGTGCTGGCCACGGGCACGCCGGCCGAGCTGCTGCAGCGCACGGACAGCCGCTCGCTGGAAGAGGCCTTCATCGCCCTGCTGCCCGAAGAGAAAAAGCGCGGCCATGCGCCCGTGACCATCGCCCCCCTGCCCGAGGGCGGCGAGGACGACATCGCCATCGAGGCCAGGGACCTGACCATGCGCTTTGGCGACTTCGTCGCCGTGGACCATGTGTCCTTCCGCATCCGCCGCGGCGAGATCTTCGGCTTCCTGGGCTCCAACGGCTGCGGCAAGAGCACCACCATGAAGATGCTGACCGGCCTGCTGCCGGCCAGCGAGGGCCAGGCCTGGCTGTTCGGCCAGCCCGTGGACCCGCGCGACATCGACACGCGCCGCCGCGTGGGCTACATGACCCAGGCGTTCTCGCTGTACGGCGAGCTGACCGTGCACCAGAACCTGGTGCTGCATGCGCGCCTGTTCGGCGTGCCCGAGGCGGACATTCCCGCGCGCGTGGCCGAGATGCTGCAGCGCTTCGACCTGCAGGCCGCGCAGCACAGCCTGCCGGCCGCCCTGCCGCTGGGCATGCGCCAGCGCCTGTCGCTGGCCGTGGCCATGGTGCACAAGCCCGAGCTGCTCATCCTGGACGAGCCCACCTCGGGCGTGGACCCCGTGGCGCGCGACGGCTTCTGGCGCCTGCTGGTGGAGCTGTCGCGGCGCGACCGCGTGACCATCTTCATCTCCACCCACTTCATGAACGAGGCCGAGCGCTGCGACCGCATGTCCATGATGCATGCGGGCAAGGTGCTGGACAGCGACACGCCCGCGCGCCTGGTGGCCAAGCGCGGCGCGGCCACGCTGGAGGAAGCCTTCATCGGCTACCTGGTCGAGGCCGGTGGCGGCGAGGCCCCGGCCGAGGAACAGCAGGCCGCACCGGCCGCCCCCGCTGCCGTGGAAACGCACACCGCGCGCCGCCGCCATTTCAGCGCCCAGCGCATGCTCAGCTATGTCTGGCGCGAAGCGCTGGAGCTGCAGCGCGACCCGGTGCGCGCCACGCTGGCCCTGGTGGGCTCGCTGATCCTGATGTTCGTGATGGGCTACGGCATCAGCCTGGACGTGGAGGACCTGCGCTTTGCCGTGCTGGACCGCGACCAGACCACCATCAGCCGCAGCTATGCGATGAGCCTGTCGGGCTCGCGCTACTTCATAGAGCAGCCGCCGCTGACCGACTACGACGCACTGGACCGCCGCATGCGCAGCGGCGAGCTGACCCTGGCCATCGAGATCCCGCCGGGCTTTGCGCGCGACGTGCTGCGCGGCGGCTCCGTGCAGGTGGGCGCCTGGTTCGACGGCGCCATGCCCACGCGCGCCGAGACCGTGCGCGGCTACCTGCAGGGCATACACCAGCACTGGCTGACCGAGCAGGCGCGCGAGCGCCTGGGTGTGACGCCGGCCGGCCTGATCGACATCCAGACGCGCTTTCGCTACAACCCCGACGTGCGCAGCCTGCCGGCCATGGTGCCGGCCGTCATGCCCCTGCTGCTGCTGCTTTTGCCGGCCATGCTGACGGCGCTGGCCGTGGTGCGCGAGAAGGAAAGCGGCTCCATCACCAACCTCTACGTCACGCCGGTCACTCGCACCGAATTCCTGCTGGGCAAGCAACTGCCCTATGTGGTGCTGGCCATGCTGAACTTCCTGCTGATGTGCCTGATGGCCGTCACCCTGTTCGGCGTTCCCGTGACGGGCAGCTTTGCCACGCTGGCCCTGGCGGCGCTGATCTTCAGCGGCGCCTCCACGGGCTTCGGCCTGCTGGCCTCCACGCTGACGCGCAGCCAGATCGCCTCGATGTTCCTGGTGCTGATCGGCACGCTGATCCCCACCACGCAGTTCGCGGGCCTGGTCGATCCCGTGTCCTCGCTGGAGGGGGCGGGCCGCATCATCGGCGAGGTCTACCCGGCCAGCCACATGATCGCCATCAGCCGCGGCGTGTTCAGCAAGGCGCTGGGATTTCGGGAGCTGGCCGGCTCGTTCGGGCCGCTGCTGCTGTCCGTGCCGGTGATCCTGGGCCTGGCCATTGCACTGACCAGAAAGCAGGAGAGCTGACATGCGCACCCGCCTTTTCTCCAACATCTACCGGCTGGGCGTCAAGGAGCTGTGGAGCCTGTGGCGCGACCCCGTGCTGCTGGTGCTCATCGCCTATGTGTTCACGGTCTCCATCTACACGGCGGCCACGGCCATGCCCGAGAGCCTGCACAACGCGCCCATCGCCATCGTGGACGAGGACGGCTCGCCGCTGTCGCAGCGCATCGCGGGCGCCTTCTATCCGCCGCAGTTCGCGCCGCCGGCCATGATCGATCGCACGCAGATGGACCCGGGCATGGACTCTGGCACCTACACCTTCGTGCTCAACATCCCGCCCAACTTCCAGCGCGACGTGCTGGCGGGCCGCGCCCCCGAGCTGCAGCTGAACGTGGATGCCACGCGCATGAGCCAGGCCTTCACGGGCAACAGCTATGTGCAGCAGATCGTCACGGCCGAGGTCAGCGAGTTCGTGCGGCGCTTTCGGGGCGCCACTGCCCTGCCCGTGGACCTGGTGGTGCGCGCGCGCTTCAATCCCGCGCTGGACAAGGTCTGGTTCGGCGGGCTGATGCAGATCATCAACAACGTGACCATGCTGTCCATCATCCTCACGGGCGCGGCCCTGATCCGCGAGCGCGAGCACGGCACGGTGGAGCACCTGCTGGTCATGCCGGTGACACCGACCGAGATCATGCTGGCCAAGATATGGTCCATGGGACTGGTCGTGCTGGTCACCGCCTTTGCCTCGCTCAACCTCGTGGTGCGCGGCGCCCTGGGCGTTCCCATCGAAGGCTCGCTGCCGCTGTTCCTGGCGGGGGCCGCGCTGTGCCTGTTCGCCACAACGTCGCTGGGGATCTTCCTTGCCACGCTGGCGCGCAACATGCCACAGTTCGGCATGCTGCTGGTGCTCGTGCTGCTGCCGCTGCAGCTGCTGTCGGGCGCCATGACGCCGCGCGAAAGCATGCCCGAGCTGGTGCAGAACATCATGCTGGCCGCGCCGACCACCCACTTTGTCGAGCTGTCGCAGGCCATCCTCTACCGCGGAGCGGGGCTGGACGTGGTCTGGAAGCCTTTCCTCGCGCTGGCCGCGATCGGCTCCGTGCTGTTCGCCCTCACGCTCACCCGTTTTCGCAAGACCATCAGCCAGATGGCCTGATTTCGTTCCCGCCGCCAAGGCATCTTTCCATCTCAACCAGCAAGGAGTTTCATATGAGCGCACAGACCATTCCCCTCCATCTGCTCAAGGCACAGCTTGAACTGCAGCTGCACCTGAGCCGGCTGCTGCAGGAAAGCGGCCAACAGTGGCTGGAGCATGCCGCACGCAACGGCCCCGAGCGCATCGCCGAGACCGGCAGCGAGATCGAGGGCGTGCAGCAGACCAGCAGCTGGCAGGAGCTGGCCACCCTGCCCGCCCAGGCCTTCTGGCGCCACGCCCACCTGCGCATGGGCCATGCCCAGGCCCTGGCCCAGACCGCCATGGCCAGCCAGATGACCCTGGCCCAGGGCGTGCAGCAGGCCGTGCACGACTGGCAGCAACAGGTGGCAGCCACGCTGGGCAACAGCACCCAGGGCGCAGCCGACACCGCCGTGCCGTGGAGCGACCTGCTCGCCCGCTGGACCTCGGCCGTGCAGTCCGTGGCCCAGCCCGCCCATGCGGCGCAGCAGCCCATTGCAGCAGCCGCCGCCGAAACGGCCCGCGACACCACAGCCCAGGGCTGACAGGCCCCAAGGAAGCCGCCACGCGGTCCCGCAGGTTCGGGGCCGCATGGGCGCGGGGCGGCCATCCGCACCCAGCCACAAGCAATCACACGCAATCTAAGAGCAGGGCATGACATGCCGGTAAAGGAGTGGGCCAGATGAACGAGAACCTGCAGAGCCACGGCACCGTGGACGTGGGAGGGATGTGGGGCGATCCGATGAAGCTGTCGCAGGCAGCCGCGCAATACGCCACCGATGCCTGGCAGCGCTCGCTGCTGTATGCCGACATCCGGCGCCAGCGTGGCAACCAGTACCGCGAGCATCTGGCCGAGGAAGTGCCCAATGTGCTGAGCTTCCGGGCCGAGATCGTGATGTCGGGCCTGGACCTGCCGCGCCCCGTCAACTACGGCCTGGCACGCATCGCGCCCATGGAGGGCACGGTCATCGACCCGGCCAAGCGCCCCTTCATCGTCGTCGATCCGCGCGCGGGCCACGGCCCCGGCATCGGCGGCTTCAAGCCCGACAGCGAGATCGGCGCCGCGCTCAAGGCCGGCCATCCCTGCTACTTCGTTGGCTTCCTGCCCGACCCCGCGCCCGGCCAGACCGTCGAGGACGTGATGCGCGCCGAGGCCCAATTCGTGCGCAAGGTCGCCGAGCTGCACCCCGAGAGCCGGGGCAAGCCCGCCGTCATCGGCAACTGTCAGGCCGGCTGGCAGATCCTCATGACGGCGGCCGTCTGGCCCGAGCTGTTCGGCCCCATCATCGTGGCCGGTGCGCCGCTGTCGTACTGGGCCGGCGACAACCCCATGCGCTATGGCGGCGGCCTCATGGGCGGCAGCTGGATGACGGCGCTGACCAGCGACCTGGGCGCGGGCCGCTTCGACGGCGCATGGCTGGTGCAGAACTTCGAGAACCTCAACCCCGCCAACACGCTGTGGGAAAAGCAGTACCAGGTCTATGCCGACGTGGACACCGAGGGGCCGCGCTACCTGGGCTTCGAGAAGTACTGGGGCGGCTATGTCTTCCTGGAAGGCCGCGAGATGCAGTACATCGTGGACAACCTGTTCATCGGCAACCGGCTGGCCACGGCCGAGCTGACGACCTCGGACGGCGTGCGCATCGACCTGCGCAACATCCGCTCGCCCATCGTGGTGTTCTGCTCGCATGGCGACAACATCACGCCGCCGGGCCAGGCCCTGGGCTGGATCACCGACCTGTACCGCGACGACGAGGACATTGCCGCCCACGACCAGACCATCGTCTTCGCCACGCATGACAGCATCGGCCACCTGGGCATCTTTGTCTCGGGCGCCGTGGGCCGCAAGGAGCACCGCGAGTTCGCGGCGCACATCGACATCATCGACCTGCTGCCCGCCGGCATCTACCGCGCCGAGATCGCCGACCGCCCGGCCGGTGTGCCGGCACAGGATCTGACCGACGACGCCTACCTGATGAAGATCCGCCGCAGCGACCTGGCCGAGGTGCGCGCCATCGTCCGGCCCGACCCCGAAAGCGAGCGCCATTTCGCCGCTGCCGCGCGCGTCTCCGAAATCAACCTGGCCCTGTACCGCAACACCGTGCAGCCCTGGGTGCAGGCGCTGTCCACGCCGCTGTCTGCGCGCTGGCTGCAGGCCATGCACCCGCTGCGCGTGGGCTATGAATGCTGGTCGGACTCGCACCCGCTGGCACCCGTCGTGGCCCAGGCCGCCGAGCATGCGCGCGAGGACCGCCACCCCGTCGAGCCCGACAACCCCTTCCTGAAGGCGCAGCAGGCCATGTCGCAGGCCGTGGTGCATCTGCTCGACACCTACCGCGACCAGCGCGATGCCATGCAGGCGCGGCTGTTCCACGCCATCTATGGCTCGCCCCTGGTCCAGGCCCTGGCCGGCCAGAGCCGCCAGGACGACGGCCCGCCGCGCCCGCACCCCGGCGAATCGCCCGAGCACTGCCAGTACATGCGCCAGGAGCTGGCGCGGCTGCACGAAAGCGTGGCCCAGGGCGGGCTGTACGAGGCCGTCATCCGCGCCCTGTTCCACGTGCTGCGCGCACGCGGCGAGGCCGATGAACGCCACTTCCGCCACGCCTGGCGGCTGCTGCAGGACCACCTGGGCGGCGTGCCGCCCGACATGGCGCAGTTCCGCCGCATCGTGCGCCGCCAGGCCCTGCTGATGCAGCGCGAGCCCGACGCCGCCATGGCCGCCATCCCCCGGTTGCTGGCCGCCTCGCCCGCCGGCGACATCCGCTGGGGCATGACCACGGTGGACGAACTGGCCAACCAGGGCGGCAACCTCAGCGATGCCGAGCACCAGCGCCTGCTGCAGGCCATGGGGCATTTCGTGCAGGCGCTGGAGGCGGCCGAGTCCAGGCAGGCGAAAGAGCAGGCCGAGCGGCACCCGGCCATCGCGCCAGCCTCGGTGGCCGAGCCAGAACCCGGATCTGTGACGGCACCTTTGACGACTCCTTCGGCAGCGCCTCTGACCGCCCCTGTTGCGGCCCCTGCTGCAGCTCCTGAACCGGCACCCGAGCCCGCACCTGTTCCCGAATCCGCGCCTGCCGCCAAGCGCCCCGCACGCGCCCAGGCCAGCCGCGCACACCCCAGCCCCCGGAAAAAGCGATGAACCTCTCCCCCGATTCCGATGCGGCCCTGCCGCCCGAAGACCTGGCCCTGCTGCGCAACCACAGCTTTGACGAACTGGACGTGGGCGACAGCGCCAGCCTGGAACGCACGCTGAGCACCCAGGACCTGCGCCTGTTCGCCGCCCTGTCGGGCGCGGCCGTGGCCGACGGCGCTGGTGCCGGTGCCGGTGCCGGTGCTGGCACGGTTGCCGGCGCCGACGATGACGACACGGCCCTGATCGCCCACGGCATGTGGGGCGGCATGCTGCTGGCCTCGGTGCTGGGCACGCGCCTGCCCGGCCCCGGCACCACCCTGGTCGGCCAGACGCTGCGCTTTCTGGCACCGCTTGCCGCAGGCGACCGGCTGACCGTGCGCGTGGAGGTGCTGGCCAAGCAGGCCGAGCAGCGCCAGGTCACGCTGGCCGTGGCCTGCACCAACCAGCATGGCGCCGCCGTGATCGAGGGCCAGGCCACCGTGCATGCGCCTGCGCGCCACATCGAGCGCCAGCGCACCAGCCTGCCCGAGATCCGCCTGGAAGCCGGTGGACGCGACGGCCTGCAGCGCCTGCTGGCCCATGTGGCCGGCCTGCCACCCATCCGCGTGGCCGTGGTCCATCCCTGTGACGAGCCCAGCCTCTCGGCCGCGCTGGACGCGCGCCGCGAAGGCCTGATCGACCCCGTGCTCGTGGCCCCGCGCGCGCGGCTGGACGCCGTGGCGGCCGAGCACGGGCTGGACCTGGGCGGCCTGCGCATCGAGGACGTGCCGCACAGCCACGCCGCCGCCACGCGCGGCGCCGAGCTGGCCGCCTGCGGCGAGGTCGAGGCCATCATGAAAGGCAGCCTGCACACGGACGAGCTCATGGCCGAGGTGGTGGCCGCCGCCGCCGGCCTGCGCACCAAGCGCCGCGTCAGCCACTGCTTCGTGCTGCAGACGCCGCACTACCCGCGCCCGTTCATCGTCACCGATGCGGCCATCAACCTCGCGCCCGACCTGCAGCAAAAGGCCGACATCGTGCGCAACGCCATCGCCCTGGCCCATGCCATCGGCGTGCCCGAGCCCAAGGTCGCCATCCTGGCCGCCGTGGAGACCGTGAGCCCGCACATGCCGGCCACGCTGGACGCCGCAGCGCTGTGCAAGATGGCCGACCGGGGCCAGATCGAAGGCGGCGTGCTCGACGGGCCGCTGGCCTTCGACAACGCCGTGTCCATGGCCGCCGCGCGCACCAAGGGCATCGATTCGCCCGTGGCGGGCCAGGCCGACATCCTGGTCGTGCCCGACCTGGAAAGCGGCAACATGCTGGCCAAGCAGCTCATGTACATGGGCGAGGCGGCCAGCGCCGGCATCGTCATGGGCGCCAAGGTGCCCGTGATCCTGACCAGCCGCGCCGACAGCCGCGCCTCGCGCATCGCCTCCTGCGCCATCGCCCTGCTGCTGGCCCACCGCTACCGGAACTCCCCGCCATGATCCCTGCCCACACCGCATCCTCCCCCGCCCGCGAACTGGTCGTGGTGCTCAACTGCGGCTCGTCCAGCATCAAGTTCGCCGTCTTCGACGGCGCACAGCGCCCGCTGCCGCGCAAGCCGCTGTGGAACGGCAAGGTCCAGGGCATCGGCGGGCCCGCGCCCGACTTCGGCGAGAGCGGCGTGCCGCCCTTTGCCATTGCCCTGGATGCCGCCCACCCCTACCGCGCCGCGCTGCAGCTGATCCGCGAGCGCATCACCGCGCGCCTGGCGCAGCTGGACGGCGCCCGCGTGGCCGCCGTCGCCCACCGCGTGGTGCACGGCGGCAGCCGCTACTTCGAGCCCGTGCGCGTCGATGCCGGCGTGCTGGCCGACCTCAAGGCCTTCATCCCGCTGGCGCCGCTGCACCAGCCCTTTGCGCTGGAGGCCATGGACATCCTGCTGCGCGAGCGGCCCGAACTGGTGCAGGTGGCCTGCTTCGACACCGCCTTCCACCACACGCTGCCCAAGGTCGAGCAACTGCTGCCCCTGCCGCACGCGGCCTGGGAACGCGGGCTGCGCCGCTACGGCTTCCACGGCCTGTCCTACGAATACATGGCCACCGCCCTGCCCGAGCGCCATGGCGACCTGGCGCGCGGGCGCACCCTGGTGGCCCACCTGGGCAGCGGCGCCAGCCTGTGCGCCATGCAGGGCCTGCAAAGCGTGGCCACGACCATGGGCTTCTCTGCGCTGGACGGCCTGATGATGGGCACGCGCACCGGCGCGCTGGACCCCGGCGCCGTGATCTACCTGATGGAAATCGAAAAGCTCAGCCTGCAGGAAGTGGGCCGCATCCTGTACCACGAGTCCGGCCTGCTGGGCGTCTCGGGCACCTCGTCCGAGCCGCGCGTGCTGCTGCCGCTGGAGTCAGGCGGCGATGCCCAGGCCGAGCGTGCGCGCGATGCGCTGGCCCTGTACGTGCGGCGCATCGTGCGCGAGATCGGCGCCCTGGTCGCCGTGCTGGGCGGCCTGGACCTGCTGGTGTTCACCGCAGGCGTGGGCGAGCACAGCGCCGAGATACGGCGGCGCGTGTGCGAGGGCCTGGGTTTTCTGGGCCTGCGGCTGGACGCCGAGGCCAATGCGCGCGATGCGACCGTGATCTCGGCCACCGGCAGCGCCGTCACCGTGGGCGTGGAGCCCACGAACGAGGAATGGGTGGCAGCGCGCCATGCGCTGCGCTGGCTGCCGGGCAACGCGATCCCCGCATGAGTGTGAACAGGCCCTAGGAACGATCGTCCTGCGCACCGCCCTCGCGCAGCCGCGCGAACTCGCGGTGCTCGTAGGCAATGCATTCCTCCATGAGGTGGCGGTACACCGCCTCCATCATGTCGGGCTGGCCGCCCTCGGCGGCCGTGCGCTCGCGCACGCGGCGCACGATGGCCTCGATGCGGCCCTCGTCGCGCACCTGGGCCGCATCGGCCTTGATGCGCGCGGCCTGCTGCATGTAGCCCATGCGCGTGACCAGCAGCGGCACCAGCACATCGTCCAGCGCATCCACATTGCGGCGCACATCCAGCATGTCGGTGCAGTGCTGCACCAGGTCGATGGCCTGCTTGGCGCGGTCCGTGCTCATTCCAGTCCTTCCTCCACCAGCTCGGCCGCGCGCATCAATGCGCGGGCCTTGTGCTCGGTCTCTTTCCATTCCATCTCGGGCACGGAATCGGCCACCACGCCGGCGGCGGCCTGCACGTAGAGCGTGCCGTCCTTGATCACGCCCGTGCGGATGGCAATCGCCAGGTCCATGTCGCCCGCAAAGCTCAGGTAGCCGCAGGCGCCGCCGTAGATGCCGCGCTTGGTGGGCTCCAGCTGGTCGATGACCTCCATGGCATGCACCTTGGGCGCGCCCGTCAGCGTGCCGGCCGGGAAGGTGGCCTTGAACACGTCCATGTTGTCCATGCCGTCGCGCAGAATGCCCTCCACGTTGCTGACGATGTGCATGACGTGGCTGTAGCGTTCCACGGCAAAGGCCTCGGTCACCTTCACGCTGCCCGTCTTGGCGATGCGGCCGATGTCGTTGCGCGCCAGGTCGATCAGCATCACGTGCTCGGCGCGTTCCTTGGGGTCGGCCACCAGTTCCTTTTCGGTGGCCTTGTCGGCCTCGGGCGTGGCGCCACGCGGGCGCGTGCCGGCCAGCGGGCGGATGGTGACCTTCTGGCCCTCGTCCGTGTTCTCCTGGCGCACCAGGATCTCGGGGCTGGCGCCCACCACATGGAAATCGCCCAGGTGGTAGTAGTACATGTAGGGGCTGGGATTGAGCGAACGCAGCGCGCGGTACAGGCTCAAGGGGCTGGCCGTGAAGCGCTTGTGGATGCGCTGGCCCACCTGCACCTGCATGAAGTCGCCCGCGGCGATCAGCTCCTTGGCCTTCTCCACGGCCGCCAGGTAGTCTTCCTTGGCAAAGCTGCGCTGGGCCGGATGGCTCTCGCCGGCCTTGATCTGCGGCGCGCTGACCGAGTAGCGCAGCAGATCCTTCAGCTGCCGCAGCCGCTTCTTGGCGCGCGTATAGGCCTCGCTCTCGCCGGGGTTGGCATAGACGATCAGGTACAGCTTGCCCGACAGGTTGTCGATCACCGCCACTTCCTCGCACTGCAGCAGCAGGATGTCGGGGCAGTTGAGCGTATCGGGCGGGCAGGAATCTTCCAGCTTCTTCTCGATGTAGCGCACGGCGTCGTAGCCGAAGTAGCCGGCCAGCCCGCCGCAAAAACGCGGCAGTCCCGGGCGCAGCGCCACCTTGAAGCGCTTTTGGTAGGCAGCGATGAAGTCCAGCGGATTGCCCTTGGCCGTCTCCACCACCTGGCCATCGGTCACCACCTCGGTGCATGCCGCATCGCCGAAGCCGCTGGCGCGCAGCAGCGTGCGTGCAGGCAGGCCGATGAAGCTGTAGCGCCCGAAGCGCTCGCCGCCCACCACGGACTCCAGCAAAAAGCTGTGCTTGCCGTCACCGCCCGCATGGGCCAGCTTGAGGTAGAGGGACAGGGGGGTTTCGAGATCCGCAAACGCCTCGACCATCAGAGGGATGCGGTTGTAGCCCTGCGCAGCAAGGCTCTTGAATTCGAGTTCGGTGATCACGGGGGAAGGCTCCGGATTGCGTGGCGCTGGCAGACCTGATGTGGGTGCGGGCTGCGTATGGATTGCGCCGATTCATTCGATTGGCCCGTAGGGCCTCGGGTGCACGCCGGGTCGCGCCCCGGGTGCTTCAGCTGTTCAGTTGGACAGGCTTGCGCCAGGGCCAGGCTCCCCGGTCTCCACAACCTGCAATGAACATGCGATGAATGAACATAGCGGGCAAGTGTAGCGCAGACGCGGCTGGGTACAAGTGCGGACCGGCGCCTTGCGGGGGCGCCGCAGGGGCCTGCCATGGCCACAATTGACACCCTGGTCAGCCTGACCAACAATGGCAGCACAACCTGACCAGAAAGGTCGACCATGCCGTCCCATTTCTCCGCCCGCACCGACGCTGCCTTGCCCGAGGGCGAACGCGACCCGCTGAACCGCGCCCTGCGGGACCTGAGCCATCAGGTCGGATCGGCCATGCCGCGCAACACCACGCCCATGCCGATCTCGGTCTTCAAGGCGCAGTACGGCGCGGTGCTCAAACAGGCCGATCACGACGGGGTGGCCCTCATCTCCCAGGGCCGCAAGCGCTACGTGATCGTCAGCGAGGAGCACATGGTGGCCCTGTCCGCCAACGAGCGCGCCCCCCGCACGGTGGCCGACATCTGCCGGTCCCTGCCACTGCCGCGCCAGGCCGTGGATCTGTCCGCTGCGCAAATGTCCGGGGCGCGCGGCGATATCGACGTACCCGCCCGGCGCGCGCCATGAGCCGCTACCTGCTGGGCCCCCGCTGCCTGCTGTGGATGGCGAACCAGGAACCCGCAACCCTGCAGTGGTTCTCCACCATCCGTCCGCTGGACTGCATCGTCAGCGACCTGTCCATGGCCATCGCCAAGGCGGCCGTGGCCGAGGCATTCCATGACCTGCGTGACCGCAACGAGTGGTTCTCCCTGCTCGATGCGCTGTATGCCAACCTGCGGGCCGAAGGCGCCTCCATGCTGACCAGCGTGGACAACAAGGTGCTGGAGCGCTTCATCGAATGGCGCAACGTTGCGCCGCTGGACAGCCAGGGCCCGCGGGGCACGGCGCCCCTGGCGCAGGACCTGCGGCTGCTCATCGCCACGGCCGACCTGCTCAAGGTCTGCTACACCGAGCCCGCCAACCTCTACCTGACGCAGGCCGCCGCCCGGGGCGTCACCGTGCACGCGCTGTGATGGACTTCGACGTACCGCCCCTGTCCAGCGCGGTGCGCCAGGGCCTGCGCCGGCGCCGGGTCGTCCTGAGCCTGTCGGGCGGCGGCTATCGCGGCCTCTTCAGCGCCCATGTGCTGGAGCGCATCCACCGCGAATTCGGCAACGGCGACCTGCTGGAGAAAGTGGACCTGTTCGCCGGCACCTCCATCGGCGCAATCATCGCCACCGCCCTGGCCAGCGGCTGCCAGCCCGCGCGCATCAAGCAGTTGCTGCTGGACCACGGCCCCGCCATCTTTCCCTCCAAATGGCTGCCCGGCCTGCGCCAGGCCATGGGCAAGGCGCTCTATGACAGCGCCCCGCTGCGCGCAGCGATCAAGGAGGCCATGCCGCAAGCGGAGCAGTCCGCCCTGGGGCAACTGCAGGTGCCGCTGCTGCTGCCCGCCGTGAACTGGAATTCATCGCAGCTGCACCTGCTGGCCAGCGGCGCCCTGCCCGACAGGGACCGGCTGGGCCTGACGCTGATGGACGCCATGCTGGCCTCATCGGCCGCCCCCACCTACTTTCCCGCGCACGCCGCAGCAGGCCATGTCTTCGTGGACGGCGGACTCGCCGCCAACGCGCCCGACCTGCTGGCCCTGCAGGCCGCACGCCAGCTCTGGGGGCCGGCGGCCGACATCGTGATGATCAGCATAGGCACCGCCAACCCCCAGCAGGGCCAGGACCCCGTGGCCATGCCCCGGCGCGGGCTGACCCTGGTCAAGCCCCTGCTGGACCTGGTCATGGCCGCCCAGGAGGTCCAGGCCGTCAAGGCGGCCCGCCAGGAACTGGGCACCAGCAGCTACCTGCGCCTGAACTTCACGCAGCCCGCAGCCCAGCAAAAGCGCCTGGGCCTGGACATCGCCAACGCCGACAGCACCCGGCTGCTGCAGGCCCTGGGCGACGAATGCATCGCCGCCCTCACGGACCAGGAAAAGACGCTGCTGAAGAACGTCCTGGGCTGAAGCCCCAGGCCAAGCGAAGCGAAGGCCCGACAGGGCTTGCAAAGAGAATCAGCGCTCAAACGCCGCCGAAGCCGCAGCCATCCGCCGCAGATACGCCGGATCCTCCTGCAGACAATGCACGTAGCTCACCTCGTCCTCCACCAGCTCCTCCATCCGCTGCGCAGCCCCGCAAATGGCCTGCAGCGCATTGGCCACCACCTCCAGATTGCGATGGCCCTCGGGCCGCTCCAGCCAGGCCAGCGCCAGCTGGCCCAGCGAGTACACCTCGCTGCTGCCTTGCAGCGTCAGCCGGCCGATTTCGGTCACGGCATGGCTCAACTGCTGCGGCGTGGGCTGGGTCAGGGTTGTGGAAGCGGTACTCATGGCGCAACCCCTCCCACGGCAGACGCGCCAGAGTGAGGCGCTTGATGGGAGGAGGGGAAGGCAGAAATGGAAATGCCGTACATGATTTCGTACTCCTTTGCGAGAGAACAAAACCACCGGCCCGTGTTCTTACGCACAGACAGGTGGACGGGATGTTAAGAACACGTGCAAAGCCGTGCGGACGCCCTTGCGGGTAGCCCCATCCCGCCCGTAACCGCAGGGACGTGGGCATGCACCCACGATCCGACAATTCAGACGTGACAAGGCCTCGCTCACGGGGAGGCAGCACCGCTTTACACGCAGGTGTTCTTACGCACCAGCCCCTGAACAGGGGGCCGCCGCAATGATAGAGGCTTTCAAGACGGCAAACGCCCCAGCGCTCCAGGCCGAGCGAAGCGAAGGCCCGAACCCACTCCCCGTATGGCCGCGCCTGCGCCGGGCTGCCTGCGGGGTTGCAGTCCTGCCGAAGGACAGGACTGCTTCGTCATCTGACTCGCTGCGGTTGTCTGAGCGAAGTTCACGCAGTGAACGCAGCGAGTTCCGCAGCGAACCCCGCAGGCAGCCCGGCGCAGGTTGCCCCGCAGCGCAGCGAAGGGGTCGCGGACATTCGGGCGCTTTTCTTTGCTCACTTTCTTGTAGCGAGACAAGAAAGTGAGTCGGCCGCCGGGCCGAAACCCGGCCTCGAAAAGAAACGCCCCGACAGGGGCTTGCAAACAGAATCAACGGTGCAACGCACAGACAGGTGGACAGGATGTTAAGAACACGCATTGCGACGTGCGGACGCCCTTGCGGGTAGCCCCATCCCGCCCAAAACCACTGGGACGCAGGCTCGCGCCTGCGCTCCGGAAACAAGACGAAAGCCACGAGCCGGTGTTCTTACCCACAGACAGGTGGACGGGATGTTAAGAACACGCATTGAGCCGTGCGGACGCCCTTGCGGGTAGCCCCATCCCGTCCATAACCGCAGGAACGTGGGCATACACCCACGACAAGAAAGCGGACCGAGCAGGATGATAGCCACCCTGCACCGGCCCGCGAAAACCCTGTTGCCACCCCCACCCGATCCCCACAACATGTCGCCCGGACGTAACAAACCGCAACCGGGCCACAGGCCCCGCGCAGGAGACACCATGACCGCCTTGCCCCGCTGGATGAAGACAGCCGCCCTGGCCATGGCGCTGGCGATGCCGCTGGCCGCCACTGCCCAGGAGCCGCCGCGCACCGTCGCGGGCGTGGCCTATCCCGCCCAGGCCGGGGTGGGCGGCCAGACGCTGCAGCTCAATGGCGCGGGCATTCGCTACAAGGCCATCTTCAAGGTCTACACGGCGGGCCTGTACCTGGAAAAGCCGGCCGCCAGCCTGCAGGAGATCGCGGCCCTGCCCGGCCCCAAGCGCGTGAGCGTGACCATGCTGCGCGAGATCGATTCGGCCGAGCTGGGCAAGCTGTTCGCGCGCGGCATCGAGGACAACATGGAGCGCGCCCGCTTCTCGCGCCTGGTGCCCGGCGTGCTGCGCATGAGCGACATCTTCACGCAGCACAAGAAGCTGCTGCCGGGCGAGAACTTCTCGGTGGACTGGGTGCCGGGCCAGGGCGCCCAGGTCTTCGTCAAGGGCCAGGCCCAGGGTGCGCCCTTCCAGGAGCCCGAGTTCTTCCAGGCGCTGCTGGGCATCTGGCTAGGCCCGCACCCGGCCGACGATCAGCTCAAGAAGGCATTGCTGGGCGGTTGAACGGCTGCGCGGGCTCCTGAACCGGCCCGGCAAAGCGCGCCTGGATCTCCAGCCCCGTGGCACCGGGCAGGGCCGTGAGCGTCCAGCCGTGGGCGCGCGCAATCTCCAGGCAGATGGGCAGGCCCAGGCCCGCGCCCAGGTCGCGCCGCTCGCTGCTGCGCCAAAAGCGCTCGAAGATGCGCGGCAGGTCCTCGGGCGGCACGCCACGGCCCTGGTCCAGCACCGAAAAGCCCAGGCCGCAGGCCTTCACGGTGACGGTGGCGCCCTGCGGGCTGTGCTGCACGGCGTTCTCGATCAGGTTCTTGAGCAGCACGAACAGCGCGCCCCGGTCGGCACGCCAGGCAGGCGAGCCGTCCTTGACCTCGCAGTGGATGTGCACGCCGCATTTTTCGGAGGCGCGGGCCATGAAGTCGCAGACCTCGCCAATGATGTCGGCCGGCGCAATGTCTTCCATGCGGTAGCGCTGGTGTTCGCAGACCTCGGCCAGGTGCAGCAGCTGCTGGACCTGGCGCGCCATGTGGTCCACGTCCTTGAGCAGCTCGGGGCTGCGCCGGTCCTCGGGCTCCAGCTCGATCTGCACGCGCATCAGGGCCAGCGGCGTCTTGAGCTCATGCGCGGCCATGGACAGGAATTCCTGCTGGTTCCTGAAGCCGGCCTGCAGCCGGTCCAGCACGTGGTTGAAGGCCTCGACCAGGGGCGCGAACTCGCGCGGCAGATCCTTGGGCTGCAGCCGCGTGCCCAGCGTCTGCGGGGTGATGCGCTGCGCATCCTGCGCGGCCACGCCCAGCGGCCTGAGCATGCGCTGCAGCGTGCGGTGCGTGGAGAACAGGAACACGACCAGGAAGACCACGCCGATGGCCACCATGCCGCGCCACAGCGCGGGCAGGCCCACCGATTCGCGCAGCCAGTCCACCATGCGGTCGCTGACGGCTATCTGCACGTGCCACGTCGTGCCGTCGTGGACCAGCGTGGCCGTGCCCGCGCGCATGACCACGCCGCCGCGCTCGTAGGCAAAGGCCTTGAGCTCGGGGTCGAAGCCCTGGCCGGTCTGCGTCAGCGGCTGCATTTCGCCGTTGGGGGCGAAGACCACGCGGCCGCGGGCGTCGGTGATGCGCAGCTGCATTTCCTCGCCCAGGCTGGTCAGCATCCAGGCCTTGAGTTCACGCTCGCTGAACCCCTGGGGCACGCCCTTGGCATCGAAGCTCACCCACTCGGCCAGCTTCTCGGCCGCATGCCCCATGCCGCGCTGCAGCGCGTAGCTGTCGAAGGGCTTGGCGACGAGGATCACCAGCGCGCCGACCAGCAGCGCGCTGAACACCATGCTCAACCCATAGACGGCCAGCAGCCGCGAGCGCAGGCTACCGGGCCAGCAAAGGTTCGCGAAGCGCATAGCCCTGACCCCGGATGTTGACGATTTCCATGCACGAGCCGGCCGCGGCCAGCTTGCGGCGCAGCCGGTGCAGGGCCACATCGAGGGCGTTGGGCGTGACCACGCTGCTCATGCCCCAGGCCGCCGCCTCCAGCGTGGAGCGGCGCACCGTGGCGCCGGCCTTGCGCACCAGGCTGAGCATGATCTGCAGCTCCGCCGGCGGCAGCGCGATGGCCGAGCCCGCGCAGTGCATGCAGGCCTGCTGCGGGCTGATGCTGATGTCGCCCAGCTGCGGCGCCAGCTCCTGCACCAGGGCCGGGCGGCGCAGCAGGGCGCGCACGCGGGCGATCAGTTCTTCCATGGGAAAGGGCTTGGTCAGGTAGTCGTCGGCCCCGGCTTCCAGGCCGCCCACGCGGTCGCTGAGCGCGTCACGGGCCGTGAGCATCAGGCAGGGCGTGGAGCGGCCTGCGGCGCGCAGGCGCTGCACCAGTTGCAGGCCGTCGCCATCGGGCAGACCGCGGTCGATGACGATGACGCCGTAGTCGATGTCCTGCAGGGCCAGCCAGGCCGTGGAGATCTGGTGGAAGACGTCGGTCTCTATGCCGGAGTTGGCCAGCGAGCGGCTGACCAGCGTGGCCAGCCTGGCATGGTCCTCAATTAATGCGATGCGATTCATGGTTTCCGTCGTTGCCGCACAGGGACAGCAAATGCTCCCTGATCCCGGTGATGCGCTGGGGCGCCATGGGCTCGACCAGCACATGGATGACCCACAGGTCCTCGACCATGGCGCGGCATTGCAGAGCAATGTCCTCGGACACCAGATCGTCGGCGCAGGCCGCGTCCACGAAATCAAACCATATGTTCTGGAATCTTGCGCGGGTCAGCAACTGTGCGGCCGTCTTCTGGCCGCGCTGGCGGGACAGGGCATGCTCGCAGACGCAGCGCACGTAGGCGCGCAGGTGGCGTGCGGGGCCTGGCGGCTCCTCGGCCAGCGTCTGCAGCAGGTCCTCTCGGAACTTGAGGATGAGCAGCTCGAAGATCGTCTCCAGCCGCACGGCACGGTGCTGGCTGCATTCTTGGAAGCGCGAACCCAGGGAATACGCCTGGCCCGCCGCCTGGATACCTATCACGTCCTGGTAGATGGAGGCTTGCATTGCGATGGCACGTTCTGTCGTTTCAGGCTCCGTCGGTCCGCCGCGAGAGCGGCAAACCTGCGGGGAAAACGGCCATGCTCCCCGATTGCGTCTTACTGGCGACTTACCGGCCCCTGAATCTGCCCCATTACACCGGGAATATGCAGGCGGCCGGTTTGATCAATATTGGCTCAAATATCTTCCTGCCAGCCAGCAACATACCTGACCAGCGCCCACTGTGCCAGCCACAGTGCCATATATCCAAATGTCTCCACCAACTCCTCCAGCACAATCACCTGATAATCAAACCATTGCTGCAGGACAATGAAGCCATGTCCTTCCGCATTGGTGGATATCACCATGGCCGCGACAAATATCGCCAGACTGAATATCGGCAGCGCATTCTCGCGAACCAGGCGCTTGATGACCTTGTTCCAGACACCGTGGCGCACAAACCAATAGCAGCACAGCAGCAGCATGGCACCCACCACCCATTTGACGGCGGGCCGGTACCACAGCACCTGGGAGCTGATCACCGGCCCCCACTTGCCAGCCTCCAGGCTGGGCAGGAAAGCCGCGCCCCAGGCCAGTTCACGCCCCAGAAAGGCCAGCCAGAACAGGGAGGCGATCCACCACAGTGGCGCTGCAAAGGAGCCCTTTTGCCGCCGCGCCGCAACCAGGGCTGCCACCATGCCCAGCAGCAGGGTCACGGCCTGGATATTCTCCAGGAATCCATTTTCCCAGCTCAGGCTTTGCGGCAATACAAAGCTCAGGGGAAAGCTCAATACCAGTCCCGCCAACAAAGCCCAATTCCAAAGCCGCAGCAAGGAATCATCATGGTATTTGGACGCGGATATTCTTGTTTTTGAAAGGGAAGCAGTCATTTTGATACAGGGCGTCTGGCGCTTTATCTGTTGATATGGTTTTTGCAAGCACGCAATATCCCGGAAATACTTACCAGGAAGCCGGAAAAATGGCGGGCGCACGGGCCTTCCCGCCGTTTTTCATTACAGCAGACTTGCCACCAGATTGCAGCACTGTGTCAAATTTGCCCTGCCGGGCGCGCAGTTGCCACCGCAGCCCGGCCAGGGCGGGCCGGGCTCGGCCCGTTGCCAAAACGGGCTGGGTTCAGGCGACGCGGACCGCGCGCGGGGGCAGCGCCGCCAGGGGCGCGGGCTGCACCAGGTCGCGGTAGTAGTTGGGCAGCGCGAACAGTGCGGGGTGCACTTCGGCGTTGTAGTAGCGCAGGTCGGGCAGGCGGCGCTCGGCCAGGCGCTGGCGCAGCTGGGCGGGGGGCAGCGCCGCCGCATCCAGCGTGTCGGAGGCCACGGCCAGGCCCCAGTAGGCGCCGTACAGGGGGATGTAGAGGCCGTAGCAGCGCACGATGGCAAAGCGCTCGCGCAGGCTGGCCACCAGCCGCGCCACCTGCTCGCCATGGAAGACGGGGCTGCCCAGGTGCAGCACCAGGGCGCCGCCCGGCGCCAGCACGCGCTTCATGCGCGCCAGGGCCTGGTCGGAGTACAGCGCGCTGGCAGGCGTGTCGGGGTCGGTGAGGTCCATGAGCGCGAGGTCGAAACGCTCCTCGGTGTGCTCCACCATGGCCATGCCGTCGCCTATGCGCAGCTGCAGGCGCGGGTCATCGAACACGCCCCGGTGCACCTGCTGCAGGTGCGTGCGCGCAGCCTGGACCACGGCCTCGTCCAGCTCGGCCACCACCACCTGCTCCATGGACGGGTGCTTGAGCAGCTCCTCGGCCGCGCCGCCATCGCCGCCGCCCAGGATCAGCGCCTTGCGCGGCGCCGGGTGGGCCAGGGCCGCGGGGTGGACCAGGGCCTCGTGGTAGAAGAATTCCTCGCGTTCGGAGGTCATGAAGCGCCCGTCCAGGCGCAGCACCTTGCCGAACTGCGGCGTATGCAGCAGCTCCAGTTCCTGATGGGGCGTCTGCACGGTTTCGCGCCGCGTGGCGCGCCAGCCAAAGCGCGCATGGGGCGTGAGCGCCTCCAGCGCCCAATCGCCCTCATCGGCCGCCGCCTCGTCCTTGGCGCCGGGGCCGATGTCGCCGCGCATGAGCTGCTGGCGCACCACGCGGCCCGGCGCGTAGGCGGCGATCACGCCCTCCATCAGCGCGCGGGCCTTGCCCGAGTTGTCGGCGGAGAAGTTGCAGACGTAGACATCGACGGTGACGCAGCCGGTCTCGGGCCAGGTGTGGATGGCCAGGTGCGATTCGGCCAGCAGCACGGTGCCGGTAACGCCGCCGGGCTGGCCCTGGTAGTCCGGGAACTTGACCCAGCGGTCCTCCACCAGGGTCAGGCCGGCCTGCGCGGTCTGTGCGCGGCACAGGGCGGCGATGGCGTCGGCGTCGAGCATGTGGCGCGCGTCGCCCAGGCATTGGTAGAGATCGGCGGTCAGGTGCAGTCCGTGCATGTGGCGTGCTTCCTCCTTGTCTGTGGCCGGATCGCGGCCAGGATGGCAAAGCAGACGACTCTAGCAAAAACATAAATCGCACCGTCAAAGTGCGTTAACCATCGCCAAATCCCATTCTTTTTCCAAAAAACCTGGAACTGTGCGAATCAGGCCAGTTCGGTCAGCGCATCGACAAAGCCGTCGGCATCGACCTGGCGCACGGGCTGGCCATGGTTGTAGCCGTAGCTGACCAGCACCACGGGGCAGCCCGCGGCGCGCGCGGCCTGGGCGTCGTTGCTGGAGTCGCCCAGCATCAGCGTGCGCGCAGGGGAGGTGCCCAGGGCCTCGCAGGTCTTGAGCAGGGGCAGCGGGTCGGGCTTCTTGCGCTCGAAGGAGTCCCCGCCGAAGACCTGCTCGAACAGCGGCGCCAGGCCCTTTTGTGCCAGCAGCGGCTGTGCGAAGGACAGCGGCTTGTTGGTCAGGCAGGCCAGCCGCAGGCCGCGCGCGCGCAGGGCCTGCAGGCCTTCGAGCACGCCCGGATAGACCTCGGCGAACTGGCCGTTGAGCTGCAGGTAGTGGTGCTCGTAGCGCTGCCAGGCCTGGCCGTAGATGGCATCCACATCGGCTGCGCCCACATGGGCCAGCACCGAGCGGATCAGGTGCTCCGAGCCCTTGCCCACCATGTTCTCGATGGCCTGCGGGGCGATGGCCGGCAGTTGCAGGTCCACCAGCATGCGGTTGAGGGCTTCGGCGAAGTCGCCCAGGGTGTTGACCATGGTGCCGTCGAGATCAACGATGGCGGCGTCCAGTTGCGTGGAATCGAGGGGAATGAGGTGCACTTGCACGGCCTTGCAAACGGTTGAAGGATGTCGGGCACCGATCGTAGTGCCTGCGCAAAGCCGTTGGTGGCAGCGGAGTCTTGCGGAACTCAGGTCCCGGACTGCAGCGGGTGATCGTGCGTGCCCTGAACGCCCTGAGCGCCCTGAGCGCCCTGAGCGCCCTGAGCGCCCTGAGCGCCGTGCGTGCCGTGTGTTCCATGCGCCAGCCAGTTTTCCCCGGCCTGCCAGCGCGCGGCCCAGGCGGGCAGCTGGTCGGCGGGCATGGGCCGGGCGATGCCGTAGCCCTGGGCCACGTGGCAGCCCATGTCGCGCAGGCGGCGCGCATGCTTGGGCGTTTCCACGCCTTCGGCCACCGATTCGAGCTGGAAGGTGCTGGCCAGCTGGATGACACCTTCGACGATGCCCAGGTCGTCCGGGTCGGCCAGCATGTCGCGCACAAAGCTCTGGTCGATCTTGAGCGACTGCACGGGCAGCTTGCGCAGGTAGGTGAGCGAGGAATAGCCGGTGCCGAAGTCGTCCAGCGCAAAGCGTATGCCCAGCTGCCGGCACTGGCCCATCACCTGGATGGCCTGCTCCATGTCGGCAATGGCGGCGCTTTCCAGGATTTCCAGCTCGATCAGGTGCGGCGGCAGGTCCGGGTGGCGGGCCAGCACCTGGGCCATCTTGGCGTGGAAGCCGCCGTCCAGCAGTTGGTTGGCGCTGACGTTGATGCTCACGCACAGGTCCAGGCCCTGGCCGAACCAGCGCGCCGCCTGGGCCACGGCCTCGCCGATGACCCAGTCGCCCAGCGGCCGCTCCAGGTCGCTGCCCGCGATGAAGGGCAGGAACTCGCCCGGCGCGCGCAGGCCCTGGCGCGGGTCGTGCCAGCGCAGCAGGGCCTCGGCACCCACCAGCTTGCCGCCGCCCAGCTCCACCTTGGGCTGGTAGTGCAGCAGGAATTCACCCTTCTCCAGCGCCTGGCGCAGCCAGCCCAGCTGCAGGCGGCGCGCATGGGCCTTGCGGTCGTTTTCCGGATCGAACAGCTGGTAGCGGTTGCGCCCGGCCTGCTTGGCCACGCACATGGCCTGGTCGGCATGGCGCAGCAGCAGGTCGGGGTCGGCCTGGTCGTCGGGGTAGAGGCTGACACCCACGCTGGCGGTCACGGACAGCACCCGGTCCTGCACGGGCACGGGACGGCTGGCCGCCTCCAGCACCCGGTCGAGGATGGTGGAGCAGTGCTCGGCCGAGCCGATGTGCGACAGCAGCAGCACGAACTCGTCGCCGCCGAGCCGGGCCAGCGTGTCCTCGGAGCGCAGCACGCTCTTGAGGTGGGCGGCCACGCCCACCAGCAGCGCATCGCCTGCGGCCGCGCCGTGCAGGTCGTTGATTTCCTTGAAGCCGTCCAGGTCCAGGAAGCACACGGCCAGGGAGCGACCCTCGCGCGCCGTGCGCAGCATGGCCTGGTTGAGCCGGTCGATCAGCAGGCGGCGGTTGGGCAGGCCGGTGAGCAGGTCGTAGTGGGTGACGCGCTCGAGCTCGGCCTCGTGGGCCTTGATGTGGCTGATGTCGGTGAAGACGCCGATGTAGTGCTCGATCTCGCCACCGGCGCCCTGCGCGGCGGAGATGGACAGCATCTCGGCGAAGATCTCGCCCGTCTTGCGGCGGTTCCAGATCTCGCCGTGCCAGAAGCCGTCGCGCTCGATGCAGGCCCAGATCTGCCGGTAGAACTCCGGGCCGTGCAGGCCCGAGGACAGCACGCGCGGCGTCTTGCCGATCACGTCCTCGGGCGCATAGCCGGTGATGCGGGTGAAGGCCGGGTTGACGCGCGTGATGCGCCGCCCCGGATCGACCACCATGATGCCCTGGTGGCTGCTGTCGAACACCACGGCGGCCTGGGCCAGTTCGCGCTCGAAGCGCTTGCGCTCGGTAATGTCCCGGGAGATGCCGAACAGGCCCGCGATGTGGCCTGCGGTATTGCGCACGGGGCCCTTGGTGACCAGGAGGTCCAGCGTCCTGCCCGGCTCCACCGTCAGCTGCTCCTCATGCGTGGCCACCTCCTGGCGCAGCACAGCCTGGTCCTTCCTGCGGATGGCGCTGGCGATGCCGAAGGGAAAGAGCGCGAAGTCATCCTTGCCCACGATGTCCTCGGCCTGGCGGCCCACCAGGCTGGCGGCGGCCCGGTTGACCAGCAGGTAGCGCCCGCGCAGGTCCTTCACGAACACCGCGTCCGAGGTGCCCGAGATCACCGAATCGAGCAGTTGCCGCTGCATGTTGGCCTTGCGCAGCGAGCGCTGCAGCGTCTCGGCCAGCACGCTCACGGCCAGGCCGTTGACGGCCACCACGCCCCACTGCGCCCAGTCGCGCACGGCGACGCCGTCGGTCTGGTCCAGACTGTAGGCGGCAAAGGCCGTGGCCAGCAGGCCCGGCCCCAGGCCGCCGATCAGCGCACTGACCAGCACGGGCAGCATGAACAGCAGCAGCAGCGAGCGTTCACCGAAATGGCTGGCCAGCGTGCTGCTGGCGGCCAGCACGGCCAAGCTCATGGCCAGGGCAAACAGATAGGAGGCCCAGACCGGAAAACGGCGCGGCCCCATTTCCTGGGTGATGGCGGAGGCGCCGCCGCTGTGCGCGGCCGGCACCGAGCACAGCGCGAAGAACAGCAGGAAGTCCGTGGCCAGCACAAAGAACAGCCCTTTGACGACGGAAAGCCAGCCGATATCCGCACTCCCTGCCAATGCGAACAACAGCTTGTCGGACAGAAGGATCCAGCCGAATGCGAACAATCCGTAGCTCACCGTGATCAGTCCGATAAATCGGCGTCTTGCTGATTTGGCCATTTCAGCGTGGCACTCCCTGTGTGTATGGCTGTCCCGAATTATTGCCAATCCCTGCTGGCAATCACGTCGTCATTCACCGAAAACAGGGGCAATAAAACCATTTGCCGCACACTGGCTCATTCATAGAGAAATTGCATCGCAGGTTTTTCGCAATGGATGCAGGAATATCCGTTCTGCCCTTTTTCGGGGCTGGCGGCCAACTCATTCCGGGCTCTGGCGGCAGGGCTGCTGCTCGGTGCGGGCAGCCTCGGCATGCAGCCAGGCCAGGAAGGCCGCCACGGCGGGCCGCCGGGCGTTGCGCGCGGGGTAGACGGCAAAGTGGGCCTTGACGCGCAGGGCCCGGTCCACGCCGAAGGGGGCCACCAGCCGGCCGTCGGCAATGTGGCCGCCCGCATTCATGGCGCTTTCCAGCGCCACACCCAGGCCCTGCGTGGCCGCGTCCAGCGACATCTGGGCGCGGTCGAAACGCACGGCAAAGCGCTCTGGCGCGCGCAGCTGCGAGAACGATTGGAACCAGTCCGACCACTGGACGATGCTGACGTTGCTCTGGATCAGCGGCACATGCAGCAACTGCTGCACGCGCTGCAGCCCATGCTCGGCCACGAAGGCGGGGCTGGCCAGCGGCAGGATGTGCTCCTCGAACAGGGGCTCCACCTCCAGCTCCGGCCACTGCGCAATGCCGTAGCGGATGTCGATATCGGCCTGGCCCAGCGCGAAGTCGCTGTGCGAATGCGCAGCCGACAGGTTCAGCGCAATGTGCGGGCAGGCCCGCGCAAAGTCCCGCAGCCGGGGCATGAGCCAGAGGCTGGCGATGCTGGGCGCGCAGTGCACGTAGAGGCTGTTGCTCATGCTGTGGCGCAGGTCCTCGGTGGCCGAGACGATGGCCGCCAGCGCGCCGCCCACGCGTTCCAGGTAGGCCTGCCCCGGGCGGCTCAGGCGCACGCCATGCGCGCTGCGCTCGAACAGGCGCACGCCCAGCTGCGCCTCCAGCTTGGCCACCTGGTGGCTGACGGCCGAGGCCGTCAGGTGCAGCTCGGAGGCGGCCAGCGCGAAGCTGCGCCGGCGCGCCACGGCCTCGAAGGCCTGCAGGTGGGCACTGCTGGGAATGGATGCCATGGCAAGTTCCTCGAAGACGCGGGCAGCTCACGGGCAGACCCCGGGAGACCCCGTACGTGAGCTGAAGAACCGTCATCTTAGGCTGATGAAACATCGTTTGTCTTCATGCTCGCGACAGCCCAAGATGGCTGCATCCACCACCACTACAGCGGAGACAGGCACATGCTGCTCAAGGACAGGGTCGCCATCATCACCGGCGGCGCAGGGATCAACGGACTCGGTTTTGCCACGGCGCGCCAGATGGCCGCCCAGGGGGCCCGCGTGGCCATCCTCGACCTGGAGCGGGCCGATCCGGCCGGCGCGGCCGCGCGGCTGGGCGACGGGCACCTGGGGCTGGTGGCCGACGTGACGGACAAGCCCTCGTGCGAGGCGGCGGCCGCCGCCGTGCTGCGCGCCTTTGGCCGCATCGACGCGCTGGTCAACAACGCGGGCATCACGCAGGCCGTGGGCACGCTGGAGATCGGCGGGGCCGACTACGACCGCGTGCTCGACGTGAGCCTGCGCGGCACGCTGTACATGTCCCAGGCCGTGCTGCCGGCCATGCGCAGGCAGCAAGCGGGCGCCATCGTCTGCATCTCCTCCGTCTCGGCCCAGCGCGGCGGCGGCATCTTCGGCGGGCCGCACTATTCGGCCGCCAAGGCCGGCGTGCTGGGCCTGGCACGCGCCATGGCGCGCGAGTTCGGCGGCGATGGCATACGCATCAACTGCGTCACGCCGGGCCTGATCGAGACCGATATCACCCAGGGCAAGCTCGGCCCCGAACGCAAGCGCGAGATCTCCGCCACGATTCCGCTGGCACGCCTGGGCCGCGCCGACGATGTGGCCGGCGCCTGCGTGTTCCTGGCCAGCGACCTGGCCGGCTATTGCACGGGCATCACGCTCGATGTGAACGGCGGGATGCTCATCCACTGACTGCATCCTCACCCGCACCCCACCGGCCTGGCCATGGCGCGCATGGCCCCCCCAAAAAGCAAAGGAGACAAGACCATGCAGAACAAGCATTTCCAACGCGTCGCCCTGGCCGCAAGGGCCTTGGCAGCCTGCGCCCTGCTGCTGCCGGCCCTGGCCGGCGCCCAGGCCGTGAAGCTCACGCTGGGCCACGGCGCGGCGCCCGACAATCCGCGCCACCTGGCCTCGCTGAAGTTCGCCGAACTCGTGAAGGTGCGCAGCGCGGGCCGCATCGAGGTGCAGGTCGCGCCCTCGGCCCAGCTGGGCGACGACGCGGCCATGGTCACGGCCCTGCGCACGGGCGCGCTGGACCTGTCGGCCAATTCCCAGGGCGCGGTGGCAGCGGCCGTGCCCGAGTACGCGGCCTATGGCATGCCTTTTCTCTTCGCCACGCCGGCCCGTGCCTTCCAGGTGCTGGACGGGCCGCTGGGCCGGGAGCTGGCCGACAAATCGGCCGCCAAGGGCATGGTGGTGCTGGGCTACTGGGACAACGGCATACGCCACATGACCAACAGCAAGCGGCCCCTGCGCAGCGTGGACGATCTCAAGGGCCTGAAGATGCGCACGCCGCCCGACGCGGTGCTGGTGGACATCATCCAGGCCCTGGGCGCCGAGGCCCAGCAGATCAAGTTCGCCGAGCTGTACGTGGCCCTTCAGCAGGGCGTGGTCGACGGGCAGGAGAACCCGCTGGCCAACTTCCACGCCAGCAAGCTGTACGAGGTGCAAAAGCACCTGACGCTGACGGGCCACATGTTCCAGATGACGCCGCTGATCATGGGCAAGCGCAGCTGGGACCGGCTGCCGGCCGCCGACCGCACGCTGCTGGCCGAGGCCGCGCAGGAGGCCACGGCCTACCAGCGCCAGCTGGCGCGCGAGGCCGACGACAAGCTGCTGGACGACATCCGCGCCAAGGGCGTGGAGGTCAGCACCATCGACGCGCGGGCCTTCGCCCAGGCCACGGCCAAGGTGCAGGACAAGTGGCTGGCCAGCCCTGCGGGCCCCTACATCGCCAAGGTCGTCAAGGCCGCAGGCGCGCAGTGAAGTGCAGGGAGCCATCCATGAACCTCATCGAACGCCTGGTCACGGGCCTGTGCCGCGCCGTGCTGTGGACCAGCACCCTGGTGATCTTCGTGATCCTGGTGTGCAACACCGCCCTGCGCTATGCCAGCGGCGCCAGCCTGCAATGGGCCAACGAGGTGCCCGAGCTGCTGTTTCCCTGGCTGGTGATGTCGGGCGTGGTGCTGGCCGCCGCCCATGGTGCCCACATCACCACCAGCTTTCTGGTCGAGGCGCTGCCGGCCCGCGTGCAGCGCGCCACGGCCGTGCTGGGCTGGCTGGCCGTGGCCGCCCTGTACGCCACGCTGGCCTGGTCCACGCTGAACATGCTGGAGATCGTGCATGACGAGCGCAGCCAGATCCTGGGCATTCCCGGCTCGCTGACCTATGGCTGCGTGATGGTGGGCATGGCGCTGCTGGCCTTGCTGGCCCTGCAGTCGGCCTGGCGCGCCTGCGTGGCGGGCGGGGGCCGGGCATCCGCAGGGGCTGCAGATGCGGCCGATGCCGCAAGTGCCGATGCCGAACCCGCGCGGCCCGTGGCCGCCGCGCACTGGTGAAGGGGGCCGGTCCATGTCCCTCATCATGCTTTTCGTCTTCATGGCGGGCGCCGTGATCGCCATGCCCATTGCCCACGCGCTGCTCATGGGCGCCATGGCGGCGGCGGCCACCTCGGACCGCGTGCCGCTGGACCTGCTGGTGCAGCAGATGGTGGCCCAGGTGCAGAGCTTTCCGCTGATCGCCATCCCGTTCTTCATGCTCACCGGCTCGCTGATGATGGGCGGGCGCCTGGGCGAGGCCCTGGTGGGCGTGCTGTCGGCGCTGATAGGGCGCTTTCACGGCGGGCCGGCCCAGGTGGGGGTGATGTCGTCCACGCTGTTCGGCGGGGTGTCGGGCTCGGCCGTGGCCGATGCCTCGGCCATCGGCTCGCTGATGATCCCGTGGCACAGGCGGCTGGGCTATCCGCCCGCGTTCTCGGCGGCCACGCTGGCGGCGGCGGCCACCATCGACATCCTGATCCCGCCGTCGATCCCCATGATCCTGTTCGCGCTCAGCGCCAATGCATCGATTGCGGCGCTGTTCGTGGCGGGCATCGTGCCGGGGCTGCTGATGTGCGCGGGCTTCATGGGCGTGTGCTGGTGGGTGGGCCGCAGGCGCGGCTTTCCGCGTGACACCACGCCCTTTGCCTGGCCCGCCTTCCGGCGCCACCTGCTGTACGCCAGCCCGGCCCTGCTGCTGCCGGTGCTGATCATCGTGTTCCTGCGCTTCGGCATCGCCACGCCCACCGAGGTGGCCGTGCTGTCCACGCTGTATGCGGGCCTGGTGTCGGCCGCCATCTACCGCGACCTGGGCTGGCGCCGGCTCAACGATGCGGTGGTGCATGCGGGCCTGGCCACGGGCGTGGTGCTGCTGGTGATCATGGCCTCGTCGGCCATCGGCTGGCTGCTGACCTTCGACCGCATGCCCGATGGCATCGTGCACTGGGTGCAGTCACATGTGCATTCGGCCTGGCTGGTGATCGTGCTGATGAACCTGCTGATGCTCTTCATCGGCATGTTCATCGACCTGCCGGCCGCCGTGCTGCTGCTCACGCCGGTGTTCGTGCCGCTGGCCCAGAGCATCGGCATGGACATGACCCAGCTGGGAATCATGATGGTCGTGAACCTGGCCCTGGGGCTGTACACGCCGCCCGTGGGCACGACGCTGTTCATCACGAGCTCGCTGGCCCGGGTCAAGGTGGGCCAGACCGTGCGCGAGCTGATTCCCTTCTACCTGGTGGCGCTGGCGGTGCTGGCGCTGGTGTCCTATGTGCCGGCCAGCATCCTGCGCTGAGCCGCGCGCCCTTCCATCCCGAGGAGACGATGCATGAACCAAGAACTGCAACAGCGCCTGGACCGGCTCGCAGCCTGTGCCTGGCGCATACGCCGCCGCGCCCTGCAAATGGGCGAGGTGCAGGGCCAGGGCTACATAGGCCAGGCCCTGGGCTGGGCCGATGTGCTGGCCGTGGCCTATGGCGACGCGCTGCGGCTGCGGCCCGATGAGCCCGGGTGGGAGGGCCGCGACCGCTTCCTGCTCTCGCACGGCCACTACGCCATCGCCTTCTACGCGGCCCTGGCCGAGGCGGGCATCCTGTCCGACGAGGAGCTCCAGACCTATGGCAGCGATGACAGCCGCCTGCCCATGTCGGGCATGGCCAGCTATACGCCGGGCATGGAGATTTCGGGCGGCTCGCTGGGCCAGGGCCTGCCGATCGCCGTGGGCATGGCGCTGGCGCTGCGCCACAAGGGCAGCGATGCCTTTGTCTACAACTCCATGTCCGACGGCGAGCTGGACGAGGGCTCGACCTGGGAGGCCGCGCTGTCCGCCGCCCACCACGGCCTGGGCCGGCTGATCTGCCTGGTGGACGTGAACAACCAGCAGGCCGACGGCCCGTCCACGCGCATGCTGGGCTTCGAGCCGCTGGCCGACAAATGGGCCGCCTTCGGCTGGCATGTGCAGCGCGTGGACGGCAACGACCTGGCCCAGGTCGTCCAGGCCTTCGACGCGGCGCGCACGCTGGCCGCAGAGCGGCCCCGCGTCATCCTGTTCGACACGCTGATGGGCAAGGGCGTGCCCTTCCTGGAGCAGCGCGAGAAGAACCATTTCATCCGCGTCGATCCGCCCGAGTGGCAGCAGGCCATCGCCATCCTGGACGCATCGCAACCCCTGGAGCCCGCCCTGCCATGAACATGCCTCTTGCCACCCCCAAGCCCCGGCCGACCACCTCGGCCATGATCGCCTCCATCGCCGCCGAGGGCCAGCGCGTGCAGGCCGCGCCCTTCGGCAAGGCCCTGGTGGAGCTGGCCGCCAGCCGGCCCGATGTGGTGGGCATGACAGCCGACCTGGCCAAGTACACCGACCTGCACCTGTTCGCCCAGGCCCACCCCGAGCGCTTCTTCCAGATGGGCATGGCCGAGCAGTTGCTCATGGCCGCCGCCGGCGGCATGGCCAAGGAGGGGCTGACGCCCTTTGCCACCACCTATGCGGTGTTCGGCACGCGCCGGGCCTATGACTTCATCCATCAGGTGATTGCCGAGGACAACCTGGACGTCAAGATCTGCTGCGCCCTGCCCGGCCTGACCACGGGCTACGGCCCCAGCCACCAGGCCACGGACGATCTGGCCATGATGCGGGCCGTGCCGGGGCTGACCATCGTCGATCCCTGCGATGCGCTGGACATCACCCAGGCCGTGCCCCAGATCGCGGCGCACCGCGGCCCCGTCTACATGCGGCTGCTGCGCGGCAACGTGCCGCTGGTGCTGGACGAGTACGACTACCGTTTCGAGCTGGGCAAGGCGAAGATGCTGCGCGAGGGCCGCGAGGTGCTCATCATCTCCAGCGGCTTCATGACCATGCGCGCGCTGGAGGCCGCCCAGCTGCTGGCCGCCGACAACGTGGGCACCGCCGTGCTGCATTGCGCCACCATCAAGCCGCTGGATGTGCAGGCCATCGTGCAGGCCGTGGCCAGCGGGCCGCGGCTGGTGGTGGTGGCGGAGAACCATTCGGTGGTGGGCGGCCTGGGCGAGGCCGTGGCCGGCGCCCTGCTGGAGCGCGATGTGCGGCCCGCGCGCTTTCGGCTGGCGGGCCTGCCGGACGCCTTCCTCGATGCGGGCGCCCTGCCCACGCTGCATGAGCGCTACGGCATCAGCGCCCAGGCGCTGGCGGGGCGCATCCGGCGGTGGCTGGGCTGAACGCCCGGCGTTGTGGCAGCGGGCGCTCCAGAGCAAAGCAGGGCAGTGCAGATGAGGGCTACTTGGCGGGATCCCCGTCGCGCAACGCCAGCAAGTAGCCCATGCCGCGCACCGTGTGCAGCAGCTTGACCGCATAGGGATCATCGAGCTTGCTGCGCAGCCTGCACACCGCCACATCCACCACGTTGTTCAGCGCATCGACGGGCAGGCTCCAGACCTGCTGCACCAGTTCGGCGCGCGTGACCACATCGCCCTGGCGCTGCAGCAGCAGCCACAGCACGGCGAATTCCTGGCGAGTCAGGTCCAGTCGCCGGCCGGCACGCTCGGCCCGCTTTTTCGACAGGTCCAGCACCAGATCCGCCAATGTCAGGCGCAGGCCCTCCTGGCCGGCAGAGCCTCGCATCCGCAGCCGTGCACGGGCCAGGAACACCGGCAACCTGACGGGTTTGACCAGGTAGTCATCGGCGCCGTTCTGCAGGCAGAACACCTGGTCCTCCAGACTGTCGTTTGCGGTGACCACGATGGTGGGCGTGTCGCCCGCCTGGAGCAGGGTCTGCAGGACCGCACGCCCGCTCTGGCCAGGCAGTTCCAGATCCAGCACGAGCAGGCTGTAGGCGCGGCTCAGTGCCAGGTTGCGGCCCTGCAGACCGTCATGCACGACATCGACGTTGAATCCGTCCTGGCACAGGCCCTGGCACAGGTACTGCGCCGACGGCGGGTGGGCATCCACGATCAGGATCTTCATGTCTTTTCCTTCGCACGCGGGCACAGGCGAGGCTCAGGCCAGCACCTGCCGGAGGATCTGCTGCTGCCGCCTGGCCCATTTCGTGCCAATGCGAATGGCATCGCGCTGCTGTGAGGAGGCAGAAGCGAAGAAGACCGTTTCACTGATCTGCAGGCGGTGAAACAGCCGCCGCATCTGCAGGGATCGGGCCCTCAGCGAGCCTTCCGGCGCCAGGGATTCCCCGTGCTGCGCCGAGAACATGGACGCGGCCTGCTCCAGGCAGCGCTGGGCATCGGGCGTGGTCGCGGGCACGGCACGGGGCTCGCACAGCCGGGCCTTGGCCACCAGGGGGTTGTGGCCCACCACCAGCCCCCAGGGACGCATGGCGGTCGAGGGATTGACCGACAGCGCCTCCAGCTTGGTGAGCCCGAACACGCGCGCCAGGCGCAGGCGCATGGCCAGCAGCGGGGCATCTGGCTGTACGGCCTCGATGGCCGCGAGGGCCTCCTCCTCGTTGTCACCGCCCACGGGCAGCAGCAAGGAACGCAGCAGCAGCCCGGCCAGCACGTCCCCCTTGGCCGCTGCAGCATGGAGCAGGGCCACGCCCTGTTCCATGGGTTCGATGTGCGTGGCATCACGCAGCACCAGTGCACCCAGACGGCGCTCGGCCTCGGGCAGCCCGTGACGTGCCGCCTTCTCCAGGCAAAAGCGTGCCAGGGTGGGATTGGCCACCGAGCTGCGGTAGTCGGAGCAGATGCGGAACAGGTGCAGCCAGGCGGTGACGATGCCGCCATCGGCAGCGCGCAGCAGCAGGGCTGCGGCCTTGCGCAGGTTCTGCGCATTCACGAGGTTTTCGGGAGCCAGGTGTGCACAGGGCAGCCCCGAAAGCGCCCGTCCAAGCACGTGGCAGGCGCGCACGTCTCCATTGGCGGCGCACCGGTCCAGGCTGGCTTCGATACAGCCCACGGTCAGCCGTCCCAGGTCATGGCCCGCCACCTCCGCCTGGTGGACCAGGTCGGCAATCAGCTGCTGCATGACCGGGCCATGAGCGGCATGAGGCAGGTCGCGCAGGAGCTCCAGCATCCGCACGGCGCGGTGCGACTGGCCCTTGGCCATGGCCTGCCGGGCCTCGCAGGCCATGACTTCGGCAATGTCCAGCGGCTGTATGGCGCGCAGGATCTGCAACGCCTGCAGCAGCTCACCGGATGTGTGCGCAGACACGCTGCTTGCCAGATGGCTTGGCAGTGCGGCGCTGCACTTGCCAAGGCACTCCAGAGCCAGATCGAGCTCCCCCCGGATGAGATGCCAGGCGGCAAGCTTCTGGCGCCCGACATCCTCGTACTCCGCCGCGATCCTCAGGGTCTCCAGCAGCCCGTGCTCCAGCAACTCCCTGAGCGGCAGATGCAAGGCTATGCAGACCGAGGCCTGGCGCCTGGCCTGCGGCAGTGCGGCCTGCAGATACTCCAACCCCACCGGGATGCTCCTGGAAACGCCGGGGCCCCCGGTCAGATACGCCTCCCCGAGCTGAAGCCTGGCACCCGTGTCCCCTCGCCTGGCCAGCATCCTCAGCTTGACATCCTCGCGCCGCATTTTTCTGTCCCCTCCTATCTTGCGATACCCGCTCACAGCCGTATCAACAACCCGATACGAATTGATTTTTTCTTCTTTACCGGATTCAACCCCCGGGATGCTATCAATCTCCAGAATCCATCTACCCAACAGAAAAGTGACATTCAAGACATATTGAAGAAAGATAACTGCCATTAATGGAATTGCAATCCATTGGTGTTGGCCGGACGGAACATGTCGAGCCCAAAAAACCTGTGATTGGCTTGCCACCCCCCGTCGATTCCTTTTCAAGGCTCCTGGTGCCGGCCTGTGAATTCTAGTATTTACAACAGCATCCGTTTTTAAATGGATGCGCATGGAATCCACATTCAATACAAGGACCAGGCATGAAATTCAATCGTATATTGGCGGCCGCACTGCCCGTCATTTCGCTGGCGGCCAGCGCGCAGTCATCCATCACCCTGTTCGGCATCGTTGACGTCAATGGGCGCTACGTGAAGAACAGCGATCTGCCCAGCAACATGACCATGAACAACAGCGGGCTGTCATCGGGCCGGTTTGGCTTTCGCGGCACCGAGGATCTGGGCGGCGGATTGAGGGCCGAGTTCTGGCTGGAGTCAGACCTCTATGCCGACACCGGCACGACAAACGCCAATGGCAAGTTCTTCCAGCGCCGCTCCACGGTGAGCTTGGCGGGCGGCTTCGGCGAGCTGCGCCTGGGCCGCGATTTCACGCCGGCCGCGCAAAATCCCACCAAGTTCGACCCGTTCAACGTGATCGGCCTGGCAAACTCCAACATCATCAGCCGCCTGCCCGGCACCTTCTCGAACTACTACCGCAGCGACAACGCCATCCAGTACTTCACTCCCAAATGGAGCGGTTTCCAGGCAGAAGTGATGTATGCCCTGGACGAAGACCCCGTGAGCAGCGCCGGCCGCCATTTCGGCAGCCGCCTGACCTACGACAACGGCCCTCTGAACCTGGCGCTTACCTATGGCTCGACCGATGTGAACGCTGCGGGCACCAAGCTCAAGCAATACGGCGCAGGCGCCTCCTACGATTTCGGCTTTGCCAAGCTGATGGGGTATTTCCAGCGCGAGGACCTGCCCTATGGCACCTATGGAACCCGCATCGCGGGCTCCGAGGACCGCTGGCAGGTCGGCCTTACCGTGCCCGTGGGGGCGAACTACATCCGCGCCTCCTATGTGCGCACCGATTCGCGCCGTGGCCCGGTGGCCTTCAATGGCAGCGATGCCAACAGGTATGCGATCGGCTATGTGCACAACCTGTCGCGGCGCACGGCGCTGTACGGAACCCTTGCACGCGTGACCAACAAGGGCGGGGCCAATTTCAGCCTCAATGGCGGCACCACCGGATTGGCTGCGGGCGGCAGCTCCACAGGCGCTGAACTCGGCATGCGCCACAGTTTCTGAAGATTTCCACGCATTTGCGGCAATATGGCTGAAATGTCATCCGGCTGCCCGGATATATAGAAGCCAATGGCTCTACAGTCTCCGCCATGGACTGAATACAGTTCATGGCGGATTTCACGAATCCGCCCATGTATCCGCCCTATTTCGGAGGCATATTCAATGAAATCCATATTCATATTGGGCACCGCAGCAATCGTCATGGCTGCATTGCCGGCCCATGCAGAACGCTTTGCAAACGGCAAATCCTATTACGGATCGCCCGCGCCTGCGGGCGTCTACCGTACTGTCGATCTATCGCAGAAAGCGCCCATCAATATCGCCTGCGGCGAAACCGTGAACTTCACCAGCCAGGGCCGCACATTCGCGTGGAAGGTCAGCTCCATCCAGCACAACCACGTCCCGGTGGCGCGCTTTGCGCCGCCCGGTTTCGACACGCAGGGCAAGAGCATCTTCGTCATGCCCGGAGAGCATGAGCTGGGCGGCTGAAAGCGCCGTTGGCAACGAAAAGGGCCCGCAATTCGCGGGCCCTTTTTTGCTGGAGGCAGGCCGAAGCTCAGGCGGCCAGGGCGCCGCGCATGGCGTCGATCACGGCCTTGTAGTCAGGCTTGCCGAAGATGGCGCTGCCCGCCACGAAGGTGTCGGCACCGGCATCGGCCACGCGGCGGATGTTGGTTTCCTTGATGCCGCCGTCCACTTCCAGGCGGATGTCGCGGCCGCTGGCCTCGATGCGCTTGCGCGCGGCCTCGATCTTGCGCAGCGTGCTGTCGATGAAGCTCTGGCCGCCGAAGCCGGGGTTCACGCTCATCAGCAAGATGAGGTCGATGTCGTCGATGACCCAGTCCAGCACGTCCAGCGGAGCGGCGGGGTTGAACACCAGGCCGGGCTTGGCGCCCTGGGCGCGGATGTTCTGGATGCTGCGGTGCACGTGGGCCGTGGCATCGGGGTGGAAGCTGATGTAGTCGGCGCCGGCCTTGGCGAAGGCCGTGGCCAGTTCGTCCACGGGCGAGACCATCAGGTGCACGTCGATGGGCACGGGCTGGCCGTCGGGCGTCTTCGCATGGGGCTTCAGGGCCTCGCAGATCATGGGACCGAACGTGAGGTTGGGCACGTAGTGGTTGTCCATCACGTCGAAGTGGATCCAGTCGGCGCCGGAGGCGATCACATTCTTGACCTCGTCACCCAGACGGGCGAAGTCGGCAGACAGGATGGAGGGGGCGATGCGGTAGGTGGGGCTCATGGCCTGCGATTGTCGCAGCTAGCCCATGCCGGCACCAGCGACGGCACAAAGCCATGGGCGGCGGCGCGTGGGGACGTTCGCAAGCCGGTACATTGCGGGCAGTTACCATTGCCGCCATGCCCATGAACGAGTTCCAGGTCCAGGTCCGCCCCGCCTTTTTGCCAGAGCAATCCGCTCCAGCGGCGGGCGTATACGCCTTCTCCTACACGATCACCGTGACCAATACCGGCCAGGTGCCGGGCCAGTTGATCGCGCGCCACTGGATCATCACCAACGAACTGGGCCATGTCGAAGAGGTCAAGGGCCTGGGGGTGATCGGCCGCCAGCCGCTGCTGCAGCCCGGCGAGACCTTCGAGTACACCAGCGGCTGCCAGCTGCGCACGCCCAACGGCAGCATGCAGGGCAGCTATCTGTGCATCAGCCACGAGGGCGAAGTCTTCGAGTGCCCCATCCCGCGCTTTCATCTGCAGTCGGGCGCTGGCGGCGACAGCTTTCCGGACCCTGACAACCGCGTGCTGCACTGAGCGCGTTCCTCGGGGGAGGCGCTAGTCTTCCGCCCTGCCGCAAGACCCCTACATGAAGCGAATCACCCAAGACCTGCCCGGCCTTCTGGCCGCACTCGACCCCGAGGCCGACCTCGCGCACCGCCATATCTGGCTGATCCACCTGCTGGAGTGGGTGCGCGCGCCCAAGCCGTCGGTGGACGGCGCCGTGCAGCGTGTGCAGTTGCTGGTGGAGGCCGTGGAGGCCGACCCGGCCGTGCGCCAGCGCCTGCATGCCTGGTGGCTGCGCTTCATCGACACCGTGGACATCACGGCGCTGCTGGCCGATTTCGGCTTTGCGCCGCGCACCAACATGTTCAGCGAGCTGTCCGAGCGCGCACGCTACAAGCTGCTGCCCAGCACGCCCGAGACGGTGGATGCCTCCGAGCTGTTCATGCTGGCCATGCCCGACGAATTCGACGCGCGCTGGCTGCACGCGCTGGAGGCGCCGCTGCTCGAACGCATCGCACTGCTGCTGACCGATGGCAGCGAGGGCCAGGGCAGCAGCTTCTGGCAGAACAGCCTGCTGGGCTCCATCACCTATTGCACGGGGCAGATCCTGTCCACGGGCTTTTCGCCCGAACTGCGCCTGCGCATGGACGAGCAGGCGCGCGACGACCAGCCCTTCCACGCCCTGATCCACGACGCCGAGAGCCTGCGCGTGGAGGTGATGCACGCGCTGCGCACCAATGACCGGCGCGATGCGGCCGAGGCCCGGCTGCGCGAGCGCCTGGATGCCTGCCGCGCGGCCGTGACATCGGTCTACACACATTTCGAGTCCGAAGGGATTTCGGTGGGCCTGGTGTTCCGCCTGCGCCAGCTGCGCGCGCGCATCCTGCGCGTCAGGCGGCTGCTGGACTGCCTGGTGGCCGACAACCGCGCCACCGAGACGGCCGACCTGCTGGCCAACCTGGTGTCCGTGGGCATTGAGCGGCGCAGCCTGCGCGCGCTGCTGTCCACCAACACCTCGCTGCTGGCGGCCAAGGTGGCCGAGCGCAGCGCCGAGACGGGCGAGCACTACATCACCCGCACCGGCCGCGAATACCTGTCCATGGCAACCAAGGCCGCCGGCGGCGGCTTCGTGATGGCCTTCACCACGCTGCTGAAGTTCGCGCTCTACGCGCTGGGGCTGTCGGCGTTCTGGGGCGGGCTGGCGGCGGGCATCAACTACTCCATCAGCTTTGTGCTGATCCAGCTGCTGCACTTCACGGTGGCGACCAAGCAGCCGGCCATGACGGCACCGGCCATGGCCGCCAAGCTCAAGGACCTGCGCGCCAGCGAGGCCATCGAGGAGTTCGTGGACGAGGTCGCCCACCTGGTGCGCTCGCAGGTGGCGGCCGTGCTGGGCAACGTGCTGGTGGTGCTGCCCATGGTGCTGCTGCTGTCGCTGGGCTATGCCCAGCTGTTCGGCCACACGCCCATCGACGGGCCGCATGCGATTGCCGTGCTCGACTCGTTGAGCCTGCTGGGCATGTCGCCGCTGTTCGCGGCCTTCACGGGCGTGCTGCTGTTCGCCAGCAGCCTGATCGCGGGCTGGGCGGAGAACTGGTTCGTGCTGCGCCGGCTGGACTCGGTGATCCGCTACAACCCCGGCATCACGCGCTGGCTGGGCGCCAAGCGCGCCGACCGCTGGGCGCATTTCTGGCGCAAGAACATTTCGGGCTTTGCCGCCAACGTCTCGCTGGGCATGATGCTGGGCCTGGTGCCCGCGTTCGCTGCCTTCTTCGGCCTGGGGCTGGAGGTGCGCCACGTCACGCTGTCGGCAGGCCAGATCGGTGCCGCCATGGCGGCCCTGGGCTGGCAGGTGCTGCACTCCGACATGTTCTGGTGGGCGGTTGCCCTACTGCCGGTCAATGGCGCGTTGAATGTCACTGTCAGCTTTTATCTGGCATTCCGCGTTGCGATGAGGGCACACAATGTCAGCGGAGTCGACCGCTCGCGCATCTATTCGGCCATCCGCCGCCGTCTGCGCACAGCGCCGCTGAGTTTCTTCCGCCCCTGAGCCTGCGGGACCTCGGGAACCACGCGGAACCCACGTGCTGGCGTGCCCGCCCGGCCTTGCAGCCCGGCAGTCACGCCAGTGGATCGCCAACGAAGTGTCCCCGTGCCAAGCGCACGGGACGCGGGCTTGCCCGCGCCGCAGGGAAGGCCCTGCGGAGCTTCGCTTGCGGGCCACTGGCTCGCGCAAAGGACCTCGCTTATGAATGACATGCTGAGCTTCTGGGAACCGTGGCTGCGGCCATCGGCCGGGTTGGCCACGGTGCAATGGTCCCTGCTGCTGGCCGTGGCCACCATGGTGGGTTACGCCTGCCAGCGCCATGCGGCCCTGCCCAAGGTGGTCGGCTATTCGCTGGTCGGCGGCATTGCCGGGCTGATCGGCTTTGGCGCCAATACCGCCTGGCCGCTGCAGGGCACGGGATTGTTCCTGCTGGAGCTGGGCGTGGCCATCGTGCTGTTCGAATGCGGCGGGCGCATCACGCTGCGCTGGTTCCGCCACAACCCCATGGTGCTGGTGCAAAGCGTGGCCGAATCCGCGTTGACCTATGTGCTGGTCTCCCTGGTGCTGGGCTGGCTGGGCGTGGCCCCCGAAGTGGCCGGGCCGCTGGCCCTGGTGGCCATGGCGGCCTCGCCCCTGGTGCTGACGCGCGTGGTGGCCGACATGCGTGCCGCAGGCGCCGTGACCGATCGCGGCCTGGTGCTGGCCACCCTGTCCACGCTGTATGCGCTGGCCCTGGGCAGCGCCAAGGCGGGCATGCTGACGCAGCCCAAGGCGGGCTTCGTGGCCTCGATCATGCCGGTGCTGGTGGTGCTGGGCGTCTCGGTGGCCGTGGCCCTGGTGCTGGCCGTGCTGATGCGCCTGGCGCTGCGCTTCATGAGCCCGGCCAGCGAGAACACCTCCATCCTCTTTCTCACGCTGATCTCGGCCAGCGTGCCCGTGGCCTCGTACCTGGGCGGCTCGGCGCCGCTGGCGGCGCTGCTGGGCGGCATCCTGCTCAAGCAGTTCAACCCGCGCCCCTGGGCCTGGCCGCGCCAGCTGGGCACGGCGGCCTCGCTGCTGACCATGCTGATGTTCGTGCTGGTCTCCACCGTGGCCGCGCAGGCCGACTGGAGCGCGCCGGTGGCCGGCGTGGTGGGCGCCGTGATCCTGGCACGCCTGGTCGCCAAGACCATGGGCGTGGCCGTGGGCAATGTGGGCACGGGCGCCAACTGGCGCCAGGCCTTCTGGGTGGGCTGCGCCATGGCGCCCATGTCGTCGGTGGCGCTTTTGATCGCCTCGCAGTTCGTGGCCGCCGCGCCCGAGCTGGGCGCGCAGATCGCAGGCGTGGCCCTGCCCACCATTTTGGTGATGGAGGTGCTGGGCGCCGCCCTGGCCACCGTGGCCATCTACCGCTCCGGCGAAAGCTCCCGTCCCTGGAAGCCGCTGAGCCGCACGAATACCGCAGGAGATGAACGTGAGTCTTGAAGCCTTCAACTCGTCCGAACCGCTGACCCTGGGCGTGGAGCTGGAACTGCAGCTGGTCAACACCCACGACTACGACCTGGCCCCCTACGCCGAGGACATGCTGCGCCTCATGCTCAAGAACCCGCTGCCCGGCAGCGTGGTGCCCGAGATGACGAACAGCATGATCGAGATCTCCACCAGCGTCTGCCATTCGGCCTCGGAGGTGCTGGGCCAGCTCAGCCAGATCCGCGATGCGCTGGTCAAAAGCGCCGACAAGCTCAACATCGCCGTGGTGGGTGGCGGCACCCACCCCTTCCAGCAGTGGCATGAGCGGCGCATCTACGACAAGCCGCGCTTCCAGGAGCTGTCGCAGCTGTACGGCTACCTGTCCAAGCAGTTCACCATCTTCGGCCAGCACGTGCACATCGGCTGCCCCGACGCCGACGCGGCGCTGCTGATGCTGCACCGCATGTCGCGCTACATCCCGCACTTCATTGCGCTGTCGGCCTCCAGCCCCTACGTGCAGGGCCACGACACGGCCTTCGACTCGGCGCGGCTGAACTCGGTATTCGCCTTTCCGCTGTCGGGCCGCGCGCCCTGCGTGCTGCACTGGAGCGAGTTCGAGCAGTACTTCGACAAGATGACGCGCACGGGCGTGGTCAAGAGCATGAAGGACTTCTACTGGGACATCCGGCCCAAGCCCGAGTTCGGCACCATCGAGATCCGCGTGTTCGACACGCCGCTGACCATCGAGCGCGCAGCCGCCCTGTCCGGCTACGTGCAGGCGCTGGCTGCCTGGTTCATGGACACCCAGCCCTTCACGCCCGTGGAGGACGACTACCTGGTCTACACCTACAACCGCTTCCAGGCCTGCCGCTTCGGCCTGGAGGCCGTGTACGTGGACCCGGCCACGGGCGAGCACATGCCGCTGGCCGACCACATCCTCAAGACCATGGATGCCGTGGCCGACTACGCGGCCCGCCATGGCGCCGCGCCCGCCCTGCACCTGCTGCGCAGCGACGTGGCCGCCGGCAGCAACGATGCCCGCTGGCTGCGCGAACGCCAGCGCAGCGAGCAGCTGCTGGCCGAGGTCTCGCGCCAGGCGGCCATGCGCTTTCGCGGCCAGGCCGTCTGAGGCCTGCGTTCAGCGCAGGCTCAAGGCAGCACCGCCGCCGCACGCGCGGCGGTGATCTGCGCGTCGGCGTCGCGCTGCAGCAGCAGGCGCTGGCGCACCAGGTCCTGGGCCGCGGCCGTGACGGCGCTCACGTAGCCGGCCTGATCAACATACAGCTCCTCCAGTGAAGGCCGTCCGTCACCGGCCGCCAGCCGCGCCGCGCGCGTCTTGTGGAAGGGGATGAAGCTGCCCGTGAGGTTGGACAGGTCCACGATGCCCGGCGTGGCCACGTAGTTGAACTCCATGCTGGTGCCCAGCGGTGCCCGCGCCTCCACGCTGCGGATGCCGGCGCGCGTGAGGCCGGTGGCCGCATCGACCTGGGGCACGAGGATGGCGTAGTCCTTGCCCGTGGCGCGCGGCGGCTGCAGCGTGGCGATGCCGCTTTCGTCCTGCGGCACGTACTGCGGGCCGAAGTCGAGCAGCGCAAAGCCGTTGTGGCGCGCCAGGTAGCGGAACTCGGGGATGGCGGTCTGCACGCCGCCCACGCTCCAGCTCAGGCCCTTCATGGCGGGAAAGACCAGCTTGTCGGGCCGCACCAGGGTGCCGTCGGCCAGCTTGGGCACCTGGCTGGCCGGCGGCTCGGTGCCGCGCACCACCCAGTCCTCCAGCGCGACGAACAGCGCGCGGAACGTGTCGTTGAAGTGCACCACGGTGCCGGCCGGATAGACATTGCGCGTGGGCGCATAGCCGATGCTGGCCGTGCCGCCTGCGCCGCCATGCTGGGTGCTGGCGTAGTAGTAGATGCGCGCATTGGCGGGCTGGGCGATGTCGCGCAGGCCATTGGCATCGGTCAGCACGGGCGAGCCCTGCAGCTGCCAGAACTCCGTGCCCGACAGGCCCAGGAAGAACTTGGGGCAGGTGTTGCTGGCTTCGCAGCGCTTCATCACTCCGCCCTGGCGGCCGCTGACCTCGTCGCTGTAGTCCTTGTCCAGGCCGCGCGGCGCGGTCTGTCCGAAGGCCGTGTGGTCGGTGCGCAGGCCGCCCCCGCCGCCGGGCACGGCAAAGCGCGTGTTGATGTTGGTCTGGCGCGCGGCCACGTGGGCATACATGCCGTCGAAGACCTTGCCGCCATCAAGCGCCTGGTTGAAGCCCAGGTGCAGGAAGGTCTTCATGGCATTGCCCGACTGCGAGGTGCCCTGGCCGATGGTGTGCGTGATGCGCCCGGCCAGCGGGTTGGCCTTGCCGTCGGCGTCGGCCGCCTTGGCGCGGAAGAAGCTCACCGTGTCGCGCAGCGCGGCCAGGCCCACGCCCATGACCTTGGGGTCCTTGGCCACGTAGACCAGCTCATAGAGGTACTGCGGATCGAACCCGCCCTTCAGGCAGACGCTGGTGGCCGCAGGCGTGCCGGGGAAGGGATTGGCAGCGGCATCGCAGCTGGCGAACTTCCAGTCGCCCGCAGGCACGGTCTGGCGCGCATCGGTTTCGTTGATGCGGCGCGTGAGCGAGTAGCCGGCCTGGGTGTTGTCCAGGCTGGCGGGCTCGTAGGGGATCATGGTCCCGTTGAACACGCCGCCGGGCAGGGTCATGGAGGGCACGGCGGCGGCCGGGACCAGCTCGGTGCGGTAGCTCCCCGTGATGCTGCTGCCGTCCTTGTTGCGGGCCACGGGCACGGTGACCGTCAGGCGCGCTGGCGTGGACTTGGGCACATCGCCCTGCCAGGCCGAATACAGCAGCACGTAGCCGCGCTCCAGGTAGACCGCATCGCCGGGCGTGGCCGTGGGGTTGGGCATGGTCAGGATGTTGCCGCGATTGGGCGCGTCATAGCGCAGCACGCCGCTGGCCTTGGACATGTCCTTGGGCTTGAGCATGACGAAGTCGGTGCTGTACTCGACCATGCCGCGCGCATTGACGGGCGCCAGCGCCAGGTCCTGGATCACGGCGTTCTTCGGGTCGGCCGGGTCCAGCTCGCCGCGCAGCACGCCGGTCACTTTCTCATAGGCGCCAACACTGCCGTAGCTGCCGGCAAAGTCCTCGGTGGCGCTGATGCTCAGCTGCATGCGAGGCGCCTGCGAGCCGGCGGGCGAGTCACTGCCGCCGCAGGCGGTCAGCAGGCCGGATGCGGCCAGGGCAAGGGCCAGTGGATGGGTGGATCTGATGTGCATGTTGTCTCCTTGGGGTCATGGCACAGGCAAGGCTCCGCCCTGGCCGCCGTGCATTGCGGCGGCCTAGGACGGTTCGGAAAAAAAGGGAACGGGAGAGCGGGGAGCGGCCTACTCGGGCTGGATGCCGGCGGCCTTGATCACCTGGCCCCACTTCTGGGTCTCGCCCGCCTGGAAGGCGGCCAGCTCCTGGGGCGTTGCGGTCCAGCTCTCGGAGCCGGACATCTCGAAGAAGGACTTGGCGCCCGCGCTGTGCACGGCGTCGGACAGCAGGCGGTTCAGACGGGCCACCACGGCCTCGGGCGTGCCAGCGGGCGCGTAGGCCGCGAACCAGTAGCCCATGTCATAGCCCTTGACGCCGGCTTCCTCCAGCGTGGGCACCTCGGGCAGCTGCGGGCTGCGTTTGGTGGTGGAGTAGCCCAGGGCGCGCAGCTTGCCCGACTTGACCTGGGGCACGCCGGTGGAGGTGTCGGTGATCATCAGATCAATCTGGCCGCCCAGCAGGTCGGTTATGGCCAGCGGATTGCTCTTGTAGGGCACGTGCATCAGATCCACGCCGGCCAGCTGCTTGAGCATTTCACCGGCCACGCGGCTGGAGGAGCTGCCGCTGCCGAACGACAGCTTGCCCGGCTGCTTCTTCGCCGCCGCCAGCAGATCGCCCACGTTCTTGTACGGCGCATCGGCGCGCACCACCAGCACCTGGCCGCCCTTGCCCAGCCCGGCCACGGGCGCGAAGTCCTTGACCGCGTCATAGGGCAGCTTCTTGTACAGATGCTGGTTGGCCGCATGCGTGGTGTTGGTGGTGATCAGCACCGTGTAGCCATCGGCCGCCGAGCGCGCCACCTGCTGGGCCGCGATCATGCCGCTGGCGCCGCCCTTGTTCTCGACCACCACGGCCTGCTTGGTCGCCGTGGTCACGGCCTGGCCCAGCGCCCGTGCCAGCTGGTCGGTGGCGCTGCCGGCCGCAAACGGCACGACGAAGGTGATGGGCTTGGACGGATAGTCCTGCGCCAGGGCCGGTGCTGCAGCGGCTGCCAGCGCGCAGGCGGCCAGCACGAGCGCATGGCGGCGGGGAAGGTTCTGCGAAAAGTTCATGTCTGTCTCCTTTGTTGTGATGAATGTGTGACGGGCAGGTCCTGCCGGCTACTCTGGCGCCAGGTGGGGCAGCAGCGAAGCCGGTATGTGGACCTGCATCTGCAGCAGCCAGTACGACAGCGCCTTGCCGTGGCTGTCGAGGTTGAGCGCGTCGTTGACGCCGCCGTCCAGCACCGCGTCCAGCACCCAGTTCATGGCCTGCAGGCGCTGCAGCACGAAGCGCTGCACGCGCGCCGGGCGCCGGGCGGCGAAGTGCGCGGCCACGCGCTCTTCGGTGATCTGCTCCACCAGCACGGGCCAGCAGGCGGCATTCCAGGCGATGAGGCTGATGTTGGAGCGGTTGCCCTTGTCCCCCGTGCGCCCGTGCGCCAGGCGGTACAACGGCACGGTGACGGGCATCGTGGTCTGCAGTGTGTTCATGCGGCGTGCTCCCCGGCTTCTTTCCCGGCCTCTTTCTCGACCCCTTTGTCGATCTCTTCCTCGGCCCACTTCCACCCGGTGGCTACGCTCTGCTGCGCCAGCAGGCAGGACACCGTGCCCAGCCGCGCGCGCAGCGCCGTGCGCACGCCGCCGCCGCCGGCCGGCCCGCAGGTGTACAGCGCATTGACCTCGCGCGGCAGGCGCTGCGCCTGGGCCTGCGTGGGGCGCAGCCAGGCGGCGCGCAGGCGCACGTCCTGGGGGGCGGCTGCGCTGGCCGGCTGCGCGTCGCGCCAGCGGCCGGCGTCGTCGCCCAGCACGCTGGCCACGCCGATCCAGTCCAGGCGCAGGTCGCCTGCGGCCTCGCCGCCCAGGCGCTCGCGCAGCACCTCGCCGGCCAGCCGGGCGCGCTCCAGGGCGCGCGGGCCGGCATAGGAGATCTCGCCCTCGGCCAGCCAGCCCGAGGCATGGCAGACATTGACCTTGTAGTGGCCGTTGTGCGCATGGCCGCGCACGCCGCTCAGGCGCACGGCGTCAGGCCCCACCTGGTGCACCTCGGCCTCGGACAGGTCGGCCACCACGTCGGGCGTCAGGTAGGCGGCCGGGTCGTGCACCTCGTACAGCAGCTGTTCCTTGACCGTGCGTTCGCTGACCAGGCCGCCCGTGCCTTCGGGCTTGGTGATGGTGCAGTCGCCCGAGGGCTCGATGATGGCAATGGGATAGCCCAGCCGCGCCAGGCCCTGCACGTCCTTGAAGCCCGGGTCGGCGAAGTAGCCGCCCGTGACCTGGGCGCCGCATTCCAGCAGGTGGCCGGCCATGGTGGCGCGCGCCAGGCGGTCCCAGTCGTCCCAGGCCCAGCCGAAATGCGCCATGGCCGGCCCCAGGGTCAGCGAGGGGTCGGACACACGGCCGGCCACCACGATCTCGGCGCCGGCCTGCAGGGCCTCGGCAATCGCGCGCGCGCCGATGTAGGCGTTGGCACTGACCAGCGAATCCTCGGGAAACTCCGCGCCCAGCGCGGCCCGCAGCGCCCCGCGGTACGCCGGGCCGCTGACGTCGTCGCCATGCACCACGGCGATGCGCGGCACGCGCAGGCCCAGGCGCTGCGCCAACCGCTGGATGCAGCGCGCCGCGCCTTCGGGATTCGCCGCACCGAAGTTGCTGACGATGCGTATGCCATGCGCCAGGCAGTCGGCCAGCACGGGCTCCAGCAGGTCCTCCAGCAGGGGTTCGTAGCCCGCGTCGGGCTGCTCGCGGCGCGCGAGCTGGGCCAGCGCCAGCGTGCGCTCGGCCAGGGTCTCGAAGATCAGGCAGGCGCTCTGGCCGCTGGCCGCCAGGGCGCGCACCACGGGCGCGGCGGCATCGGTGCGGTCGCCCGAGAAGCCGGCTGCGCAGCCCACCCACAGCGGGGGCTTGTCCGGGGCAAAGAAGGTTTCCAGATGGTCCATGCAGGCCAATGTAGGCAAGGGCTGCTAATCTGTGAAATCGATTATTCGGATCAACTCATCCAAAAAACAGATGAATATCTCCTCCCGCCAGCTCGATGCCTTCATCGCCCTGGCCCAGCTCAGCAGCTTCACCCTGGCCGCGCAGCGCTGCCATCTGTCGCAGCCGGCCTTCAGCGCCCTGATCAAGGGGCTGGAAGACGGCGTGGGCGTGCGCCTGTTCGACCGCAGCACGCGCCACGTGGCGCTGACGCAGGAGGGGGCGCAGTTTCTCGATGCCGCGCAGCGCATACGCGCCGACCTGGGCGATGCCGTGCACGGCCTGCGCGAGGCGGCGGCGCTGCAGCGCGGGCGCGTGTCCATCGCCCTGCTGCCTTCGCTGGCGGCGGCCTGGCTGCCGCCCGTGCTGGCGCTGTTCCATGCGCGCCATCCGGGCATACAGCTGCAGGTGTCGGACCTGCTGTCCGAGTCCTGCATCGCCCAGGTGGCCTCGGGCCAGGCTGACCTGGCGCTGGCCGCCATCCGCGCCGACACCGAGGAGCTGCAGGCCGAATGGTTCTGCGCCGACCGTCTGCACCTGGTCTGCCGCGCCGACCATGCGCTGGCGGCCCTGCCCGCGCCGACCATGGCCGACCTGCGGGACCAGCCCTTCATCCAGCTCGCCCGCCACAGCAGCGTGCGCCAGTACCTGGAATCGCAGGAGCAGGCCCCGCCCCTCAACACCTTGCTGGAAGTGGAGCACCTGGCCACCGTGATGGGCATGGTGCGCGCGGGCCTGGGCATCAGCGTGGTGCCGGCCCTGGCGCTGTTCCACTTCGTGCAGCCTGGCCTGGTGACGCGCCCGCTGGCCGATGCCGACCGCCGGCGCGACCTGTACCTGGTGCGCAGGCGCCAGCGCAGCCTGTCGCCGGCCGCCCAGGCCTTCCACGCGCTGGCGCTGGAGCATCGGCCCGGTGTGGGCGAGACCACCTGATACGGGGCAGCACGAACCTCGCAGCACAATAGCCCGATCGCCAAACGCATCCGAAAGCCGCCACCGTGGGTGAATTCGACCTGATCCGCCGCTTCTTCCAGCGCCCCGTGCGCCGCGCCGCCCTGGGCGTGGGCGATGACTGCGCCCTGCTCGCCCCGGCGCCGGGCATGCAGCTGGCCGTCTCCAGCGACATGCTGGTCGAGGGCCGGCATTTCTTCGCCGACGTGGACCCGCGCCTGCTGGGCCACAAATCCCTGGCCGTGAACCTGTCCGACCTGGCGGCCTGCGGCGCACGCCCGCTGGCCTTCACCCTGGCCCTGTCCCTGCCGCGTGCCGATGCGGCCTGGACCGAGGCCTTCGCAGGCGGCCTGCTGGCCCTGGCCGACGCCCACGGCTGCGAACTGGTCGGCGGCGACACCACCCAGGGGCCCTTGAACATCTGCATCACCGTCTTCGGCGAAGTGCCGCCCGGCCAGGCCCTGCTGCGCAGCGGCGCGCGCGCGGGCGACGACATCTGGGTCAGCGGCAGCCTGGGCGATGCCCGCCTGGCGCTGGAAGCCCTGCTGAGCCACACCACCCTGCCACCCGGCACGCTGGCCGCCGCGCGCCAGCGCCTGGAAGCGCCCACGCCGCGCGTGGCCCTGGGCCAGGCGCTGCGCGGCATTGCCAGCAGCGCGCTGGATGTGAGCGACGGCCTGCTGGGCGACCTGGGCCACATCCTCGAGCAATCCCGCGTGGGCGCCAGCCTGGATACGCGCCTGGTCACGCCCCTGCTCGATGCCGGCCGGCACACGCCCCTGGCCATCGACCTGCTGCACCAGTGCACCCTGTCCGGCGGCGACGACTACGAGCTGTGCTTCACGGCCCCGGCCGACCGGCGCGATGCCGTGCAGGCCGCAGGCCGCGACAGCGCCACGCGCGTGACGCGCATAGGCTGCATCGAGGAGCAGCCCGGCCTGCGGCTGATCGGCCCGGACGGAGCGGCCATGGCGCCCCGGTGGACCTCATTCGACCACTTCGCTGCGGCCTGACGCCGCGCCAAACCACTTTCATCCGAGAAGGACTGCCCATGGTTCAACGCTCCGCCCTGCCCGCCCTCTCTGCCCTGGCCGCCGCCTGCTTCCTGCTGGCAGGCACCCCGGTCCAGGCCCAGGCACAAGCCCAGGAAGCCACCATCGCCCGCGCCCCCATCGCACGCGTCACCCTGTATGCGGGCGTGGCCTCGGTGGAGCGCACGGCGCGCATCACGGCCGCCACGCGCCAGCTGGTGTTCGAGTGCCTGCCCGGCTCCATCGACCCGCAGAGCCTGCAGGTCAGCGCCGATGCCGGCGTGCGCCTGGGCGACTACAAGCTGCAGTCGCAGCCGCGCGAACTGGCCTCCAAGGCCTGCGCCAGCCCGCTGGAGCAGCAGATCCGCACGCTGGAAGACCAGCTGGCCGCGCTGGAGGCCGACGAGTCCGCCGCCAAGCTCGTGGGCGACTACCTGCAAGGCCTGGCCAAGCCCGGCGATGACGCCAAAGCCCCCGCCCTGCCCGCCGCCAGCCAGCTGGGCGCCGCCACCGAGGCGCTGCGCAGCACCAGCCGCGGCAACACGCTGCGCGCCCACCAGATCCTGCGGCAAAAGCAGGCGCTGCAGGAGCAGCTCAGGCCGCTGCAGCTCGAACGCGACCGTACGGGCGCCGGCAACGCCCAGGTGATGAAGGTCACCGTGCAACTGGCCAGCCCGGCCGATGCCAATGTGCAGCTCACCTACCAAGTGCGCGGCCCGAGCTGGCAGCCCACCTACCGCGCCCAGCTGGACCCGGCCAAGGGCACGGTGGCCATCGAACGCCTGGCCCTGGTGGCCCAGAACAGCGGTGAGGACTGGAGCCAGGTGCAGCTGCTGCTGTCCACGGGCCAGCCTTCGCGCAGCACGCAGGCGCGCCTGCCCAATCCCTGGACGCTGGATGTGGAACGGCCCCGCCCCGTGGCCGCCATGGCCCCTCCGCCAGCGCCTGCCCCGGCGGCCCCTGCGATGATGCTGGAGCGCACCCGCAAGCCCGGGGCGGCCAGCGAGGCCGCCGAACTGCCGGTGCTCGATGTCGCCAGCCTCAACACCGCCTACGCCACGCAGTTCTCCGTGCCCTACCGCATCAGCGTGCCCTCCAGCAGCGAGCGCGTGACCCTGGCCCTGGGCGCGCAGAACCTGCCGGCCACCTTGCTCACGCGCACGGCGCCCGCCGTGGAAGAGGCCGCCTACCTGGTGGCCCAGCTGGCCGTGCCGGCCGGTGTGTGGCCCGCAGGCCCCGTGGCCCTGTTCCGCGACGGCGCCTTCGCCGGCCAGGGCCGGCTGGACTTCGGCAACGCCGCCGCGCTGGCCCAGGGCCTGTCCTTCGGCCGCGATGACAAGGTGGTGGTGCGCAACCTGCCCGTGGACTCGGCCACGGGCAGCGGCGGCCTGCTCAGCAGCAGCACCGAACGCCAGGTCACGCGGCGCTTCCAGGTGGACAACCGCCATGACCGCGCCATCGAGCTGCAGGTGGTGGACGCCGCACCCGTCTCGCGCAATGACCAGATCCGCGTGCAGTCCCAATACAACCCGCAGCCGGCCACCACGCGCTGGAACGACCGCAACGGCATGATCGCCTGGCAGCAGCCGCTGGCCGCTGGCGCCAGCGCCAGCTTCGAGGCCCGCCACCAGATCCGCCATCCGCAGGATCTGGCGGTCGAAGAGCGTCAGTGAAGCACCAGGGCCGCGCTTATGATCTCGCCCCATGAGTGACGCGCCGCTGCGGCCGGAGGTTTCCGGCGATCCTGCTACCCCCACCTTTGCCTCTGCGGCGCGCCCACCGGAAGGCCCGCCGCAGGGCGGCATGGCACGCCCCACGCTGGAATTCATGATGTCCCACCCGGCGCACTTCATCGCCATGGGGCTGGGCTCGGGGCTGGGGCGCATCGCGCCGGGCACCGTGGGCACGCTGTGGGCCTGGCTGTCCTTCCTGCTGCTGCAGCACTGGTTCACGCCCCAGCAGATCGGCCTGCTGATCGCGGGCAGCATTCCCCTGGGCTGGTGGGCCTGCACGGTCACGGCGCGCCACATGCGCGTGGCCGACCCGGGCAACCTGGTCTGGGACGAGATCGTGGCCTTCTGGCTGGTGCTGTGGCTGGTCATGCCCGCGGGCTTCTGGGGCCAGCTCATCGCCTTTGCGCTGTTCCGCTTCTTCGACGCCGCCAAGCCCCAGCCCGTCAAATGGGCCGACCGGTGCTTCAAGGGCTTCGGCTGGCGCGGCGGCTGGGGGATCATGTTCGATGACCTGGTGGCAGCCTTCTGCACGCTGCTGGTCATCGCGCTATGGCGCCATTTCATCGGCTGAAGGAACGGGCATGAACGCATCCAACGAACTCGTCGAAACCCTGGCAGGCCTGCTGCTGCAGCGCGGCTGGATGCTGGCCACGGCCGAGAGCTGCACGGGCGGCATGATCGCTGCGGCCTGCACGGACCGCGCCGGCTCCAGCGAATGGTTCGAGCGCGGGCTTGTCAGCTACTCCAACGCGGCCAAGCACGACCTGCTGGGCGTGCCCGAGGCGCTGATCGCCGAGCACGGCGCCGTGAGCGAGCCCGTGGCGCGCGCCATGGCCGAAGGCGCCATCGCCCACTCACGCGCGCAGTGCAGCGTGGCCGTGACAGGCGTGGCCGGGCCGGGCGGCGGCAGCGCCGCCAAGCCCGTGGGCACGGTCTGGTTCGGCTGGAGCGTGTACGGCACCACGCACAGTGAATGCCTGCGCTTTGACGGCGACCGCGCCGCCGTGCGCCAGGCCACCATGGTCCATGCCCTGCAGCGCCTCAATGCGCTGATCAGCGCAAGGCTTTTATGAGCCGGTGCGCGATCTCCTGCAGCGGTGCAGGCAGGGCGCGGTAGCTTTCCAGCAGGCGCTGCTCGTCCACGGGCAGCGGCGCGTTGTCGTCTTCCAGGCCGGCCGTCAGCTCCAGCGCCGTGGTCTGCAGCGCCAGGGCCACGCGGGCCAGGGTGTCGTTCTTGAGGGTGCGGATGGCCCCCGATTCGATCTGCGACACGGCCGAGGCCGTGATGCCCGCCGCCTCGGCCAGCCGGCCCTGGGTCATGCCCAGTTCGGCGCGGCGGGCGCGTATGCGTTCACCGATATGTCTCATGGCCCGTGCATCCAAAGCCTGTGGCGCGGGCGCTCAGGCGCCGTGGCACTTCTTGAACTTCTTGCCGCTGCCGCAGGGGCAGGGGTCGTTGCGGCCCGGCTGCTCGCCCTTGACGATGGTTTCCTGGCGCGGGCCCATGCTCTTCCAGATCTGGCGCAGGTCGTACAGCGCCCAGATGGCCTCGCCGAACTGCTCCACGCGCTCCTGGCTGGTGCTGGCGGGGCCGTCCTCGTCGTACATGCAGACTTCGGGCTTGCCGGTGTCGTCCTCGGTCAGGGCCACGACGGCGTTGAGCGCCTCGTTGAGCCAGCCGGCGGCTTCCTTGTCGCGCGGGGCAGCCCATTCCTCGGCCCAGTTCTCGACCACGAACATGAAGCCCAGCGCCCAGATCTGGCCGAACGAGGGAATCTCGCCGTCATCGGGACGCTCTTCCTCGGGCAGCGACAGGATGGCGCCGCGCATGTCCATGGCCTCGGGCTGGAAGGTGCGGTCGTCTTCCAGCGTCTTCACGTCGGCGTCCAGCTGGGTGCGGATCTCGTCCATGCGCAGGCCCACCAGCTCCAGAAAGCGCGCCTGCTGCGCCGCGTCCTTGAACACTTCCATCAGCGGCAGCGGCTGGCCCTCGGCCACCTCCAGCGTGCCGCCGTCGCCCAGCAGCATGGGCAGCCACTCGGCGGCCGGCACCTCGCGGCGCGTGCAGATCAGCGCCGTCAGGAAACCGTCGCAGAACTCCCACTGCGGAATCTCGTCGCCGCGCGTGCGCAGCTCGTCGAGCAGATCGTCGAGTTCCTCCAGCGCCTCGGGCGTCAGGGCAGGCTCGTCGGGCAGGGCGGTGGCTTCGTGGGCGTCGTTGGACATGGCGGAAATCTCTAGGGAAAACAGGGGGAAGGAACCAGCCACGGCCAGCCCCTCGAATGAATGGCCCGCAGTGTAGCCGCGCCGCCATGTCCGTGGCGCCCGGTCGGAACTTGCCCCCGAAAGCCCAGCCGCCCCGATCGCCCGTGACCCCTGAGACGGGCGCGGCCCAAAGCCAGGGGCGCCGAGCAAGAGCCGCCTCGCGGCGATGGCGCCGTCCCCCTCCCTCGCGAAGCGAGTAGAGAGGGGGAAGCCGCGCAGCGGCTCAGGGGGTTCAAAGAGTCCTGGCGATGATCTCCTTCATGATCTCGTCGCTCCCCCCGTAGATGCGCCCTATGCGCGCATCGGTCCAGGCGCGGCCGATCTGGTATTCGGTCATGTAGCCGTAGCCCCCGTGCAGTTGCAGGAATTCGTCGAGCAGGCGGTTTTGCAGCGCCGTGGCATTGAGCTTGACCATGGCCGCCCGGTCGGGGGCGAGCGCGCGGCGCAGGTGCAGGGCGATGCAGTCGTCCACGAAGACGCGCAGCATGGTGGCCTGGGCCTTGGCCTCGGCCAGCTTGAAGCGCGTGTTCTGGAAGTCGAACACGGGCTGGCCGAAGGCCTTGCGCTCGCGCGTGTAGGCAATGGTCTTGTGCAAAAAGGCCTCGATGGAGGCGGCCGCGCGCACGGCCACCACCAGGCGCTCCTGGGCCAGTTCGTGCATCAGATACCTGAAGCCCGCGTTCTCCTCGCCCAGCAGGTGGTCGGCCGGCACGCGCACGTTGTCGAAGAACAGCTCCGAGGTGTCCTGCGCCATAAGGCCGATCTTCTCGAGCTTGCGGCCCTTGGAGAAGCCTGGCATGCCGTCCTCGACCACGATCAGGGACACGCCCTTGGCACCCATCTCGGGCGCGGTCTTGGCGACGACGATGACCAGCTCCGAATTGATGCCGTTGGTAATGAAGGTCTTCTGGCCGTTGAGCACGTAGTGGTCGCCCTCGCGCCGCGCCGTGGTGCGCACGGACTTGAGGTCGCTGCCCGCGCCGGGCTCGGTCATGGCGATGGCGCCGATCAGCTCGCCTGCGGCCATGCGCGGCAGCCAGCGGTCCTTCTGGGCCTTGCTGCCATAGGCATGGATGTAGGGCGCGACGATGTCCGAATGCAGCGGAAAGCCCAGCCCGCTGGCGCCCGTGCGCGCGATCTCCTCCAGCAGCACGGCGGCATGGCCGAAGTCGCCGCCGCCGCCGTAGGGCTCGGGCAGCATGGGGTTGAGCAGGCCTTCGCGTCCGGCCTTGCGCCAGACCTCCTTGGGCACGATGCCCTGGCGCTCCCATTCGGCATGGTGGGGGACGATCTCGCGCTCGAAGAAGCGGCGGGCCTGCTCGCGGAACTGTTCATGGTCTTCGCGGTAGACGGAGCGCTCGGTCAGGTCTTGCATGGGTCGGTATCCGGTGGTTGTCGGTGAGGAAAGACGGTGAAGGGCGGTTCAGGCGCTGCGCAGGTTGAAGCCCGCGTGCGGCTGCTCGCGCAGCCTGTCCTTGAGCACGCGGCGCAGCAGCTTGCCCGTGGGCAGGCGCGGCAGCTCGTCCACGAACTGCAGGCGCTGCGGGCGCTTGAGGCGCGACAGCGTGGCGCCGGCCTCGGCGACGATGGCGCGCGCCATCTCGGCGCTGGCCGCATGGCCCTGGCGCAGCACGACCACGGCCATGGGCTGCTCGCCGAAGTCGGGCTCGGGCACGCCGACCACGGCCACCTCCTGCACGGCCGGGTGCGTGGCCAGCGCGTTCTCTATCTCCTGCGGATAGAGGTTGACGCCGCCCGACAGGATGAGGTCGGCCCGCCGGTCGCTGAGGAAGAGGTAGCCCTCCTCGTCCACATGGCCCAGGTCGCCATAGGTGGCCCAGCCGCGCTCGTCGATGGCCTCGCGGGTCTTGGCGGGGTCGTTGAGGTAGGCGAAGGGCGCCACGTCCGAGAAGAACACGCGGCCGATCTGGCCCGCAGGCAGCTCCTGCCCGTCGTCGCCCACGATGCGCAGCCGACCGTAGCTGGCGCGGCCCACGGAGCCTGGACGCCGGCGCCATTCGGCGGAGTTGATCAGGGTGATGCCGCAGCCTTCGGAGCCTGCGTAGTACTCCAGCAGGATGTCGCCCCACCAGTCCAGCAGCGCCTGCTTGACGGCCACCGGGCAGGGCGCGGCCGCATGGATGGCGCAGCGGTGGCTGGACAGGTCATAGCCGTGCCGCACCTCCTCGGGCAGCTGCAGCAGGCGGCCCAGCATGGTCGGCACCCACTGGCTGTGGGTGATGCGGTAGCGCTCGATCATGGCCAGCGCCTGCTGGGCGTCGAAGCGCGCCGTGATCACCACCGCGCCGCCGCCGTCCAGCGTGCGCAGGCAGTAGCGCAGCGGCGCTGCGTGGTACAGCGGCGCGGGCGAGAGGTAGACCGCGTCGGCATCAAAGCCCATGTTGCGCTGCCAGGCCAGGAATTCGGGGTCGGCCTGCGTGCGGTAGAGCGCCGCCGGCAGCGCCTTCTTGATCCCCTTGGGCCGGCCCGTGGTGCCGGAGGAATACAGCAGGTCGCGCCCCAGCGGACGGCTGGACAGGTCGATGGGCGCGGGCGCCTGCGCACGCCAGGCGGCCAGGGCATCGGCCAGCGACGGCAGGCCCGTGGATGCGCAGTCTCCGTCCACCGAATGCACGGTCGCGGCCAGCGCGGCCGGCAGCTGCGCCGCCGTGGCGGCCGAGGCAAAGACATGGCGCGCCCCGCTGTCGCCCAGGATGTAGGCCACCTCGGGCGCCGTCAGGTGGGTGCTGATGACCACCGCGTACAGGCCCGCCAGGCGCGCGGCCAGCACCAGCTCCAGGATCTCCACGCGGTTTTCCATCAGCACGGCCACCGTGTCGCCGGCCGCCAGGCCCTGCCCTGCCATCCACTGCGCCACCTCGCGCGAGCGCTGCGCCAGCGCGCCCGCCGTGTGCTGCTGGCCGCTGTCGCCCATGGTCAGCGCAACGCGGTCGGGCCGGGCATCGGCCCAGCTGTGAAAGTCATGCACGCCTGTCTCCTTTGCTTTTTTGAATCCGCCGTCTCGAATTCATCGGGTTTTCAGCAAGTATTTTTGTTTACGCTCGGTTTTTCATCCGGGAAAACGCTTTGTTCAATGCAAATTTCGAGACTTATCATTCATTTCATGAACCTTCAGTCTCATTAAATCCGCATGAACACACCCGTCATCGTCGATGCCATCCGCAGTCCCATGGCCCGGGCCAAGCCCGATGGCGCCCTGGCCCAGCTCCACCCCGTCGATCTGCTCAGCCAGGTGCTGGATCAGCTCGTGCAGCGCAACCGCATCGACCCCGGCGCGGTGGACGATGTGATCACCGGCTGCGTGAGCCAGGCCGGCGAGCAGGCGGGCACGCCGGGCCGCCTGGCCTGGTTGGCCGCAGGCCTGCCGGCCCATGTGCCGTCCACCACCATCGACCGCAAGTGCGGCTCCAGCCAGCAGGCGGTGCACTTTGCCGTGCAGGCCATCATGTCGGGCACGCAGGACATGGTGATCGCCTGCGGCGTGGAGTCCATGAGCCGCGTGCCCATGGGCAGCTCGCGCATGGGGCAGAACACCACGGGCGCGCGCTTCGATGCGCGCTTTGCGCCGGGGCTGGTGGGCCAGGGCGTGTCGGCCGACCTCGTGGCCGCGCGCTGGGGCCTGGGCCGCGAGGAACTGGATGCCTATGCCGCGCGATCGCACCAGCGCGCCCATGCGGCCCAGTCGGCCGGGCACTTCGAGCGCGAGATCGTGGGCATCACCACGCCTGCCGGCCTCGTCAAGGCCGACGAGACCATCCGCCCGGGCACCACGGCGCAGAAGCTGGGCGCGCTCAAGGCCGTGTTCCAGAACGACGAGCTGTCGGCGCGCTTTCCGCAGATCCGCTGGCACACCACGGCGGGTAATGCCTCGCAGATGACCGACGGCGCCAGCGCCATGCTGCTGATGAGCGAAAAGCGCGCCCAGCAACTGGGCCTGCGCCCGCGTGCGCGCTTCGTGGCGCTGGACGTGGTGGGCGACGATCCGCTGTACATGCTCACGGCCCCCATTCCCGCCACGCGGCGCGTGCTGGCCAAGGCCGGCATGCGGCTGGAGCAGATGGACCACTGCGAGATCAACGAGGCCTTCGCCTCCGTGCCGCTGGCTTGGCAAAAAGAACTGGGCGCCGACCCTGAGCGGCTGAACCCGCGCGGCGGCGCCATCGCCCTGGGGCATCCGTTGGGGGCCTCGGGCATCCGCCTGATGACCACCATGCTGCACGCGCTGGAGGACAGCGGCGCGCGCTATGGCCTGCAATCCATGTGCGAGGCCGGCGGCATGGCCAACGCCACCATCATCGAACGCCTGTGAGCCAGGCACCGGAGACACATCCATGCAACTGCAAGAGAACATGACAGCCCTGGTGACGGGCGGCGTATCGGGCCTGGGCGAGGCATCGGCCCAGGCGCTGCTGGAACGCGGCCTGAACGTGGTGGTGGTGGACCTGAACGAGGACCGCGGCGCAGCCATGGTGGACGCCGCACGCCAGCGCCACGGCAGCCGCCTGCGCTTCGTGAAGGCCGACGTGGCCGACGCCGACCAGATGGCCGCCGCCATTGCGGCCGCCGAGGACTTCGGCGAGTTCCGCGCCCTGGTGCACTGCGCGGGCGTGGGCGGGCCGCTGCGGCTGGTGGAGAAGGACGGCAGCCCCGGCTCGCTGGACAAGTACACGGGCATCGTGCGCGTGAACCTGATCGGCACCTTCAACACGCTGCGCCTGGCCGCCGCCAGCATGGCGCGCAACGAGCCTGTGCAAGGCGAGCGCGGCGCCTGCGTGCTCACGGCCTCGGTGGCGGGCTACGAGGGGCAGATCGGCCAGATTCCCTACGCCTCGGCCAAGGCCGGCATCATCGGCATGACCATCGTCGCCGCGCGCGACCTGGCCACGCGCATGATCCGCGTGTGCACCATTGCGCCGGGCCTGTTCGACACGCCCATCCTGGCCAAGCTGCCCGACAACATCCGCCAGTCGCTGGCCGCCTCCGTGCCCAACCCCGCACGCCTGGGCCACCCGTCCGAGTACGCGATGACCGCGCTGCACATTCTTGAAAATCCCATGCTCAATGGTGAGACGATTCGCCTCGACGGCGCCATCCGCATGAGTCCTCGCTGAGCGCCTTCCGGGCCTCGCAAAACCCAAGGCGCACAGAGGAGACACCATGTTCAAACGCCTCACGCTGGCGGCGGCTGCCTGGCTGTGCGCCACGGCAGCCATTGCAGCCGATGCCTGGCCCACGCGGCCCATCACCCTGGTCGTGCCGGGCGCGGCCGGGGGCTCCACCGACATTCCCGCGCGGCTGCTGGCGCTCAAGCTGGGCGAGCGGCTGGGCCAGCCCGTCATCGTGGACAACAGGCCCGGCGCGGGCGGCTCCATCGGTGCCAGCCAGGTGGCACGCGCGCAGCCGGACGGCTATACGGTGCTGGTGGGCAACACGGGCTCCAACGCCATCAACTACACGGCCTACAAGAAGCTGCCCTACAGGCCCGAGGACTTCGTGGCGCTGACGGACATGATCTCGTTTTCCAACGTGCTGGTCGTGCCGCAGGCATCGCCGGTGCGCTCGCTGGAGGATCTGCTCAAGGCCGCGCGGCAGGCGCCGGGCAAGCTGTCGTTCTCTTCGGCCGGCGTGGGCCAGACCACGCACCTCATGGGCGAGCTGCTGCGCGAGCGCACGGGCGTGGACGTGGTGCATGTGCCCTACCGTGGCTCGGCACCGGCGACGGCGGCCATCGTCTCGGGAGAGACGCAGTTCATGTTCGACAACCTCACGGCCTCGCTGGTGCATATCAAGGCGGGCAAGCTGCATCCCATCGCCGTGACCGGCGCGCAGCGCGAGCCCGAGTTGCCCGAGGTGCCCACCGCCACCGAACTGGGCCTGCAGGACTTCGACAAGGTCGGCTGGATGGGTTTCTTCCTGCCCGCGCAGACGCCGCCCGCCGTGGTGCGCAAGCTCACCGACGGCCTTGTCGCCGTGCTCCGGGACCCCGAGGTGGCGCGCCGCTACCGCGAGCTCGGCGGCCGCCCTGGCGGCATGCCGCAGGCGCAGTTCACCCAGCTGGTGGACAACGACCGCAAGAGCTGGGGCGCGCTGATCACCAGCCGCCAGCTGCAACTCGACTGAACTGATTTCGACGGAGACACCATGAAGGTGCTGGACAGCGTGCGCGTGCTGGAGATTGGCGGCATCGGCCCGGGGCCATTCTGCGCCATGCATCTGGCGGACCTGGGGGCCGATGTGGTGTCCATCGTGCGGCCCGAGGCGGAACCCGCAGCCACCTCAGCCGCCTCCGCGCTGTCGCGCGGCAAGCGCTCGGTGTTCGCCGATCTCAAGTCGCCCGAAGGGCGTGACCTGGTGCTGGCCCTGGTGCGCGATGCCGATGCGCTGATCGAAGGCATGCGGCCCGGCGCCATGGAGCGCCTGGGCCTGGGACCCGAGGCCTGCCAGGCCCTCAACCCGCGCCTGGTCTATGGCCGCATGACGGGCTGGGGCCAGGACGGCCCGCTGGCCCAGGCAGCCGGCCACGACAACAACTATGCGGCCGTCTCGGGCGCGCTGTGGGGATGCGCGCCGGCCGATGCCCGGCCGGTCTCGCCCTTTGCCACGCTGGGCGACATCGGCGGCGGCGCCATGTACCTGATGACGGGGCTGCTGGCCGGCATCGTGCAGGCACGCACCACGGGGCGCGGCACGGTGGTGGATGCAGCCATCGTCGATGGTGCGGCGCACATGCTCAACCTCATGCTGCACGCGCGCCAGCGCGGGCTGGTGGCCGACGAGCGCGGCAACAGCATCCACGACAGTGCGCCGTTCTACGAAACCTATGCCTGTGCCGATGGCGGCTTCATCACCGTGGGCGCCATCGAGCCGCAGTTCCACGCCCTGCTGCTGGACAGGCTGGGCCTGGCCGGTGCCGCAGCGTTCCAGGGCCCGCAGTGGGACCGCGCCGCCTGGCCCGCGCGGCGCGCGCAGCTGCAGACGCTGTTCGCCTCCCGGCCCCGCGCGCACTGGCAGCAATTGCTGGAGGGCAGCGATGCCTGCTTCGGCGCCGTGCTCAGCCCTGTGGAAGCCGCCAGCCATCCGCACCTTCAGGCGCGTGGCGTCTATCTGCAGCCCGAAGGCGGCGCCCTGCAGGCCAGCCCTGCGCCGCGCTTTGACGGCCAGGCCTATGCGCCGGGTCCTGCAAATGCCGCAGGCTCCGACACCGCCAGCGTGCGGGAGAAGGTGAGCGCAGGGCGCGCGCAGGAAGTCTGGCGCAGCGCCCGCTGATTCACGAGAGGCTGGAAGCGCCCAGCATGCCCTCGACCAGGCGCACCAGCGTGATCAGGCGCGGCCCGGCATCGCTTTCCAGCGCGCGGCTCTGCGGGCTGTAGATGGGCAGGGAGACCGAGAACACCCAGTACTCGCCGTCCTTGGCCGTGGACATGGGCACGGCAATGGACTGGATCTCGCGGTGCAGGTCGCCGTGGCTGCGGCAAAAGCCGTGCTCGGCCAAGTCGCGCCGCGCATCGTCGAGCCGCTCGCGCAGTTGCTGGGCGCGTGCGGGATCGTCGGCCTGCAGTTCCGCGATGAAGGCTTCGCGCTCGGCCTCGGGCAGGCTCAGCAGGTAGGCGCGGCCCGTGGCGGTGCGCGACAGCGAGATGTGCACCCCGATCTCGGGCAGGAAGACCTTGTTGGTCAGGCCGTTGGCCAGCTCCACCAGGCACAGCTGGCGGCCGTGGCCGACGGCCAGCTGGATCTGGCCCTCCAGGTGATTGGCCAGCTCCTGCATGTGCGGCCGCGCGAACTGGCGCATGTGCATGCGCGCCAGCACGGGCGAGGACAGGTTCAGCAGCCCCACGCCCGGCACGTACTTGGACAGGCGGTCCGAGTAGCGCATCAGGTTCAGTTCGCACAGGGTGTCGATCAGGCGGAACAGCGTGGGCTTGGGCAGGCCCGTCATGTCCATCAGTTCACGGGCGCTGAGTTCCTGGTGCTTGTTGGAAAAGCACTGCAGCACGGAGATGCCGCGCACCAGGGCGGCCACCAGCTTGCCACTGTCTTCTGTGTTCATGAATGGTTTTCGGCACTGCTAAAGATGAAACGATTGTCTCAATTTTCCGGCTGCCAAGCGGCAAATCCACCGGCCTTGCCGCAGTGCAAACCCTGGCGCCCCTGCCGGCCGGCGCAAGTGGCCAGTCCTGGCACGGCACAATTGCCGCATCCGGCTGGCGTTGCGCGCCAGCCACTCACTTTCCAGAGCCTGCCGTGTCCGAACCGTCCTTCGCCGTCCCGCCTACCGAGCCGCCAGACTACGACGCCTTTTTGCGCGCCCATGTGCTGAGCCAGCCCCTGAGCATCCAGCGCTATGACCGGGAAGACGAAACCATCTGGGTCAAGCGCGCGGGCGCCAGCAATCCGGCATGGCGCTATCGCGCGCTGGCCCTGCTCGCCTTGTGCCTGCGCCTGCCCGTGCTGCGGCCCGTGCCCAATCCCGGCGGCCACGAAGCCATCCGCACCGAGGTGCGCCGCCTGCGCCAGCTCGCGCAGCGCGGCCTGCGCGTGCCTGCCGTGCTGGCCGAGTGCGAGGACGGCTTTGCCATGCGCCACCTGGGCAGCCCCGGCGTGGAGGCGCCCTCGCTGGGCAATGCCATGGAAGCCGCCCTGCCCCGGGGGGATGGCAGCACGCTGGCGCTGTGGCTGCAGGGCCTGCAGACCCTGCAGCAGGTGCATGGCAGCGGCGACTGCCTGAGCCAGGCCTTTGCGCGCAACATGGTCTGCTGTGCCGATGGCGTGATCGGCTTCATCGACTTCGAGGACGACCCCGCCGCCCACCTGCCCCTGGCGCTGTGCCGCGTGCGCGATGCCCTGTGCTACGCCCACTCCACGGCCTGGATACTGGAGCAGGCCGGCGCCATGCCGGCCGCGCGCACGGCTTGGCGGGATTTCGTGCAGTCCATGGAGCCCGAAACCCGCGCCCTGATGGCGCGCACCGTGAAACAGCTGGCCTGGGTGCGCCGCCTGCCCGAAAGCCGCCGCCTGGGCCGCGACATGCAGCGCGTGCGCATGGCCTACACGCTGGTGACGCCGTAGCGGCAGCGGCCTGAAGGCCTCAGCCGGGCAGATGGCCCAGCGAGGCGCTGACGCGCGCCGCTTCGGCGCGCAGGGCCCGGGCCACCGCGCCCTGCGGGTCCGGGTCGAAGCCGCCGCTGGCGCCCAGCGCGCACAGCACGCCCACCACATGGCCCGTGTAGTCGTGCAGCGGCGCCGCCACGGCGCTGATGCCCGGCAGGTTGACGTCGCGCACCGAGGCGCAGCCCGCAGCGCGGATCTCGCGGCGCAGCGTGCCCAGCGGGTCCGCGCCATCGAGCAGCGCGCGCCGCGCGGCCGGCGCCTCGTCCAGCTCCCGGGCCAGCAGCGCATCCACGCGGGCATCGTCGTCCATGAAGGCGAAGAAGGCGCGCCCCGTGGCCGACCACAGCAGCGACATCACCGAGCCCACGCGCACATTGACGGTGACCGGCAGGCCCGGCTCCTCGAAGCGCACGATGGTCGGCCCCAGGTTGCCCATCACGGCCACGAAGCTGGTGACCTGCAAGGCCTCGCGCAGGTGCAATAGGGCCGGCTCGGCCAGGCGGATGGGGTCGGACTGCCGCATGGCGGCCAGGCCCACGCGCATGGCCTCGGCCGCCAGCGCGTACTGCGTGCCGCCACGGTCCTGCTCCACCAGCCCCTCGGCCATCAGGCTGGCCAGGTAGCGGTGGACCTTGGCCGGGCTTTCCTCCACCGCGCCCGCGATGGCCGTGAGGCTGGCGCGTCCGCCCAGCGTGGCCAGGGCCTTGAGCACGGCCAGGCAGGTCTCGGCGGCCTGCACGCGCTGGCGCCTTTCGCGCGGCGGCGCGGGCTCGTCAATCTCGGAGGCAGCAGTGGAAGTCATGGCGGCAGGGCGGGTCTGGAAAGGCCTGTTTTAAGGGCTGGCGGGGCATTGTGCCGCAGCTTGCGGGTAATCCCGGGCGGTGTTTTTACGCAATGCGTAGAAAAATTACGCAAAACAAGATTCCATGGATTCCACCCAGGCCTCACCGGAGACAAGCCCCATGCACAAGCGCCTTTTCCTCACCACACTGGCCGCAGGCCTGCTATCGGCCACCGCCCTGCCCGGCGCGCTGGCCCAGGACGGATTCCCCAGCAGGAACGTGCGCTGGATCGTTCCCTACGCGGCCGGCGGCGGCTCGGACTTCCTGGCCCGCACCATAGGCCAGGCCTGGGGCGGCCAGGTGCACCAGCCCATCGTGGTGGACAACCGCCCGGGCGGCAACACGGCCATAGGCGCCTCGGAAACCGCGCGCGCCGCCGCCGATGGCTACACCGTGCTGTCGGCCGACAACGGCACCCTGGTCTTCAATCCCGTGCTCTACAAGAGCCTCAGCTACAACCCCGCCAGGGACCTTGCGCCGGTCACGCTGATGGGCCGCTTCCCGATGATCCTGGTGGCCGGCCCCGGCATGGCAGCGGCCACGGCCAAAGACTTCCTGGCCCAGGCGCGCACCAGCAAGGACGGCGTGAACTACGCCTCGGCCGGTGCCGGCAGCCCGCACCACCTGGCCATGGAACTGCTCAGGGTGGAGGCCGGCCTGAAGCTGGTGCACGCACCCTACAAGGGCGCGGCACCGGCCCTGGGCGACGTGGCTGGCGGCCAGGTGCCCGTGATGATGGTGGACCTGGCCGCGGGCGCAGGCTTCATCAAGGGCGGCAAGGTCCGCCCGCTGGCCGTGGCCAACGCCACGCGCCTGCCCCAGTTGCCCGACGTGCCCACCTTCGCCGAGCTGGGCCTGCCCAAGGTGCAGGCCGCCGCCCTGGTGGGACTGGTGGCCCCCGCCAGGACCCCGGCCCCGGTCATCGCGGCCCTGCACAGGCAGGTCGTGGCCGCGATCAACGAGCCCGCCGTGCGCCAGAAGCTCGTGGATTTCGGCGTGGAGCCCGTGGGCAACACGCCCGAGCAGTTCGCCGCGCTGCTGGCCAGCGAAAGCACGCGCTGGCACCAGCTGATCCGCGACCAGAACATCACTTTGGATTGACCCTCCGCGCCTGCCTGCGAACCTGCCATGACTGCCTCCGCCGCCTCCAACGCCGCCCCGTCCACCTCTGCGCCAGCCTCCGCGCGCTGCCCCTTCGACCACCGCCAGCCCAGCGGCCAGACCGGCCCCACGGGCTGCCCCGTCAGCGCGGGTGCCGCGGCCTTCGACCCGTTCAGCGACGGCTACCAGCAGGACCCGCCCGAATATGTGCGCTGGGCGCGCGAGCAGGAGCCGGTGTTCTACAGCCCGCAACTGGGCTACTGGGTGGTCACGCGCTTCGACGATACCAAGGCGGTGTTCCGCGACAACATCGCCTTCAGTCCCTCGATCGCGCTGGAGAAGATCACGCCCACGGGCGAGGAGGCCAATGCCGTGCTGGCCTCCTACGGCTTCGCGCTGAACCGCACCCTGGTCAACGAGGACGAGCCCGCCCACATGCCGCGCCGCCGCGCGCTGATGGACCCGTTCACGCCCGAGGAGCTGCGCCACCACGAGCCCATGGTGCGCGAGCTCGCGCGCGCCTATGTGGACCGCTTCATCGACGACGGCCGCGCCGACCTTGTGGACCAGATGCTGTGGGAGGTGCCGCTGACCGTGGCCCTGCACTTTCTCGGCGTGCCCGAGGAGGACATGGACCGGCTGCGCGAGTACTCCATCGCCCACACCGTCAACACCTGGGGCCGGCCCCGGCCCGAGCAGCAGGTGGCCGTGGCCCATGCGGTGGGCAACTTCTGGCAGCTGGCCGGCAAGGTGCTGGCCAAGATGCGCGAGAACCCCGATGCGCCGGGCTGGATGCAATACGGCATACGCAAGCAAAAGGAGCTTCCCGAGGTCGTCACCGACTCCTACCTGCACTCCATGATGATGGCCGGCATCGTGGCCGCGCACGAGACCACGGCCAATGCCACGGCCAACGCCGTCAAGCTGCTGCTGCAGCATCCCGGCGCCTGGAAGCAGATCTGCGAGAACCCCGCGCTGATCCCCAATGCCGTGGAGGAATGCCTGCGCCACAACGGCTCGGTGGCCGCCTGGCGGCGCCTGGCCACGCGCGACGTGGTGATCGGCGGCGTGGCCGTGCCGGCGGGCTCGAAGCTGCTCATCGTGACCTCGTCGGCCAACCACGACGAGCGGCATTTCGCCGATGCCGACTTCTTCGACATCCACCGCGACAACGCCGGCGACCACCTGACCTTCGGCTATGGCTCGCACCAGTGCATGGGCAAGAACCTGGCGCGCATGGAGATGCAGATCTTCCTGGAGGAGTTCACGCGCCGCCTTCCCCACATGCGGCTGGCCGAGCAGCGGTTCACCTACGTGCCCAACACCTCGTTCCGGGGCCCCGAGCACCTGTGGGTGGAGTGGGACCCGGCCCTCAACCCCGAGCGCGCCCGTCCCGCCCTGCTGCAGGCGCGCCAGCCCGTGCGCATCGGCGAAGCCCTGCAGGGCGGCGCCAGCCGGCCCATGGTCGTGGCCGAGGCCGAGGCTGCCGCCGAAGGCGTGCTTCGCCTGCGCCTGAAGGCCGCCGATGGACACGCCCTGCCGCGCTGGACGCCGGGCTCGCACATCGACCTGCAATGCGGGGACACGGGCCTGTCACGCCAGTACTCGCTGTGCGGCGACCCGCAGGACACCGGCAGCTACGAGATTGCCGTGCTGCGCGAGGCCAACGGCCGTGGCGGCTCGGCCTGGGTGCATGAGCATCTGCACCGCGGCGCCACCGTACAGCTGCGGGGCCCGCGCAACCATTTCCCGCTGGACGAAGGCGCCAGCCACCTGATCCTGGTGGCCGGCGGCATCGGCATCACGCCCATCTCGGCCATGGCACGGCGCGCCAGGGCGCTGGGCCTGTCCTATGAAATCCACTACAGCGGCCGGCGCCGCGCGGGCATGGCGCTGCTGGCGCCGCTGCTGGCCGAGCATGGCGCCAGGCTGCATCTGTACGTGGCGGAGGAAGGCCGGCGCGCCGACTACGCCGCCTTGCTGGCCACGCCACGCGCCGGAGCCCGCATCCATGCCTGCGGACCGGCGCGCCTGCTGGACGGCCTGGAGGCGGCCAGCCGCCACTGGCCCGAGGACAGCCTGCGCGTGGAGCATTTCGTCTCCACCGTGGGGGCGCTGGACCCTGCCAGGGAGCAGGGCTTCGAGGTGGAACTGCGCGCCTCGGGCCTTGTGCTGCAGGTGCGCAACGACCAGACGCTGCTGGACGCCCTGCGCAGCGCGAAGATCGAAGTGCAAAGCGACTGCCGGGAAGGGCTGTGCGGGTCCTGCGAAGTGCCCGTGCTCGACGGCGAGGTGGACCACCGCGACATGGTGCTCACGCGCGGCGAGCGCGCGGCCTGCACCAAGATGATGAGCTGCTGCTCGCGCGCCAGGAGCGGCCGGCTGGTGCTGGGCCTGTAGCCAGGGTTCGGGCAGCCCGGCGCCCGCAAGCCCGGCGCCCAGAAACACAAAAGCCCCAAGGCCATCATCGGCAATGGGGCGATCGCATCGGTGGGCGCGCTTCAGGGCGCACCTGCCTCCAACCGGATTACTGGTTGGCGATTTCGAGCTCGGCGTTGCGGGCTTGCTGGATGAAATCGATCAGGGAATAGATTGCTTGGCGCATGGTGAACTTCCTTACTGAGACGCTCAACAATCACTGGCGGCATGCATCTCAAGTGCCGCGAATGCCGGGAAAACCCTCTAAGCGTTTACCCTATGTCTAAGTATAAACCACTAGATCCACCCGTGCAAAGGCATAGTTGTAAGCGCACGTCAAGATTCCGCAGAGGCGCCCAACTGCGTCCCAATGTCAGGCATGGGATGATTCAGGCTTATGACCGCGCCTTCCGTTTCCCTCGCACCCTGGCACATAGAGCCGCTGAACCCGGCCGAGGCGCCGTGGCCGCTGCTGCTGTCGGCGGATCCGTCGCGGGAGAAGGTGCGCGGCTATCTGGCGGGCTCCACCTGTTTTGCCGCGCGCGAGTCCTTCCAGCGCGAAGGCCAGCCGCCGCGTCCCGGCGGGCGCGGCGAGGTATTGGGCATGTGCGTGCTGGTGCCGCTGCGCGCCAGCGGCGATGAGGCCTCAGGCCCACCCGCCTGGGAGCTGATGAACATCGCGGTTGCGGAATCGCTGCACCACCGGGGCCTGGGCAGCGCCCTGCTGCGGCGTGCCATCGAATGGGCGCGCTCCCAGCGAGCGCCGCGCATCGAGGTCGGCACGGGCAGCTTCGGCGACCAGCTGGTCTTCTACCAGCGCGCGGGTTTTCGCGTGACGGGCATAGACCGGGATTTCTTCCTCAGGCACTACACCACCCAGCTGTGGGAGCGCGGCGTGCAGCATCGCGACATGCTGCGCCTGACGCTGGAGCTGGGCACGGGCCGCTGAGGGCCTCGCGGGCGAGGTGAATCACGGGGAGTGAGGGCATGGCGTGATAATTGAGACGCATTCCCATCCCATCACCTGTCCTGCCGCATGCCCGCCCATTCCCTGCCGCCACCTCCCGTCGCCGTGCTCTACGCAGACCACCATGGCTGGCTGCAAGGCTGGCTGCGCCGCAAGCTGGGCGACACCGCACAGGCGCAGGACCTGACGCACGACACCTTCGTGCAACTGCTCACCACCCGCCACCTTCCACCGCTGGACAACCCGCGCGCCTACCTGACCACCATGGCCAAGCGCACGCTGTTCTCCTTCTGGCGCAGGCGCGACCTGGAGCAGGCCTACCTGGAGGCGCTGGCGGCCCAGCCCGCCATGCACATGCCCTCGGAAGAGGAGCGCTATGCCATCGTGCAGGCGCTGCAGGCCGTGGACCGCGTGCTGCAGTCGCTGCCACCCACCACGCGCCGCGTGCTGCTGCTCAACCAATTGCACGACATGCCCTACCGGGAGATCGCGCTGCGCCTGGGCATTGCCGAGATCACCGTGCGGCGCCACATGGGGCGCGCCATAGCCGCCTGCTGCGCACTGGACTGCGCAACGGCGCTGCCGCAATGAGTGCCACCTCGGCCGCCGCCCTGCGCCAGCAGGCCATCGCCTGGCTGGTGGAGTCGCGCTCGGGAGCCATGACCGAGCACCAGCGCAAGGCCCTGGACCATTGGCGACAGGCCGACCCGGCCCACGAAGCCGCGTGGTCCCAGGTGAGCGGCTCGCTGGAGCGCGTGCTCCAACCGCTGGCGCCCCACACCTCCAGCCATGCGTCAGCCGATGCAGCGCTGAGCGCACTGCTGCAGCCCGACCGCCGCCGCAGGCGCATTGCGGGCGGCGCACTGGCCTTTGCGGGCGCGGCCCTGGGAGGCCTGGTAGCCCACCGATTCACGCCTTTGCCTGGCCTGCTGGCCGATGCCCATACCGCCACGGCCGAGCGGCGCAGCCTGGAGTTGGCCGACGGCAGCCGGCTGCTGCTGGACGCGCGCAGCGCCATCGATATCGACCTGGGCGCCGACCGCCGCCGCGTGCATCTGCGCCAGGGCGCGCTGATCGCGCAGGTGCCGGCCGGCAGCCCCTTCACCGTGCAGACCCGGCATGGCCAGGCCCAGGTGCCGGCAGCGCACGGCGCGCGCTTCATGGTGCGCCTGCAGGAAGAGCGCACGCAGGTGGCCGCGCTCGCGCAGGACGTGGACCTGCACACACGGCTGGGCGCACAGTCTCCGCTGCAGGCCGGCGCCAGCGCCTGGATGGACGGGGCCGCCATTTCCGAGGCCCTGGCGCGCGCCGAGGCGGCAGCGGCCTGGCAAAGCGGCATGCTGGCCGTGGACGATTGGCCGCTGGACTCGGTGGTCGACGCCCTGCGGCCTTACCGGACCGGCCTGTTGCGCGTCGCCCCTGCCGCCTCCCGGCTGCGCGTGCTGGGCACCTTCCCGCTGGACGATACCGACCGTGCGCTGCAGGCGCTGGCCAGCAGCCTGCCCATCCGCGTGACGCGTTACCGAGGCGGCTGGCTGACGCTGATCGATGCGGCCTGAGGCCCGGTCAACGCGGGGCTCCAAAAAAAAACTGCGCCAGAGGTGATCACATCCGGCCCGCTCGCGCGACATGTCATGTGTCATCCCCCATTCTCCGGAGTCCACAAGCATGTCCCGCTCTCTTTTCGCATGGCGCCCCGTGGCCCATGCCGCAGCCCTGGCCGCCCTCATCGCCACCCTGCCCGTCCAGGCCCAGACCGCCCAGGAGGCCGCGATAGCCTCCGGCGCCGAAGCCGCCCAGCGCCAACGCTATGACCTGCCAGCCGGGCCACTGGCCCGGACGCTGCTGGCCATTGGCCAGCACAGCGGCCGCACGCTGTCGCTGGACCCCGCCCTGGCCTCGGGCAAGCAGGCGCCGGCGATCCAGGGCAGCTACACGGCGGAGCAGGCGCTGCAGGCCGCGCTGGCCGGCAGCGGCCTGGTGCTCACGCGCGATGCCCAGGGCGTGCTCGGCGTGCGGCCAGCGCCCCAGGCCAGCGCCCTGCCTGCGTCGGCAGCGCCTTTGCCGGAGCAAGGCGTCAGCCTGGCCACGGTGACCGTGTCCGGCAAGGCCCCGGGCTCGACCACGGAGGGCACGGACTCCTACACCACAGCATCGTCCAGCAGCTCCACGCGCCTGAACCTGGCTCCCCAGGAGACGCCCCAGGCGCTGACCGTGATGACGCGCCAGCGGCTGGAGGATCTGGGCACCACGCGGCTCAGCGACATGCTGGAGGCCGCGCCCGGCATCATCGTCACGCGCGACGGCCTGGGTGCCGAAAGCGACGGCTACTGGTCGCGGGGTTTCGAGATCCAGAACTATGAGATCGATGGCGTGCCCACGGCCGCCGGCCTGAACCAGTACACCCAGCACATGGCCATGTACGACCGCGTGGAGATCGTGCGCGGCGCCACGGGCCTCATCAGCGGCATGGGCAACCCCTCGGCCACCATCAACCTGATCCGCAAGCGCCCCACGGCCAGACCCCAGACGCAACTCAATGTCGATGCCGGCAGCTGGGGACGCCGAGGCGCGGGCCTGGACATCTCCCGCCCGCTGAACCAGGACGGCTCGGCCCGCGCGCGCCTGGTTGCGGACTACCAATCGGGCGATGCCTGGCTGGAGCGCTACCACCAGGACTCGCGCCTGCTGTACGGCATCGCCGAGGTCGATCTCGACGACCGGACCCTGTGGACCGTGGGCTTCAGCTACCTGCGCAACGATGTGGATGCGCCGATGCGCTCGGGCCTGCCGTCGCGGTTTCCGGACGGCAGTGCCACCCGGCTGCCCCGCGCCCTGAACGGATCGCCGAACTGGTCGTACAACAACCATGAGCAAAGCGGCTTCTTCACCTCCATCGAGCGCGAGCTGAGCGGCGGCTGGACCGGCAAGGTCGAGTACGCCTACGGCCAGGACCGCTACGACTCGGTCTACACCTACCTCAACGGCACGCTGCAGGCCGATGGCAGCGGCACCAGCCTGCTGCCCGTGCGCTTTCAGGGCCAGCCGCGCCAGCACAACCTCGACATGTACCTGACCGGCCCGCTCAAGCTGTTCGGCCGCGAGCACGAGTTGATCGCCGGCCTGACGCTGTCGCGCTTCGAGGACAAGGGACCCACCTCCGGCAGCTGGCTCTACGACTACTCCGACTCGGCCGCAGGCCGCATAGACAACCTGTTCACCTATGACGGCAGCAATCCCGTGCCCGACTTCGCGGCCAGCGGCCGGTTCTCCACCAAGGAGCACCAGTACGCAGGCTATCTGACCGGACGTTTCCGCATCTCCGAGCCGCTGCGCCTGATCCTGGGCAGCCGCCAGATCTACTGGGGGCGCGACACCGCCAGCACGCCGGACACAGGGGAAGCCACCACCACCCGCGCCCGGGAAAACGGCGCCTTCATCCCCTACGTGGGCGCCGTCTACGACATGACGCCCCAGTGGGCGCTGTACGCCAGCTACACCAAGATCTTCAATCCCCAGGCCTCCTGGGTGCGCGACGAGAACAATGCCACGCTGGCGCCCATGGAAGGGCGAGGACTGGAGGTCGGCATCAAGGGCAGGCACCTGGACGGCAAGCTCAACTCCAGCCTGGCCCTGTTCAACCTCAAGCAGGACAACCTGGCGGTGTGGCAGGCGCAATTCCCGGGCAGCAATGTCTACAAGGCCGAGCAGAACACCACCTCCCAGGGGCTGGAGATGGAACTGAGCGGCGAGCTGGCGCCGGGCTGGCAGGTCTCAGCCGGCTATGCCAACACCCTGACCACGAATGCAGAGGGCCAGCGCATCAACACCATGCTGCCGCGCAACAGCGTCAAGCTCTTCAGCAGCTACCGCCTGGGCGGCGCACTACAGGGGCTGACACTGGGCGGCGGAGTGAACTGGCAAAGCGAGGTAGGCGACGCCACGGTACGGCAGGCCAGCTATGCCGTGGTGAACCTGATGGCACGCTATGACATCGACCGGCACTGGAGTGCTTCGGTGCACCTGAACAACGCGCTGGACCGCAAGTACTTCAGCTACGCGGGCTACTACAGCCACTACGGCACGCCGCGCAATCTGATGGTGGGCGTCAAATACCGCTTCTGAGCCAGGCTCTGAGCCCGGTCCCCGACCTCCTGCCGGCCTGGCCGGCAGGGGGCGGCCCCGCTCAGTCCGAGGACAGCTTCATCAGCACCAGGCCCGAAACGATGAGCACGGCCGCGCCGATGCGCATGGCGCTGACCTGCTCGCCCAGGACCGTGATGCCGACCAGGAAGGCGCCCACGGCGCCGATGCCGGTCCAGATCGTGTAGGCCGTGCCCAGCGGCAGGCTGCGCATGGCCACGGCCAGCAGGCCGAAGCTGGCGATCATGGTGACGATGGTGATGGCGCTGGGCACCAGCCGCGTGAAGCCGTGCGATTGCTTCATCGAAAACGCCCAGACCACTTCGAGCAGCCCCGCCACCAACAGATAGACCCATGCCATGGAAAACTCCTTGTGGAGCCGGGTCGTCCCGGCGCATGCATGTCCCGATGTGGGGGAGGCCGTCCTCCTGGCAGAAGGGCTTGCGCCTTGCTGCATGGCCGCCAGTTTAGGAGAAAGCCGTCCAGTGGGCCGCACCCAGGCTGTTGCCCCATTGCCGCCTGGGTGGTTGCTGCACAACAGCGGCCAGGGCGTCAGGCGGCCAGCGCCTCTTCCTGCTCGGCCAGCAGGATGTTGCCCACGGTGGCGCCCAGGCCGGCCACGCGCTTGCGCAGCTTGAGCACGGCCTTGTCCTTGCTGATCAGCAGCGCCTGGTGCTGGCTGGCCAGGTCCAGGAAATGCTGGTCGTCGGGGTCGGTGCAGGCAAAGCGGATGCGCGGCGCATCGGCCACGTATTCGACCGCTCCGTCAAAGGCCGAGAGCACGCCCTCGACCGTCTTGCCGTAGAAAGCCACGCGCGGCGCGATCTGGCTGTAGTGCAGCACGCGTTCGAGTTCGAGGCGCTGGGCCTGGTCGGCAATCCAGCGCATCTGTCCCTGCTCCACCAGTTCGCGGATCGGCGGAACATGCGGATCGTCGAAGATCAGCATGTCAAGGACCACATTGGTATCGAGCACCACGGGCCGGGGCAGGGGACCTTCGTAGCCGTCGTTGCACTGCGGCCAGCGCAGCACGATCTTCATGGCGCGGCGCCCTCTGCCGGGCCTTCGGCGGCCTTTCTGGGCTTGACTGCGCCACGGATCATGTCGAAACGGAACAGCCGGCATTCGATGGGGCCGTTCCACATGGGCGTGCGGCGCGCCTCCTTCAGGCGCATCTTGCCGGGCAGCTTGAGGTCGGGCGTGAGCATCCAGGCGCTCCAGCCGCTATAGTTCTTCTTCCAGTGGGTGGCCAGCTGGCTGAAGAATTCCACTCCGTCCTCGGTCTGGGCCGTCTCGCGGCCCGCGCGCTCGACCACTTCCATGCGTTCACCGGCACTGCGGCCGGCCGAGCCGGCTGCGGCAATGCGCTCGCCATAGGGCGGGTTCAGCAGCATCAGGCCGGGCTGCTCGCAGGGCGGCATGCGCTGCAGCGCGTCGCCACCGCGCAGTTGCACGGTCTGGCCCACGCCAGCGCGCTCGGCGTTGCGCTGGGCAAAGTCCACCATGCGGTGGGACACGTCGGAGCCATAGATGGCCACGGGGCTGTCGGGCAGGATGGCGGCCTCGGCCTCGTCCAGCATGGCTTCCCACACATGCCTCTGGAAGGGCACCAGCTTCTCGAACGCGAAGCGCCGCAGGATGCCGGCCGGAATGCGGCGTGCAATCTGCGCAGCCTCGATCAGCACCGTGCCGCTGCCGCAGCAGGGGTCGTACAGCGGCTGGGGATCGTCGCCATGCGGGTCCCAGCCCGTGGCGGCGATCATGGCCGCGGCCAGGGTTTCCTTGAGCGGCGCATCGCCCTTGTCCTCGCGCCAGCCGCGCTTGAACAGCGCCTCGCCCGAGGTGTCGATGTAGATGGTGGCCTCGTCGGTCGTCAGGTGCAGGTGCACGCGCACGTCGGGGTGGCGCGTTTCCACGTCGGGGCGCACGCCCTTCCTGTCGCGGAAGCGGTCGGCAATGGCGTCCTTGACGCGCAGCGCCGCGAAGTTGAGGCTGGTCAGCGGGCTGTGCTGGGCCGTGACCTCGATCTTGAAGCTCTCGCGCGGGGAGAACCAGATCTCCCAGGCCACTTCGCTGGCGGCGCGGTACAGGTCGTTCTCGTTGCGGTACAGGGTCTGCGACAGCTGCACCAGCACGCGCTGGGCCAGCCGGCTGTGCAGGTTCAGCAGCAGGGCGTCGCGCCACAGGCCGCGCACCATCACGCCGCCACGGCCCACCATGAGGTCGTGGCCGCTCAGGCCGGTGATCGCGTGGACCTCGTCGGCCAGAAATCCCTCAACGCCGGCGGCGCAGGGCAAAAACAGATGCAGTTGGTTCATAGCTTGGGTGCCGAGCATACGCGCACCGCGATTCCCCGCGCAGGCGCCAGCCGAAACCCGCTTGCCTGCGCTTCGGCCCGGGCCTACAGTGGAAGCAACCGCGAGGGAGAGCACCATGAAGCCTCGAACCACGCCCGTCCACACGGATTTCCTCGGCGCCACGCAGGCCGCACGCCTGGTGGCGCAGGTCGGCGTTGCCGCCTGCCTGGCCGGCCTGGCCGATGCCATCGAGGAAGACTTCGCACGCTGGCCCGATTTCGAGAAATCGGCCCGCATCGCCCACCATTCGCCCGGCGGCGTGATCGAGCTCATGCCCGTGTCCGATGCGCTCGACTACGCCTTCAAGTACGTCAACGGCCACCCGGACAACGCCGATCGGGACCTGCCCACGGTGATGGCCTTCGGCGCCCTGGCCGACGTGGCCACGGGCCTGCCGGTCTTCCTGTCCGACCTGACGCTGGCCACGGCGCTGCGCACCGCCGCCACCTCGGCGCTGGCCGCGCGCCGGCTGGCACGGCCGGGCTGCCGCAGCATGGCGCTGATCGGCGCAGGATCGCAGTCCGAATTCCAGGCCCTGGCCTTCACCCACCTGCTGGGCGTGGAACGGCTGCGCATCTTCGACATCGATGTCCAGGCCATGCGCAAGCTGGTGGACAACCTGGGCCATGCGGGCATCGCGGCCCAGCGCATCACCTGCTGCGCCAGCAGCGCCGAGGCCCTGGAGGGCGCCGACATCGTGACCACGGTGACGGCCGCCAAACACCGCGCCTGCGTGATCGCCGATGCCGACGTGCGCCCGGGCACCCACATCAACGCCGTCGGCGGCGATTGCCCCGGCAAGACCGAGCTGCCTCTGGCACTGCTGCGGCGCGCGCGCATCTTCGTGGAGTTCACGCCCCAGACGCGCGTGGAAGGCGAGCTGCAGCAATTGCCCGCCGACGCGCCCGTGACCGAGCTGTGGCAGGTCATCAACGGCCAGGCGCCGGGCCGCGGGCATGACACGGAGATCACGCTGTTCGACTCCGTGGGCTTTGCGCTGGAGGACTATTCGGCCCTGCGCTGGTTGCGCGCGCTGGCCCACGACACCGGACTGATGCAGTCGATCGACCTGGTGCCTGCGCTGGCCGACCCCCGCGACCTGTACCGGCTGGTGCGCGAGGCCGGGCAGGCAGAACGCGGCTTTGGCTGACACGGGGACTGCATACCATGGGTCCCATGAGCATGAACACCCATACGACCCCGCAGACCGCGCGCGCCCTGAGACTCATAGGCGTGCCCACCGACATCGGCGCCAGCCGCCTGGGCAGCGCCATGGGCCCCGACGCACTGCGCGTGGCCGGCCTGGGCCCGGCGCTGCGCCAGCTGGGCTGCCAGGTGAGGGACATCGGCAATCTGGCAGGCCCGCCCAATCCGCAGACACCGCCCGAGCAGGGGCTGCGCCACCTCGCACCGGCCCGCGCCTGGATGGACGCCGTGCACCAGGCCGTGGGCCAGGCGCTGGACGACGGCGAGCTGCCGCTGATGCTGGGCGGCGACCACAGCCTGGCCATGGGTTCGATCAGCGCCGTGGCCGCCCACTGCCGCCGACGGGGCCGCGCGCTGCGCGTGATCTGGCTGGACGCGCACGCCGACTGCAACACGCCCGATATCTCGCCCAGCGGCAACCTGCACGGCATGCCCGTGGCCAGCCTGTGCGGCCTGGGGCCCGCGGAGCTCACCGCGCTGTCCCAGGGCGGCGATCCGGCGCTGGCAGCCGCCTCGCTGTGCCAGATCGGCCTGCGCAGCGTGGATGACCAGGAAAAGCGCCTGCTGCATTCGCTGGGCGTGGAGGTCTATGACATGCGCGCCATCGACGAGCTGGGCATGCGCGAGGTCATGCGCCGCGCGCTGGAAGACCTGGAAGGCAGCGACACCCACCTGCACCTGAGCTTCGACGTGGACTACCTCGATCCCGACATCGCGCCCGGCACCGGCACCCCCGTGCGCGGCGGCCCCAGCTACCGCGAGGCCCAGCTGTGCATGGAGATGCTGGCCGACACCGGACGCCTGGGCTCGATGGATCTGGTGGAGCTCAATCCCGCACTGGATGTGCGCAACCAGACGGCCGAACTGGTGGTGGACCTGCTGGAGAGCCTGTTCGGCAAGAGCACGCTGGTACGGGCCGATCGCTGAGGCCGCTCAGGCTGGCGAGAGCGAAACACGCCAGCCGTCGCCCGTTGCGTCCGTGGTAAGGCGCACGGGCACAAAGCGCACAGGCACAAAGCGCTCGATCACCTCGAAATTGCTGCGCGCATGCGGCGTCAGTTCCGTGCAGGTGTAGCTGGCGCCGCGCCCGCTGCGCCAGACGGCCAGCGCCAGCGGCAGGGCCCATTGGTCGGCCAGGTACGGGCCCAGCGCGGCCCGGCTGCCCTGGTGGCGGCGCACCTCGCGCGCCAGGTCATGCGCCACCTTTTCGGCGCTGACGCCCTTCATGCCGAATTGCGTGAACACTTCGCTCAGGTGCTCATAGGCCAGCGTGGCAAGCAGCGCGTTGCCCGGCCCCTCGTTCTGGCGCACGGCAGCCACCTGCAGCTGCTCGCCAGACCAGCCCAGGGCCTGGCCCAGATGGTCCAGTTCGCGCTGGGCCACCGCGCGTGGCAGCGCGGGCGCAAAGCATTCGGCATGGCTGGCCACGGGGGCGCCGCGTTCGGTCATATCGAAAGGCACAAGCCCATTGGTTGCCGGTGTGATCGTCACGTCCATCTCGCCGCCACCGGCCGGATAAAAGCCCAGCCGGCGCAGCCGCAGTTCGCAGCGCGCGCCCAGCCTGTGCAGCAGCGGCGCATAGCTGCGCTCCAGGAAATGGAAGGGTGGCGCGGCCGGGTTGTGGGTGCCGCCGCCCAGGGTCAGGCGGCTTTCGCCATCGGCCAGCATCAGCGCGGGCCACAGCGTCTGCAGCAGCAGGGTGCAACTGCCCGCCGAGGCGATCACGAAGCGGTACTCGCCCGCACGCACCGGCCCCGGCGCAAATTGCAGCGCCTGCGAATTCATCTCGGCGCCCTGCATCTGCGCGCCGCAGATTTCGGCGGCGGCATTGACGCAGGCCAGGTGCTGGCGCATCAGGCCCGGCTTGGCGCGCCCGGCACGGATGCGCTGCATGGCAAAGGGCTGACCCGTGCACATGGACAGCGCCAGCGCGCTGCGCAGCATCTGGCCTCCGCCCTCCCCGGCGGAGCCGTCGATCTCGATCACTTTCATTTTTCTCTTTCATTCATTGCCGCCAAAGCGCGCCACGGCATCCCGCAGATAGCGGTCCAGCGGCGCCGCATCGGCCTGCTCCCCCGGATCGGGCGCATGGGCCATGGCATGGGCCAGCTCGCGCTCTAGGAAATCATGGACGCGCACCCGGCGCGGCCCCTTGGCGGCCTCGCCCAGGCGCATCTTGAGCTCCAGCAGCTCATTGAGCTCGGCCAGCAGGCCTGCATCCTCCAGCGTGCCCGCCGCCAGCTGTGCAAAGCGCATGGGCGGTGCACCGCGCCCATCGCGTATCCAGCGCGCGGCCAGCAAGGGGCGCAGCACGTAGAAGTATTTCTTGTAGCGCACCACATCGCCCTGCAGGTGGGCGCGCAGGTTCTTGCGCGCCATGGCCACATAGTGGTGGTAGCCGCGCACCGGCGAAAAGCCCTGCTCGGCCAGCAGATGCAGGCGCTCGGCCCAGGGCTGCTCCTGCCGGTAGACCACGGGCGAGCGCAGCCATTCGAGCAGCGTGGGGTTGGAGGCGCGCAGCAGCCCCAGCGCCTTGCGCAGCTCCCAGCCGCTGACATCGAGCTCGCCGCTGAGCGGCTGCTCTATGACATCGCGGCCCGGCGCCACCGTCAGATACCAGGGCAGGCGGTGGACATAGATGAAGCGCACGTCATAGTCGCTGTCAGGCGAGGCAAAGCCCCAGCCGCGGCTGCCCGACTCGCAGGCAAACAGCACCGTGACCTCGTGCCTGCGCTCCACCTCGGCCAGATTGGCCAGCACCGTGGCGCGCATGGCATCGGAGACCGGATGCGCGCTCAATACCTTCTCTTCCCTCATGCTCTCATCCTGCTTTCTTTTCAATTGCCACGCCTCATAAGACTGGCAAGCCCCAAGCGAGGGACACCGAGGAAGGGCCGCCCCGCACCGAGGGGGTCGTCCCCCTCCCCCGCGAAGCGGGTAGAGAGGGGGAAGCCGCATAGCGGCTCAGGGGGTGCCTATCCTTTCACGCACACCACTTGCTTCAGGGTGTGCACCACCTCCACCAGATCCTGCTGCGCGGCCATGACCGCATCGATGTCCTTGTAGGCCATGGGAATCTCGTCCACCACATTGGCATCCTTGCGGCATTCCACGCCCTCGGTGGCCTTGATGTGGTCCGCCACGCTGAACATCTTCTTGGCCTTGGTACGGCTCATCACGCGGCCCGCACCGTGGCTGCAGCTCTCGAAGCTCTCCGGGTTGCCCAGGCCGCGCACGATATAGCTGCGCGCGCCCATGCTGCCCGGGATGATGCCCAGCTCGCCGCGCCGCGCGCTCACCGCGCCCTTGCGGGTGATGAACACGTCCTGGCCGAAATGGCGCTCCTGCTGCACGTAGTTGTGGTGGCAGTTCACCGCCTCCACATGCGACTCGAAGGGCTTGGCGATCACCTTGCGCACCGTGGCGATGAGGTTGGCCATCATCACCTCGCGGTTGCGCATGGCGAACTTCTGCGCCCAGGACACGCCGCGCACATAGTCGCCAAAGTAGCGGGCCCCTTCCTCGAAATAGGCCAGGTCCTTGTCGGGCAGGTTGCGCTGATGCAGTTCTGCGTCCTTCTTGGCCAGCTCGATGAAATGGGTGCCGATGGCATTGCCCACGCCGCGCGAGCCCGAGTGCAGCATGAACCACACGAAGCCCGCCTCGTCCAGGCAGATCTCGATGAAGTGGTTGCCGCTGCCCAGCGTTCCCAGGTGCTTGCGGTTGTTGGTGTTGGCCAGGCGCGGATGCAGCTCGCACAGCAGGTCGAACTCATCGGCCAGCGTGGCCCAGACCTGGTCCACCGACACGGGCGGGTTCTCCCAGCTGCCGGGATCACGGCCCCGGTGGCGCGGCACCGAGCCATGCGGCACGGCCTGCTCTATCGCCGAGCGCAGCGGGCCCAGGTTGTCGGGCAGGTCCTCGGCGCGCAGCGTGGTCTTGGCGGCCATCATTCCGCAGCCGATGTCCACGCCCACGGCCGCCGGGATGATGGCCTTGATGGTCGGAATCACCGAGCCCACGGTCGCGCCTATGCCCAGGTGCACGTCGGGCATGGCCGCGACATGCTTGAACACCACGGGCAGGCGCGCGGCGTTCTCCAGCTGCCTGCGCGCCTCGTCCTCCACGGGCACGCCCTTGGTCCACATCTTGATGGGGACGCCGTTTTCCACGTTGTGTTGCAGGTAGTTCATTGCGTTGTCCTTCAGTCTTCTTGTCTGTTCGTCTTGTTTAGGTCTTGCTGCCGCGCGGCTCATCCACGCATCAGGCGAGACAGGTCCCGCTTGCGGATGGCGCTGCCCAGGCTTTGATAGTCCCGCAGCGGGAATTCATGCTCCAGCCAGCGCTTTCTGTATTCCTCTACACCCATGCCGCAATAAATACCGTCCAGCACGCGGTACACGCTGCGCACCACGTCCTCGCGGGCCACCTGCCCACGGGCCAGCACTTCATAGTCATCCATGGCGGTGATGCCCCAGCTGGCCCAGTCCGCGTACTGCCGCAGCTCGTATGAAAGGGTGTCGCGGTCACCCTCCATGCTCAGGTGCACTTCGCCGGGCTCGTCCATGAACACGGCGGCAGCGCGGTGCGCGCCCTTGGCCAAGGCCAGCGCCATGGCGGCCAGATCACCCAGCGAATCATGCAGGTAGGACACGGCACACACCAGGTCCTCCTCGGGCGTGCTGAACTTCAACGTCGCCCAGCCCGCCTTGCCCACCTCATAGCTCCATAGTTCTTCGAATGCGACCATGGCCGTACCTCTCTTTTGTTTCTTCGTTGTCCGTTGTGTCCCGACCAGCCTGCCGGTCAACGCATCTTCACCAGCCCGTTGAGCACCTGGTCCAGCCCGCCGAACACGGAGATCTTGTCGATGCGCTCGGCCACGCGTTCCAGCGTCTCCAGCTCCTTCATGCGCAGGGCCACGGGGTTGTCCTCCATGACCTTGGCGGTGTTGAGCAGCGAGCGCGTGGCCGCCGTTTCCTCGCGGCGGCGGATCACGTTGGCCTGGGCCTGCTTTTCGGCCTGCACCACCTGGGTCAGGATGGCCTTCATCTCGCCGGGCAGCACGATGTCCTTCACGCCCACGCTCTCCACCACCATGCCGAAGGGCTGCAGCTTGGCCGCCATGTGTGCGGTCACCACGTCGTCGATCACCGTCTTGTTCTCCAGCAGCTCATCGAGGGTGCGGGTGCCCACGGCGGCGCGCAGCGCGAACTGCAGTTCGCGGTACAGGTGCTCGGCGGGCTTTTGCAGCTGGGCAAAGGCGCGCAGAACGTCGGTGTGGCGATAGGTCGCGCTCAGGTTCAGGCGCAGGCTCACCTTGTCGCGGGTCATGATGTCCTGGCCCGAGACCTCGACGGCCTGCAGGCGCAGGTCCACCAGCTCCACGGCAATGCTGCGGCCGAACTTCCAGAACGCATGGCTGCCGGCCTGCAGCAGGCGGTCCACCTTTCCGTCGATGGTCAGCAGCGCGCACTGGCCTGCGGGCACCTGCACCTGCAGCACGCCGTTGAGGCCGGACACGCTGCGCTGGCGCAGCTGCGTCTGGGTCAGGCGCGCCGCCAGGGCGGCGGGCAGCTCGGCGCCGGCCTGCAGGTCGACCACCTGCACGCCCACGTCCACCAGTCCCTTCCAGTACAGGCGGCGCGTGCCGGGCGGCAGGATCTCGACCAGCACGCCGTTTTCGCTGCGCAGGCCCGCCTCGGTTTCGGACAGTTCCACGCGCAGGAATTCGGCGGCCACCACGGCGGGCTCCTGGGCCATCAGGTAGTCGGCCAGGCCGTGCGTGAAGGCGGGCTGCTCCAGGGCAAAGGTTTCCACGCGCAGCTGGTCGGTGCCGGCAAACAGCCAGTGCCGGCCGCTGTGCAGCACGCGCTCGAAATCGCCATTGCGCAGCAGCAGGGCGCGTTCGTTCTTCTTGATGGTGATGCGTTGGATCTTCAGCATTTCTTCTTCTCCTCGTTCGGCGTCTTCGCCGCAATCAATAGGGGTGCCGTTACAGCAGCGGCGGGGTTCCAGGGGGCACGGCCCGGGCCTTGCAGTGCGCCGTGGCGGCAACCCTGGAAACAGGTTGCAGCGTGGCTGGCTGCGGGCGCGGACCGTGCCGGGACCTGGCACAGCCGCCGCCGCTGACGGGTGGCGGCCTTGGGCTGCATCGCAACCCGGTGGCCACCTCCCGCGTTCGGCGGGTGGTCTTTCGACCGTTTCAATAGCCCGGCCTTGCGGCCGGAAGAGTGGACAGGAATCGAACCTGCGACAGTCCTCTTGCGAGGGTGCTCTACCAGACTGAGCTACCAGTGGCTGGCAAGCCTGGAGTCGAACCAGGCGTCCCTTGCGGGACGGTTTCCACAACCTTGCCGTTACCCAGCGCCTGCGGCGTGCGGCATGCGGGAAATCGACAAGCCCCTGAGGGCCCGGACTTCCGGCACCGGCGGGGCGGGCCTTTGCCCCAACCCCGGCCTGTGAGCGGTCACCGCCTGCACTGGATGCCTTGGTTATTGCGAGATGCGTGCCAGCCTGGCCTCAGGCGCCAAACAATTCTTCAACCCATTGATTTATTTGAATAAATCTCAAATCACACTTTTCTTGACTTCTTATTCGATTCAAAGAAACTAGAATTTCAGCTATTCAACTAGACAAAAAAATGAAAAAGAAAAAGGTCGTCATCGGCTTTCTGGGTACGCAGCTGGACTCCGGCAGGGGCGCGGGGCGCTGGGAAAAATGGCGGCCGACCCTCTCCCTCATGCAGCACGAGGATCTGGTGGTGGAGCGGCTGGAGCTGCTCTACACGCCGCCCCATCTGGCCCTGGCGCAGCTGCTGCAGGGCGACATCGCCACGGCATCGCCCGAGACCCAGGTGAACCTCGTGCCCATGGACATTGCCGATCCCTGGGATTTCGGCGAGGTCTATGCGCGGCTGTTCGACTGGACGCAGGCCTACCGCTTCGACCCCGAGCGCGAGGAGTACTGGACGCACATCACCACGGGCACGCACGTGGCACAGATCTGCCTGTTCCTGCTGGTGGAGTCGCGCCGCATTCCCGGCGTGCTGGCCCAGACCTCGCCACCCCGGCGCCAGCGCATGGGCGACCCTGGCAGCTATGCGCTGATCGACCTGGACCTGTCGCGCTACGACGTGATCGCCCAGCGCTTCGGCGCCGAGCAGAGCGAGGCCGTGCAATTTCTCAAGAGTGGCATCGCCACGCGCAATGCCGGGTTCAACGCGCTGATCGACGAGATCGAGCGCGTGGCCGTGCGCTCGCGCGCGCCCATCCTGCTCACGGGTCCCACGGGTGCGGGCAAGTCGCATCTGGCGCGGCGCATGTACGAGTTGAAGAAGGCCAGGCACCAGGTGCAGGGCGATTTCGTGGAGGTCAATTGCGCCACGCTGCGCGGTGATGGTGCGGCCTCGGTGCTGTTCGGCCACAAGAAGGGCGCGTTCACGGGCGCTGCGGCCGACCGCGCCGGCCTGCTGCGCAGCGCGCACCAGGGCGTGCTGTTCCTGGACGAAATCGGCGAGCTGGGCCTGGACGAACAGGCCATGCTGCTCAAGGCGGTGGAGGAAAAGCGCTTCTATCCCATGGGCAGCGACCGCGAGGTCAGCAGCGACTTCCAGCTGGTCGCCGGCACGCACCGCGACCTGCGCATCGACGTGGCGCAGGGGCGCTTTCGCGAGGATCTGTTCGCGCGCATCAACCTGTGGTCCTACGCGCTGCCGGGCCTGGCCGGGCGCCCCGAGGACATCGAACCCAACATGGACCACCTGCTCGCGCGCTCGGCCGACGAGACCGGCCAGATGGTGCGCTTCAATGTGGAGGCCCGCGAGCGCTATCTGCGCTTTGCGCGCTCGCCCGAGGCGCTGTGGAGCGGCAACTTCCGCGACCTGTCGGCCAGCATGACGCGCCTGGCCACGCTGGCCGACGGGGGGCGCATCTCCACGGCCCTGGTCGATGCCGAGATCCAGCGCCTGAAGTGGCTGTGGCAAAGAGGCGATGCCGTGCAACCGGCCGGCGCCAGCCTGCAAAGCCTGCTGTCTGCCGAAGTGCTGGAACCACTGGATCTGTTCGACCGCATGCAGCTCGAAGCGGTGGTGCGCGTGTGCCGGGAGTCGCCTTCGCTGTCCGATGCGGGGCGCCGCCTGTTCGACCGGTCACGCACCCAGCGCAGCGTGGTCAACGATGCCGACCGCCTGCGCAAGTACCTGCTGAAATTCGGCTTGAAGTGGGATGACGTGGCCGGCCGAACGCCATAGACACCACGATGGCGCGATGGCGCGATGACGAGTTTGCGCGCCTGGGCTACAGCGCCTTGCGCAGCGTGGTCGGCGGGATCTTGAGCAGCTCGCGGTACTTGGCCACCGTGCGCCGCGCGCATTCGATGCCCTGCTCCTTGAGCATGTCGGCCAGCTGGTTGTCCGACAGCGGCTTCTTGGGGTCTTCGGCCGCGACGAACTGCTTGATCAGCGCGCGCACGGCCGTGCTGGAGGCATTGCCACCGGCCTCGGTGCCCAGGCCCGAGCCGAAGAAGTACTTGAGCTCGTAGGTGCCCTGCGGCGTGGCCATGTACTTGGCCGTGGTCACGCGGCTGATGGTGGATTCATGCAGGCCCAGCGCATCGGCAATGTCGCGCAGCACCAGCGGGCGCATGGCCAGCTCGCCATGCACGAAGAAGTTCTTCTGGCGCTCCACGATGGCCTGCGACACGCGCAGGATGGTGTCGAAGCGCTGCTGGATGTTCTTGATGAACCAGCGCGCCTCCTGCAGCCGCTGCTGCAGCGCTGCATGGCCTTCGCTGCCCCTGTGGCTGCGCAGCGCGCTGGCATAGATGTCGTGCACGCGCAGCTTGGGCATGACGTCGGGGTTGAGCTGCACGCTGAAGTCCATGCGGCCCGCGCCGCTGCGCACGGGGCGCACGATGACGTCGGGCACGACGATCTGGCGCTGCACGTCGGCAAAGCGCCGGCCCGGGCGTGGCTCCAGCCGGGTGATCAGCACCAGCGCCTCGCGCAGCCGCTCCTCGCGCGCACCGCACAGGCTGGCGAGCTTGCGCAGGTCGCGCCGCGCCAGCAGGTCCATGGGCTGGGCGCAGATGTCCAGCGCGGTGCGCAGCACGGCCTGCCGGTCTTCGTCCTCGGCACTGCCGTTGCCTTCGCGCTCGGCATCGGCCAGCTGGTCGCGCAGTTGCAGCGTCAGGCATTCGGCCAGGTCGCGCGCGCCCACGCCCACGGGCTCCAGGCTTTGCAGCAGGCGCAGCGCCACGGTGAAGCGGTGCACCAGTTCCTCGCACTCCTCCAGGTCGTCGCCCGCCAGGCCCTGTGCCAGCTCGTCAAGCGGATCTTCCAGGTAGCCGTCGTCGTTGAGGTTCTCGATCAGAAAGCGCAGTGCGGCGCGGTCCACCTCGCCCAGGCGCAGGCTCAGGGCCTGGCGGTGCAGGTGGTCGGTCAGGCTTTCGGCGCTGCGAGCCAGTTCGGTGGCATCGGCCTCGTCTTCCTCGCCCTGCCCGCGCGTGCGGCTGGAGGGCGCATCGCTGCCCCAGTCGCGGTCATCGTTGCCCGAGTTGGTCTGGCCGTCGCCTTCCCAGCTCAGGGACTCGGCCGTGCCGGAAGTCTCCACGGCATCGCCGGAGGATGCGTCCGCCGAGGGCTCCCACTCCACCGCCGCCGAAGGCTGGTCTGCGCGGCTTTCCTGGAAGGACTCCGTGGCCTCGGCGCCGGGCGCGGCAGGCTCGCGGGTGCCGGCAGCCGCATCGTGATCGCCCTCCTCGTTCGCCAGCTCCAGGAAGGGGTTGTCGCCCAGCATCTGCTCCACTTCCTGCGCCAGCTCCAGCGTGGACAGCTGCAGCAGCTGTATCGACTGCTGCAGCTGGGGAGTGAGCGAAAGATGCTGGGAGACGCGCAGCGACAGACCGGGCTTCAAGCGGCAGCTCCTTCGCGCAGACAGTCTCGCAGACGGGCCAGGCAGGGCATGGCGCTACATCCGGAAGTGTTCGCCGAGGTAGACACGCCGCACTTCGGCGTTGTCCACGATCTCCTCGGGTGTGCCCTGGGCGAGCACGTGGCCGTCGCTGATGATGAAGGCATGGTCGCAGATGCCCAGCGTCTCGCGCACGTTGTGGTCGGTGATCAGCACGCCGATGCCGCGCGCCTTGAGAAAGCCGATGATGCGCTGGATCTCGATCACGGCGATGGGGTCGATGCCGGCAAAGGGCTCGTCCAGCAGGATGAAGCGCGGCTGCGTGGCCAGGGCGCGCGCGATCTCGACGCGGCGGCGTTCGCCGCCCGACAGCGCCAGCGCAGGCGATGCGCGCAGATGGTCCACGCGCAATTCCTGCAGCAGCGCCGTCAGGCGCTCCTCGATGACGCTGCGCGCCAGCGGCCGGCCCTGCTCGTCCCTTTGCAGCTCCAGCACGGCGCGCACGTTGTCCTCGACGCTGAGCTTGCGGAAGATCGATGCCTCTTGCGGCAGGTAGGACAGGCCCAGGCGCGAGCGCTGGTGGATGGGCATGTTGCCCACGGCCTGGCCGTCGATGAAGATGTCGCCGCCGTCGCTGCGCACCAGGCCCACGATCATGTAGAACGAGGTGGTCTTGCCCGCGCCGTTGGGGCCCAGCAGGCCCACGACCTCGCCCTTTTTCACGGACAGCGACACGTCCTTGACCACCTTGCGGCTGCCGTAGGACTTGGCCAGATGGCGTGCCTGCAGGCTGCTGCCCTGGTCGGCGCGTGCAGTGGCAGCCGGGGCTGCGGCTTGCCCGCTCATCGCTTGGTACCGCCGAGGCTGTCCAGGCTGTTGCTGGGCTGCAGGGACGTGCCCGGCGTGCCCGCTGCGGGGGCGCGCGGCTGCGAGCCCGGCGTGCCTTCCTTGGGCGCCAGCACGGCGCGCACGCGACCGCCCTGGCCGGCCGTGGAGCTGGGCTGGCCACCGCTGGTCTTTTGCCCGTCAACGGTGAACACGTCGGTGAGGTTGTTGTAGACGATGATGGAGCCGGTGATCTCGTCGCTGAGCTGGCCGCCGCGATAGCGGCGCAGTTCGCCGCGGCGGATGAACTTCACGAGGTCGGCCTTGCCGTCGTATTCGATGACCTCGCCCTCGCCTTCCACGAACTCCTCGGGCTGGCCCGGCACGGTATCGCGCTTTTGGCGGAAGAAGGCACGCTTGCCCGCCTCGGCCGTCACCACGCCGTACTGAAAGCCTTCAGGGTCTTGCCGCACATCGAGCTGGGCGCCGCGCAGCACGATGGTGCCCTTGGTCATCACCACGTTGCCAGTGAAGACGCTGGTCTGCTTGAGTTCGTCATGGCGCAGCGCATCAGCCTCGATGTTCATGGGCTTGGTGCTGTCGGCCTTTTCGGCCTGGGCCATACCGGCGAAAGCCGCCAGGGCGGCGGCGAGCAGGAGGGAGGAAAGTCGTTGTTTCATGGAGGGCACGCTTCTTGCATCCATTGTAGGGGGTGTCGCGCGCAACCGTTCCTGGCGTCTTTCAACGGGCACGGAAAGCGCTGACACAAAGGCACAAAAAGAGGTTTCCAAAAGCGACAGGCCCGCGCAATGGCGGGCCTGTCGCGGACTGGCTGGGCCGAGGCCCGGGCCTCAGCCCTTGCGGCTGGTGGCGATCAGCTGATCGACCACGCGCAGCACATTGGTCATGTTGCCGGCCTTGGTGCCGTCGGTGTAGTAACGGCCCGCCACGCCCATGGCCGGCACGCCTTCCACGTCATAGTCCTGCTGCAGCTGGGTGGCCTTGCGAACCTGGTTGGAGACGCTGAAGGAGTTGTAGACCTCCTTGAACTTGGCCACGTCCACGCCCTGCTTGCCCACCCAGGCGAAGATCTCGTCGTCCTTGGCCAGGCGGTTGCGTTCCACATGGATGGCGTGGAAGGCGCGCGCATGCATGGTGTCCAGCAAGTTCATGCCTTCGAAGGCGTAGTAGAGCTTTTGCTGGGGCACGAAAGTGGCGTTGAAAGCCACGGGCACGCGGTGCACGACCACGTCGGCCGGTGCCTGGTTCTTCCAGGCGGCAAAGGTGGGCTCGAACGCATTGCAGTGCGGGCAGCTGTACCAGAAGAACTCGACCACCTCGACCTTGCCGGCGCCGGCGCTGGTGGGTGCGGGTTTGGCCAGCTTGATGTAGTCCTTGCCCTCCTTGGGCGCTGCGGCCTGGGCCTGGGCGGCGGAAGTGCCCAGCGTCAGTGCGCTGGCAGCGGCTGCCGAGGCAGCCAGGGAAAAGTCGCGGCGATTCATCAAAACAAACTCCTCGTTCAATGCTGCAGGTTAGGAGGCAGGGGCCCGCCAAAAGTTCAGCGCTCTTGTTGCAACGCGCTTTCAGCGTGCGGCGCGCACCAGCGTGGACTCGACCCCGGCGCCATCGAGCTTTTGCTTGAGCTGCTCGGCATCGTCGCGCTTGGTGAACGGACCCACA